>JBFHIZ010000001.1:0-179701 GCA_041596215.1 Lachnospiraceae bacterium
AAGGGTGCTTTTTTTATTTCATCATTTTTAGAAACAAATCCAAAGCATTAGATTTGATGTTTTCAGAATTACAGATGAAACCAACTTCTCTAGAAGGAATCTGAAATTCATTAAAAACTTCAATTAAATCACCTTTTCGAATTTCATCTTTTACAAAATCCTTAATTACACAAGCAATACCAATTCCAATTAATGAAAATTCAATTAATAAATCCATTGAAGTTACTTCTAATAAATTTTGATATCCAATCTGCTTTTCATTAAAATAAGAATCAATGAATTGTCTGGTAATATTACCTTTATCTAACACCATAAGCGTTCCTTTTTCCCACAATTCTTTTGTGTTTTCAATTCTATGTTCTCTTTTTAATCGGTTTAAATAATTAGGAGAAACAACAAAAGCATCCTGAATATTTCCCATTTTAAAATATTCTATTTTTTTGAATTGGTTTGGTTTGGCAACTAATCCAATATCTATTGTTCCTAAATCCATCATATTTATAATTTCAAAGGTACCTGCACACAAAATTTCAATTTTAATATTTGGATATTTAATCATAAATCGTTTTAAATAAGGTAGTAATATATATTTGCAAAGTGTTGTGCTTACGCCAATTTTTAATTGCCCCATATTTAATTCTGTTGCTTTCTTAATTTGTAATTCACCATTTGAAATTGCTTGAAAAGCTATTTTACATTCTTCGAATAATAAACTTCCTTCATAAGTTAATTTTACGCCTCTAGAATTTCGTAAAAACAAAGTAGTATTTAAATTTTGTTCCAATTTTGTGATTGCTTTACTAATAGCAGGTTGAGAAATAAATAATTCTTTTGCAGCTTTTGATATATTTTGATTCTTTGCTACCACATAGAAAATCTTATAATAGGATAAGTTATTTTCCATAATGCCTCCTGTTAAGATATAATATAATTATAATGAAATTTATTATATCATAACTAATAGTTATATGAAATATAATCATTATGTATTTTCAATAATGAAAGTAGTATGTTACGATTAGAAAGAAGAGAGTGAGGGTTCCCTATGAAAATGACAATGACACAGAAAATTTTGGCTTCGCATGCTGGATTGGATTTTGTAACAGCAGGTCAATTAATTGAAGCAGATTTAGACTTAGTTTTAGGCAATGATATTACTAGCCCTGTTGCAATAAATGAATTTAATAAAATGAATGTCAAGAAAGTATTTGATAACGATAAGATTGCTTTAGTTCCAGATCATTTTGTACCAAATAAAGATATTAAATCAGCGGAACATTGTAAATGTGTTCGTGAATTTGCATATCGAAATAAAATTACCAATTATTTTGAAGTAGGAGAGATGGGCATAGAACATGCTTTATTGCCCGAAAAAGGATTAACGGTTGCAGGTGAAGTGATTATCGGTGCAGATAGTCATACTTGTACTTATGGAGCTTTGGGTGCTTTTTCTACAGGTGTTGGGAGTACGGATATGGCTGCAGGGATGGCAACTGGTAAAGCTTGGTTTAAAGTTCCAAGCGCTATAAAATTTAATATTACGGGTAAACTAAATCCATGGGTGAGTGGTAAAGATGTAATTTTACATATTATAGGAATGATAGGTGTAGATGGTGCACTGTATAAATCCATGGAATTTGTAGGTGATGGTATCAAAAACCTTACAATGGATGATCGATTTACCATAGCTAATATGGCGATTGAAGCTGGTGGTAAAAACGGTATTTTTCCAGTAGATGATTTGACAATTTCTTATATGAAAGAGCATTCCATAAAAGAGTATAAAACGTATGTTGCAGATATAGATGCTGTTTATGATAATGTTTATCATATTGATTTAAGTAAAATCAAACCAACCATTGCATTTCCACATTTACCAGAAAATACAAGAACAATTGATGAAATTACAGAGGAAATTAAAATTGATCAAGTTGTAATTGGCTCATGTACAAATGGAAGAATTTCTGATTTGAGAATGGCAGCAAAAGTATTGGAAGGGAAAAAAGTTGCAAAAGGGATTCGCACGATTATTCTTCCAGCAACACAGAAAATATATCTGCAAGCAATGGAAGAGGGATTATTAAAAATATTTATAGAAGCGGGGGCTGTTGTTTCCACCCCAACTTGTGGACCTTGTCTAGGAGGTTATATGGGTATTTTAGCAGCAAATGAAAGGTGTGTTTCTACCACAAATCGTAATTTTGTTGGTCGTATGGGGCATGTTGACTCGGAAGTTTATTTGGCAAGTCCTGCTGTTGCTGCACATAGTGCAATTACGGGTACAATTTCTGCACCAAATTAATTCAATAATATGATAGGAGAAAGTATGAAAAACGCAAAAGGAAAAGTTTTTAAATATAGGGATAATATTGATACAGACGTTATTATACCAGCTAGATACTTAAATACCTCTGATCCAGCAGAGCTTGCAACACACTGTATGGAAGATATTGATTCAAGTTTTATTAAGGAAGTGAAAGCTGGTGATATTATTGTTGCAAATAAGAATTTTGGATGTGGATCTTCAAGAGAACATGCACCCATTGCAATTAAAGCATCAGGTATTAGCTGCGTAATTGCAGAAACCTTTGCACGTATATTTTATCGAAATGCAATTAATATTGGTCTTCCTATTATTGAATGTAAAGAAGCTGCAAATTCGATTGAAAACGGTGATGAAGTAGAAGTTGATTTTAATACAGGCACTATAATAAATCATACAAAAGGCACCTCTTTTTTAGGCCAACCTTTTCCTCCTTTTATGCAAAAGATAATCGCAAGCGAAGGATTAGTAAATTATATTAATCAATAAATTTAAGGATAAGAAAAAGAAGAAACACTTCAAAATACTTTGAAGTGTTTCTTCTTTTATGATATACTATATCAGAACATAAGTTTGTTTTTGAAAGGGAAAAAAATATGATTTCATTTATGAAAGGTTCTATTCAAGAAATATTATCTGCTTCTGTAATTCTTGAAGTAAATAATATTGGCTATGAATTATTGGTTTCAGATAATACATTACAAAATATTTCTTGTAATAAAGAAACACTGTTGCATACATATCTTAATGTACGAGAAGATGAATTGACTTTGTTTGGTTTTTTAACAAAAGATGAATTACAAATGTTCAAATTGTTAATTAAAGTAAATGGCGTTGGTCCAAAAGCTGCATTATCCATTCTTTCTACTTTGAATACCGCCGATTTACGATACGCAATCCTTGCAGGCGATAGCACAAAAATTTCAAATGCAAAAGGTATTGGAAAAAAAACGTCGGAACGAATTTTAATTGATTTAAAAGATAAAGTATCGAGAGATGATTTACTTGATGCAAATGGTACGATATGCTATAATTCCACAAATCAATCAGATGAAATGCATAAACGTTATCAAGAGGAAGTAGTAGAGGCACTGATTAATTTGGGATACACCAATAAAATTGCCAAGTCAGCAGTAGACGAAGTACCTTATACTAAAGAAATGAACGTTGAGCAATTTTTAAAAGAAGCATTAAAGAGGATGAGATAACATGGAAAGAATTATTGAAACATCATTTTCAGAAGAAGATATTTCCGTTGAAAAAAGTTTGCGCCCACAAACTTTAGAACAATATATAGGACAAGAGAAAATCAAATCCATGCTACAGATATATATTGAGGCTGCAAAAAATAGAAAGGATGTGTTAGATCATGTTCTTCTTTATGGCCCTCCAGGATTAGGAAAAACAACTTTAGCTGGTGTTATTGCGAATGAAATGGGAGTTCATATAAAAATAACGAGTGGACCTGCAATTGAAAAGCCGGGTGAACTTGCAGCTATTTTAAATAATTTGCAAGAAGGTGATATTTTATTCATTGATGAAATACATCGATTAAATCGAATTGTAGAAGAAGTGTTATATCCTGCGATGGAGGATTATGCAATTGATATAATTATTGGAAAAGGAGCAACTGCAAAATCAATTCGGTTATCCCTTCCCAAATTCACATTAATAGGTGCAACAACAAGAGCGGGATTATTAAGTGCTCCATTACGAGATCGTTTTGGAATTACAAATCATATGGAGTATTATTCCCCCTTTGAATTAGCAACGATTGTAAAACATTCCTCCTTAAAATTAGAAGTTCCCATTGTTGAAGAAGGTGCTGTTGAAATTTCATTGCGAAGTCGAGGTACTCCACGTTTAGCGAATCGATTGTTAAAAAGAACTCGTGATTTTGCACAAGTACAATTTGATGGGATTATTACGAAAGAAATTGCACAAGCGGCTCTTTCCTCACTAGAAGTAGATTCTCTTGGTTTAGATACGATTGACCGTGCACTATTACAAACTATGATTTTGAATTTTTCTGGTGGCCCAGTTGGTTTAGATACGTTAGCTGCATCAATTGGTGAAGATTCCGGAACAATAGAAGATGTTTATGAACCTTATTTACTAAAATCAGGTTTGATTACAAGAACTCCAAGAGGACGTATGGTGACAGAACTAGCATATCATCATTTAGGTCTTGATATTCCCGAATAAATTGTATATAATAGATATTGTGTATAATATAATATTTTAATATATATATAGTGGACTGGGGGTTCTTATATGTCTTCAAAGGTAGATACAGAAGTTCTTATTTGTGGGAAAGTATTCACGATTAGCGGTTACGAAAGTGAAGACTATATTCAAAAGATTGCATCCTACATTAATAACAAAATGGCTGAATTCAATAAATTAGAAGGTTTAAAAAGACAATCATCCGAGTTTATACAAATAATGCTTCAAGTTAATATTGCAGATGATTATTTTAAAGCGAAAAAGACCATTGATACTTTGCAAGAAGATCTTGAAATGAAAGAAAAAGAACTATATGATTTAAAACATGAATTGATTACTGCAATGATTAAATTAGAAAATTTAGAAAAAGAATAATAATTAATTTGGCTGTCTAATGACAGCCTTTATTATATTATTTATGATTCAATAATAAGGAGTATCTTATGAATGAGAATAAGATTGAATTACTTGCCCCTGCAGGTAATTATGATATATTTTTACTAGCATTACGTGCAGGAGCAGATGCCGTTTATTTTGCTGGTTCCAAATTTGGAGCAAGAGCGTTTGCAAATAATTTTTCAGATGAAGAAGTGATAAAAGCAATTCAAACGGCTCATTTATTTCAAAAAAAAGTATATCTTACCGTGAATACTTTATTAAAAGAACTTGAATTACAATCACTTTATGCTTATCTACTGAAATTCTATGAAGAAGGATTAGATGGTGTTATTGTGCAAGATATAGGAGTCATGGCTTATATTCGAGAAGCTTTTCCCAATTTGGATCTTCATGCAAGTACACAAATGACTGTGACCGGTGTTTCTGGAATTCATGTCTTGGAATCTATGAATGTAAAACGTGTTGTTTTAGCAAGAGAATTATCGCTTACAGAAATCAAAGAAATCAAAGCAAAAACAGATATGGAATTAGAAATTTTCATTCATGGAGCCATGTGTTATTCCTATTCCGGACAATGTTTGTTAAGCTCTATTTTAGGTGGAAGAAGCGGAAATCGAGGGCGTTGTGCACAACCTTGTAGATTGCCATATCAAATAGATCACACGGATAGTTGCTATCCTTTAAGCATGAAAGACCAATGTGCAATTAATTATTTAGAAGAACTGATTCATATTGGTGTAGATTCCTTAAAAATTGAAGGTAGGATGAAAAAGCCAGAATATGTTGTGATGGTTACTGCCATATATCGAAAATACATAGATGTTATTTTGAAAAAAAGAAAAATAATGGATACATCTCCTTTGATAATTGATCCAAAAGATAAATATATGTTAGAAAATATTTATGTTAGAACATCCTCTCAAAATGGATATTTTGAAACCAAAAATGGAAAAGATATGTTAACCATTCATCAATCAACTTATAAAGAAACACCGGATAAACTATTACTTACAGTCCATGATTTTATAGAATCTTTACCACCATTAAAATTTGAAATTTCATGCGATGTAAATATATATGTAGGAGAGAAAATAAATTTAGTTATATCACATCAGAAAAAGACATATTCTTTTTTTGGAGACGTCGTATCTCTAGCTAAAAATCAACCTTTGAATAATCAAAAAATCATCAAACAATTAAATAAAACAACGGATACAAATTTTTCGTTTACCAACATTAACATACATACCGATTTTCGTAGTTTTCTTCCGATATCTAGTTTAAATGAAATTCGAAGAACAGCATTACAAGAAATAGAAGAAGACTTGCTATTACCAACAAGACAAAAAGATTATAGAAAACCTAAACAACTAGTAAATTCACATAATCATGGATCTAAAATAAATATAACAAATAATACACATTCTTATAGTATTTTAATTTCTAACTTTCAACAATTAAAACTTGCCGTTTCTTATTCACCAGAACGTATTTATATTCCTATTTCACTTTTTGAACAAGAACAAGAAAACATAGAGAATTTACTATCAAATATGTCGACTATTGATTTCTATCTTGCATTACCGCATGTTTTTAGACAAAGTGATTTTCAAAAGAAAGAAACACTTTGGAAAACAATATTATTTGAGCCTTACATAAAAGGTGTATTGATAAGAAATCTTGATGAAATTGGCTTTTTGAATGACATGCATTATTCAGGCATGAAACAATTAGATTATTTTGTATATTGTATGAACACATTTACAATTAATTTTTGGAAAGAAAAGAATTATACTTGGACAAGTCCCTTAGAGTTAAATCATAAAGAATTAAATCATTTACCATTTCCAGATGAAGCTATGGTATATGGGCAAATTCCATTAATGATAAGTGCAAATTGTATTAGTAAAACACTTGGACAATGTAATATAAAACAACAAACTCATGTTTTAACAGATCGAATGCATAAAAATTTTATGGTAAAAACAAATTGTATGTATTGTTATAATGTATTATATAATTGTGTTCCTTTATCCCTACATAATTATATCCATTCCTTCCATGAGAAAACACGATTAAGATTAGAGTTTACTTTTGAAAACGAAGCATTATTTCATCAAATTTGCGATTTTTATTTACATGAGAATGTTCATGCAGAGAATCATTTTATAATTGATGAATATACAAATGGTCATTTTAATCGGGGTGTTGATTAAAATATTTCGTTTATAAGGAAAAAAATGTGTTTTTATTGATATTTTATACATTATGTTATAAAATATATATATTGTATTTCGAGAGGAGATAGTCGATGTTTGATAGAATTTTTGGTAAATATTTAGTGGAATCAGGCACGTTAACAAATGAACAACTACTTTCTGTTTATAAAAAACAGGAAAATAGTCGAAGCCGTTTAGGTTTAATTGCTGTCACTGAAAAAATGATGACCATTTCTCAAGTAGAAGAGGTAAACAAACTTCAAGCTATTATGGATAAAAGATTTGGTGATATTGCAAAAACCAGTGGGTATTTAACGGAAGATCAGGTAACCAGATTATTAACGCTTCAAGGAAATCGTTATTTAGTATTTATACAGGCTATTGTAGATAAAGGTTTTTTGCCTTTAGATACCATTAATGATATTTTATCACTATATCAAAATGAACATGGCTATACACAAACCGACTTAGAAAACTTAAAAAGTTGTGATATCAATCGCATATTACCTTATTTTGTTGATTTAAAAAATGAAATACTTTTTGAATTGATTGGGACCTTTGTTAGAACCGTATCAAGATTGATGAATTATAATGTATATATTGATACTGCATACGAAGTACAAACTTTTTCAGCACCACAAATCAGTTATCAAATTTCTGATGGTGATCATAGGCTTTTCGTTTGTATTGCAGCTAATGAAGAAGCTATGTTAAACAGTGCAATTAGTTTTGCAGGTAAAAAATTTGTAGAAAATCAAGAAGATGCTTTGGACGCAAATGCAGAATTTATTAATTGTGTAAATGGTCTTTTTGCAACGAAAGTAAGTAATGATGAACATCCCATGGAATTAGATATGTATCCACCTTTATATCATGAATCTCTATCGACGATTACTGGCGAACATATTTATGTGATTCCAATTAGCTTTGATACAATTCATTTTGATTTATTAGTTTCTATTGATACGGATATTCAAATTAAATAATAGGAGGAAATATTTATGGCGAAAATATACATAGTTGATGATTCTCGTGTATCTAGAAAAGTATTGGCAAGTATTTTAGAAGAAGCTGGCCATACAATTTGTGGTCAAGCCGAGAATGGAAAAATTGCAATTGATAATTATATTTCATGTAAACCAGATTTGATCACTCTTGATATTACGATGCCTGTTATGGATGGGATTGAAGCCTTGTCATTAATCCGGGAAAATGATAAAAATGTTAAAATTTTAATGGTAACTGCTGCTGGACAAAAAGGAAAAGTTGTAGATGCTGTAAAACACGGTGCAACTGAATTTATCACAAAACCATTTGAGAATGATAAAATATTAAATGCAGTAAATAAATGTTTAAATGATTAAAAAAAGAGATTTGACTTTATGTCAAATCTCTTTTTTTATAAAATAGAAATAATTTTCAAATCTGGTGTCTTTGATAAATCAAGAACTTCTTCTTCTAATTTTACGAGAGGTCTAGAAAGCATTCTTTTATTAATCAATATCACATCTGCCTTCATGTCATTACTTAGTAATACTTTTCTCCCTAATTGTGCATTTGCAATATGTTCAAGAATTGGCCATATAATCCCTGAACCATATTTTTCTACTCCAGCATCAAGAAAACTATCAATAACTTCAAAAGCATTTTTGGATTTTCGGTATATTCTTGCTGAAGTCATAGCAGCATATGCATCAACAATCGATATATATTTAGCAAAAATATCGATATCATCGTCTTTCAAATGATTTGGATATCCAGAGCCATCGCAACGTTCATGATGCATTAACGTAGCATTAATAATATGTTGATCAAACTTTTGATTTTTCATTAATTGATATCCAATGGTTGTATGTGTTTTCATCCAATTATATTGAAAATCCGATAATTTACCAGGAGACCAGATTAAAGAATTTGGTAACGTGATTTTCCCGATATCATAAACAAATCCACAAAGTGTTAAAATTTTAATATCTTCAGAAGAAAGAGATAACCATCCGCCAAATACATGACTGATTAATGCCGCATTTAAACAATGTGCGTAGGTTAAATCATCTTCACTTGGAACCATGTTATAAAGCATATCTAATAATTGTTCACCTGATTTTGCATATTTCGAAATATTCTTATGTATTTGTAACAAATATTCTGTATTTAAAGGTTGTTTTTGATTAATAAACTGATCCACCATATATTTATAGGCATTTAAATTATTTTTATATTCCTGTTCAAATTTATGATAATCATCATCTAAGTGCATTTTTTCAAAGTGAGTAGTAGCAAAGTCTTTGGGCTCTTTAATTAAAACGGTCATAATGGAATATCTTTCTAACTTTGCAATAGAAAGTTCATCTAAAATATCACCTTCCTTTAAGATAAGTTTATTTTTATAATTTAAAACGTCTTCCGCTAATTCCATTCCTTTTTTTAACGCCATCGTAGCAATATGTTTCAATTGAATCACTCCTTTTATGAGATAATTATATCTCTATAGTTAATTATATCTAACAATATAAATATTTGTCAAACAATACTTTTCTTATAAGGTGTTTTCTTTTGTATCGTTTTTTTCGTATTTATGTTAAAATGAAGGCAGAAGATATTTATATACCATATGAGGTTATTTATGATGAAATTTTATAAAGATTTATATATTAGCAGCTCCATAAAAAAAACAAAGTTTCAAATTAAATATATTATTTCACATCATCCATTAAGAACATCTTATTATGTGATTTGTATATCCAGAAACAGTGATCAATTAGATCTTTTTCATTCGAAATATTTAATTCAACGCTATTACAAAAAAAAACCGCCATATATTATTGGTGTTGCTAAAAACAAGCAAGATGCATTTCTTTTAGTTCAGCATATTATAGAAGATATATATAATAAAACGAATTCTGCAAATGTGAAATCTTATTTTACACAAAATAAATATTAGTGAGGTAATCATGTTATCAATTATACTACTCATATTAAAAATAATTGGGATAATCATTTTATCAATCATCGCAATCATATTATTCTTATTATGTGTCGTTTTATTTACTCCGATACGTTATCGGATTACATCTAATAATAAGGAGAAAATTTACGCAACGGCTTCAATTACATGGTTATTACATTTAGTTCATGTACATTTATGCTATCAAGACGGTTTTTCCTACTTTATTACTATTTTAGGAATTAAGATCTATCCACAAAAAGAAAAGCCTATTTCCAAAAAGAAGAAAAATATAAAAAAAAGGAAAATACAATCCGATTTAAAAGATTCAAAACAAAAAAATAAAATTTCAAAAGAAAAAAGTAATACATTAAAAGCCAAGAAAACTTCTTCTCGTCATCATAAACCAAAGAAAAAAGAGAAGACTACATTCACTTTTTCTAATCTTTATGATAAAATAAAGAAAAATATTTTTCTGTTTAAAAAAAATATCAACCGAATAAAAGATGAACGAACAAAACAAGCTGTTTTATTATGTAAAAAAGAACTTTTACATTTGTTAAAAATGATTTTCCCACGTAAAATTATTGGTGAAATTCAATTAGGCATGAAAGATCCTTCACAAACGGGTGAGTTATATGGTTTGTATTCAGCATGTTATCCTATTCATAAAGGGAAAATAAGTATGATTCCTAATTTCGAGAAAGAAATCTTCTTATATAAAATTTATATTTCTGGTCGGATAAGATTACTTACTATTTTAATGATTGGTTTAAAGATCTATTTTAATAAAGACATACAAAGACTAATTCAGATATTTAAGAAAGAGGAGGATTAAAATATGGCAGATTCAACATTTAATGGAATTATGGATTCATTAATGGATGGAATGAATTCTTTATTATCTACAAAAACCGTAGTTGGTGAAGCAACTACTTTCGGTGACACTATCATTCTACCACTAGTAGATGTTACTTTTGGTGTTGGTGTAGGTGCAAGTAGCAAAGCATCAGATAATGGCGGCGGCGGCGGAATGGGTGGAAAAATGTCACCTAGCGCTATTTTAGTTATTAAAAATGGACAAACAAAACTAGTAAATGTAAAAAATCAAGATTCTGTTACGAAACTATTAGATATGATTCCGGATCTTGTTAATAAATTTACAGCAAAAAAAGAGGAAATGCCTTCGGATAGTGATGCTGTGAATGCTGCATTCCCAAAAGAGACGAACGAATCATAAAATCGAATCGAGGTGTATCTATGTCACAACATAAATCGGTTCTTACTAAAGAACAACTATTTCAAGAAAAAGTTCTTCTTGAACAACAAAAAGACCAATTTCAATTAGAAAAAGACCAATTTTCAGATGAAAAGAAGTTGTTTTTGGAAGAAAAGAAGGACTTAGAAGAAAAAATCAAAAAATTTAATAAAGAAAAAAAAGAATTTCTTCTAGAAATGAAAAGGTTAAATAAAGATCTTAAAAATCAAAAAGATTTTTTATCACAGGAACAGCTTGTTTTTGAAAACAAGAAAAAAATATTGGAACATGGGTTTCAAATGTTGGCAGAAGACAAAAAACGATTTGAACAAGAAATGCAAGTTAATCGAATGGTGCAAAGACGTTCTGAAGAAGAACGTGAAATTAGAGAATATGGAAGTGTACAAAATTTTTTCAATGGAGTAAATAATAATTTAACCTTAAAAAAAAGATATAAAGATCTAATTAAAATATTTCATCCAGATAATATTAGTGGTGATAATACAACCATTCAATTGATTAATGAAGAATATTCATCCTTAAGAGAAGAATTCAAATAAAAAAACTGCCAAACGGCAGTTTTTTTATTGAAACTTGTTTATAACAAATCAGCCTAAGCTCTTTCAACTTTTCCAGATTTTAAACAATTTGTACATACATGCATTTTCTTTACAGACCCGTTAACCACGCATTTTACTGTTTTAATGTTTGAATGAAAAATACGATTTGATCTTCTATGAGAATGGCTTACAGCATTACCAAAGTGAACACCTTTTTCACAAATATCACATTTTGCCATAGTAGCACCTCCTAAGTATTACATAACTTCTTTACAACGTTGTTATTTTATCAGAAATATTTGAAATATGCAAGTAAAAATTAATTATTTCTTTTTTTGTAAAAAAAGGTTATAATAATATAGATATTTAAATTTTCAATTTATTTTCTGATTGAAAGAATAAGGAGGAATTATATGAAGGGTTCAATGAACACCCATTTAGGGAACATCGAAATTGATAAAGAAGTCATCGAACAATATGCTGGTTCCGTTGCTGTGGAATGTATTGGCATTGTTGGTATGGCCTCTGTAAATGTTACTGAGGGTTTAGTTAGACTGTTAAAAAAAGATAAGATTACAAATGGAATATCTGCTACTGTAAATTCTGCAAATAGTTTAACTTTAGATTTCCATGTGATTATTGCATATGGAGTATCTATTCATACGGTAACAGAAAATTTAATTAGTAATGTAAAATATAAAGTGGAAAAATTTACAGGTTTAAAAGTTAAAAAAATAAACATCTTTGTTGAAGGTGTAAGAGTAATAGACTAGGAGGATTTATTATGAATTCAAATACATTAGATGCTAAGATGTTAGCTAAAATGATGTTAGCTGGAGCAAAAAATTTAGAACATAAAAAGGAATGGATAAACGAATTAAATGTTTTTCCAGTTCCAGATGGTGATACTGGAACGAATATGACACTTACGATTATGGCAGCTGCAAAAGAAATCTCAAAATTAGAAAGTACGAATGATATTGATATGACAAGTATTTGTAAAGCCATTTCTTCTGGTTCTTTAAGAGGAGCAAGAGGAAATTCTGGAGTTATTCTATCGCAATTGCTTAGGGGATTCACCAAAATTATTAGTGATTATGATGAAATTTCAATTGAAATTATTGCTGAAGCAATGGAAAAAGCAGTTGAAACCGCTTACAAAGCAGTGATGAAACCAAAAGAAGGAACAATTTTAACGGTTGCAAAAGGTGCAGCTTCAAAAGCTATAGAATTAGCAAACGCAAAAGAAACTGATTTAGCAAAATGTTTTGAAGAAATTATTACTTATGCAGATGAAGTTTTACAAAAAACACCGGATATGTTGCCCGTTTTAAAACAAGCAGGTGTTGTTGATTCTGGTGGACAAGGGTTGTTAGAGATATTAAGAGGTGCTAATGATGCCTATTTAGGTAAAGAAATTGATTTATCCATAGAAATGGAAGTTAAACCAGTTGCATCTACTATGTCTGAAGAATTTCAAGGAGAAATTCATATTAAATTTGGGTATTGTACAGAATTTATAATTATGACAGACCGTGTATTTAATATTCAAAATGAAGTAGAATTTAAAGATTACTTAGAATCTTTAGGCGATTCCATTGTTGTTGTTGCAGACGATGAAATTGTAAAAGTTCACGTACATACAAATGACCCAGGACTTGCTATTCAAGAAGCCTTAAAATATGGTTCCTTATCAAATTTAAAAATTGATAATATGCGCTTAGAACATCATGAAAAAGTTATCAAAATGGCAGAGAATAAATCTTCTCATGAGGTAAAGAATATTCATGAAGTTCCACCGAAAAAACCTTATGGATTTATTTCTGTTAGTGTTGGTGAAGGATTAAATGAATTATTTAAAGGATTGGGAGTAGATTATATTATTGAAGGTGGCCAAACCATGAATCCAAGTACGGAAGATATGTTAAAGGCAATTGATAAAGTAAATGCAGATACCATATTTATTTTACCAAATAATTCCAATATCATTTTAGCAGCGACACAGGCGAAATCTTTAGTACAAGATAAAAAAATTATTGTTATTCCAACAAAAAACACCCCACAAGGAATAACTGCTTTAATTAACTTTATTCCTGATTTATCTGATGAGGAAAATGAAGCTAGCATGACAAGTGAGCTCGAGAATGTAAAAACTGGTCAAGTAACATATGCGGTTCGCGATACCAAAATTGATGATTTTGAAATTAAACAAGGGGATTATATGGGAATCGGTGACCATTCAATGCTTTCTGTTGGAAAAGATATGCAAACAGTTGCCTATGAAATGGTAAAGAAAATGGCAGATAGTGATATTTCATTATTCAGTATTTACTATGGAAGTGAAGTAACAGAATCAGACGCCATGATTTTAAAAGAGAAAATAGAAAAGGATTTTTCGGATTGCGATGTTGAAATTCAATATGGAGGCCAACCAATATATTATTACATTGTTTCTGCTGAATAAAATTTTTCGCCCGGCTTATAACCGGGCGTTTTTTTGGAGATAATATTATGAATTTACTTGATCCCATTCACAATTTAAAGGGTATTGGACCCAAAACAGAAAGTTGTTTTCAACAAATAAATATCCACACATATTTTGATTTACTTACCTTTTTTCCAAAAACATATGAGCATTATTCTTTTGTACATAAAACAGCGCAATCTATAGAGAATAACACTATGGTCGCTATCGAATGTCGAATCACTTCCGTTTCTAATATATATCGAAATTCAAAGTCCGTGACTCAAATAAAAGGAATATCTGTTGCTGGGGAAAATATTGCATGTGTTTTTTTTCATATGCCTTTTTTGAAAAAAACCATACATATAAATACAAAACAAATCATTTTTGGAAAAGTAACTATAAAAAATAAAGTGCTACATTTTATACAACCAAAACTTTTTCATCTTGAAAAATATCAGAAAATCGAAAACACTTATCAACCCAAATATGCATATATAAAAGGTCTTACGAATCAAACTATGATAAAATTAATCAAACAAATTTTATCTACCAATGATTTGCAAATACCTGATTTTTTAGCAGAGAATATTCAAAAACAAGAATCCTTTCTTTCTTTAAAGGAAGCCATTTATGAGATTCATTTTCCAGCGAATACCATTTCTTTAAAACAAGCAAGAAAACGATTGGTTTTTAATGAATTCTTTTTTTATTTATATAAACTAAATCAATCAAAAAGACAAAATGTAAGAATTTTAAATACGACACCTATGTTAAAAGTTGCAGAAACAACTCGCTTCATGGAAACGTTACCTTTTTCGTTAACAGTGGATCAACTTTCTGCTTGGGAAGATATTCAAAATGACTTATCTGGAAAATATCAAATGAATCGATTGTTACAAGGGGATGTTGGATCCGGAAAAACAATTCTTGCCATTTTGGCAATTTTTATGTGCATATCAAATCGATACCAAAGTGCTTTTATGGCTCCTTTAGAAATTCTTGCAGAACAGCATTTTGAAACGATAAATGAATATATTAAAACTTATAAAATTTCAAATGCAACCCCATGCTTACTTACCAGTAGTGTTTCAAAAAGTGCAAAACAAAAAATTTATGAAGAAATAAAAAATGGATCGATAAATATTATTATTGGAACGCATGCACTTTTACAAGAATCTTTAGAATTCAAACATCTAGGTTTAGTCATAACAGATGAACAACATCGTTTTGGAGTGAAGCAAAGAAATGCTTTAAGTGGAAAAGGCATAAACACAAATACATTAGTCATGAGTGCTACACCAATTCCAAGATCTCTTGCGATCATATTATATGGTGACTTAAAAGTATCTAAAATTAAAATGCTTCCAAAAGGAAGATTACCAATTAAGAATTCTGTAATTACGCCTGCTTTTCGCATGAAAGCACATTCTTTTATACAAAAACAAATTGCTTGTAATCATCAAGCTTATATTATATGTCCGATGGTTGAATTTTCTGAAGAAATGCCACAATTACATAGTGTCATTGAATATACAGAAGAATTAAAACATTTATTTCCAAAACATATTCATATTGCATCGATTCATGGGAAAATGAAACCTACTGAAAAAATTGCAATTATGGCAGCGTTTAAAAGAAAAGAAATTGATATTCTTGTTGCTACAACCGTAATAGAAGTAGGTATTAATGTACCAAATGCAACCGTAATGTTAATTGAAAATGCAGAAAGATTTGGACTTGCAACCCTACATCAATTGCGAGGTCGAATAGGTAGAGGTTCTGAGCAATCCTATTGCATGTTCTTATGCGAAAGTGAAAGTGATAATGCAAAAAAACGATTGGAAATTTTGTTGCATTCTAATGATGGGTTTCATATTGCAAATGAAGATTTAAAATTAAGAGGTCCTGGCAATATGCTTGGTATAGAACAAAGTGGTTCTTTACATTTCGCGATTGGAGATATTTACGATAATCAATCCGAATTGGTAGTTGCTAAGAATTTGGTAAATGAAATAAATAAGGGAACTTTTGTTCTAAATGATGAGGAACAAAATATATTAGATTTTTATATAACTAATACATCAAATATCAATACTTATGAAAACATTCTTTAGCTATACTACATCTATAATATACGAATAGAAAAGCACAATAGTTTGTGCTTTTCTATTTGAAAAAAATGATGTTTATGCTATACTAAGAACGTAAAATATTTTAGTTAGAAGGGAATACTAAATGAAAAACGCAAATACATATGATGCAACTAATATCACCGTATTAGAAGGACTTGAAGCAGTGCGTGTTCGACCAGGAATGTATATTGGAAGTGTTTCAACAAAAGGTTTGAACCATCTTGTTTACGAAATTGTTGACAATTCGGTGGATGAACATCTAGCAGGTTATTGTAATGAAATACATGTAATTTTGGAAAATGATGGTTCTACTACAATTTATGATAATGGACGTGGAATTCCAATTGAAATGCACGCAAAAGGAATTAGTGCTGAAAGGCTTGTTTTTTCCACTTTACATGCAGGTGGAAAATTTGACAATTCCGCATACAAAACAAGTGGAGGATTACACGGAGTGGGATCTTCTGTTGTAAATGCTTTATCAAGTTATCTTTGCGTTCGAGTCAAAAAAAATGGTTTTATACATGAAGATAAATATGAACGTGGTATCCCTATCGTAGAACTAGAAAATGGTCTATTACCGATTATTGGAAAAACAAAAGAAACGGGTACATGGGTAAATTTTTTGCCTGATGAAACAATATTTGAAAAGACAAGATTTAAAGCGGATGATATTAAAAGTCGCTTACATGAAACTGCCTATTTAAATCCAAATCTTACCATATATTTTTCGGATAAAAGAGAAGGTAGCGAAGAAGAACTTATTTTTCATGAAGAAGAAGGAATTCAAGGATTCGTAAAAGAAATCAATAAAACTTCGACAGCACTTACGGATGTTATTTTATTTCAAGGAGAATCGAATGGAATTACCTGTGAAGTTGCGTTCCAATATGTAAATGAATTTCATGAAAATATATTAGGTTTTTGCAATAATATTTATAATGCAGAAGGTGGAACACATTTAACTGGATTTAAAACTATTTTTACAAGTGTAATAAACAATTACTCAAGAGAATTAGGTATTTTAAAAGATAAAGATTCTAATTTTACCGGTGCAGATGTTAGAAACGGTATGACGGCAGTAATATCTCTCAAACATCCTGCTCCACGTTTTGAAGGTCAAACAAAAACAAAATTAGATAACCAAGATGCTTCAAAAGCTGTTAGTCAAATTGTTGGAGAAGAAATTGTACATTTTTTTGACCGAAATTTAGATATTCTAAAAACTGTAATTGGTTGTGCTGAAAAATCAGCAAAAATAAGGAAAACAGAAGAGAAGGCAAAAACAAATCTATTAGCAACCCCTAAATTTTCCTTTGATAGTAATGGTAAACTTGCGAATTGTGAAACGAAAAACCCTCATATTTCAGAAATATTCATTGTAGAAGGAGATTCGGCCGGAGGAAGTGCCAAAATGGCTAGAAATCGCCTTTTTCAAGCGATTTTACCTATTCGTGGGAAAATCTTAAATGTTGAAAAAGCAAGTATTGACAAAGTATTAGCAAATGAAGAAATTAAAACTATGATAAATACCTTTGGTTGTGGCTTTTCAGAAGGATATGGTAATGATTTTGATATTTCAAAACTAAAATATAACAAAATAATTATTATGGCAGATGCGGATGTAGATGGTGCACACATCTGTACCTTACTTTTAACGCTATTTTATCGATATATGTCCGAATTGATTTTAGAAGGACATGTTTATATTGCTATGCCACCATTATATAAGACAATACCTCAAAAAGGGGAAGGGGAATACTTATATGATGATTATGCATTAGAAAAATATCGTAAGTCTCATAAAGGAAATTTTACCTTACAACGTTATAAAGGTTTAGGAGAAATGGACGCAAATCAATTATGGGAAACGACCTTAAACCCAGAAACTAGAATGTTAAAACAAGTAGAAATTGAAGATGCTAGAATGGCTTCTGATGTAACGGAAATGTTAATGGGTTCTAATGTTCCCCCTAGAAGAGAGTTTATATATAAAAATGCTCCTGAAGCAGAACTTGATATTTAGAATAAGGAAGGGTATGACGTGGAAGAAAAAATAATAAAAACTGAGTATTCAGAAATTATGCAAAAATCTTATATAGATTATGCAATGAGTGTAATTGTGGCTCGTGCGCTACCAGATGTTCGTGATGGCCTAAAACCAGTTCAAAGAAGAACTTTATATGACATGTATGAATTGGGAATCAAACATGATAAAAATTACCGTAAAAGTGCACGTATCGTCGGAGATACTATGGGTAAATATCATCCACATGGGGACAGTTCCATTTATGATTCTTTAGTTGTCATGAGTCAAGATTTTAAAAAGTCAATGCCTTTAGTGGATGGGCACGGGAATTTTGGAAATATTGAAGGCGATGGGGCAGCCGCTATGCGTTATACGGAAGCACGATTGCATGAAATCACTGAGGTTGGTTTACTATCTGATTTAGATAAAGATGTCATAGATTTCATTCCAAATTTTGATGAAACAGAAAAAGAACCTTCTGTTCTTCCTGCAAAATTTCCTAATTTATTAGTCAATGGAGCGGAAGGGATTGCTGTTGGTATGGCTACAAGCATACCTCCACATAATCTAGGTGAGATCATCGAAGCAACCAAAGCTTACATGAAAGATGAATCTATCACGATAAAAGAGCTCTTAAAACATATAAAAGGGCCTGATTTTCCTACCGGTGGTGTTGTAATAAATAAGGATGATTTATTACATATCTATGAGACTGGATCCGGTAAAATTAAAATTCGAGGTACTGTTGAAACAAAAAGAGGGAAAAATGGCAAAATTGAAGTAATCATATCTGAAATTCCTTATACAATGATTGGCGCAAATATCGCCAAATTTTTGAGTGATGTGGCTGGTTTATATGATTCTAAAAAAGCGCCTGAAATTGTTGATATCTCCAATCAATCTTCAAAAGAAGGAATCCACATTGTCATTGAATTAAAAAGAGGATCCGATGCCGATAATTTTATTAATTTACTCTATAAAAAAACAAGGTTAGAAGATACTTTTGGCGTAAATATGCTTGCCATATCAAATCAAAAACCTGAAATTATGAATATTAAAGAAATTATTAAAAATAATGTTGAATTTCAATATGAAGTAACAAAAAGAAAATATAATAATTTATTGGAAAAAGAACAAAAACGAAAAGAAATTCAAGAAGGTTTAATTAAAGCTTGTAATATTATAGATTTAATAATCGAAATTTTACGAGGTTCAAAAGATCGTGCTATGGTAAAAAAATGTCTTGTTCAAGGAACTATAGAGGGCATAACATTCAAATCAAAAGAATCCAAAATTATGGCACAACAATTACAATTTTCTGAAATACAAGCAGATGCTATTTTAGACATGCGTCTATATAAACTAATTGGTTTAGAAATTGAAGCACTTATGAATGAACATGAAAAAACAATGGCTAATATTTACCGATATGAAGATATTCTTGAAAGAAAAGATTCAATGATTCAGGTTTTAATTAATGAATTAGATTCCATGAAGAAAGAATTTGCAACGAAAAGGAAAACAATAATTGAAAATGGAAAAGAAGCCGTATATGAAGAAAAAGAACAAGAAGAGATGCCACTAATTTTTTTAATGGATCGATTTGGTTATGCACGTACCATAGATATTTCTACTTATGAAAGAAATAAAGAAGCGGCTGACAATGAAAATAAATTTGTCATACAAACAAAAAATACTGGTAAAATATGTGTGTTCACAAATACGGGGCAATTACATACCATAAAAGTTCAAGATTTGCCTTTGGGAAAATTTAGAGATAAAGGTATACCAATCGATAATGTAAGTAATTTTTCTTCCAATCATGAAATGATTTTATATATCATAGATCAATCTAATTTAATTGTTGGTCGAATTATTTTTGTAACAAAACTAGGTTTTATCAAAACGGTTGATGGATCAGAATTTCATGTGTCTAAAAGACAAATTATTGCTACAAATTTATCTGATTCAGATGAATTATTATCTGTTGAACAGATTATAGAACAAAGAAATATTGTGTTACAATCAAATGATGGTTATTTTTTGCGTTTTCCAATTGAAGAAATACCTTTAAAGAAAAAAAATGCGATTGGTGTTAGAAGTATGCGCTTTTCTCCAAAAGCACATCTAGAATCGGTATATTACACGCAAAATGCAATGGAACAAACCATAGAATATAATTCGAAAATAATTGAACTTAATAAAATTAAACTTGGAAAAAGAGATGCAAAAGGTGTGAAAATCCGAGTATAACAGGAGACGTATATGAGAGTAATAGCAGGAACAGCGAGAAGATTACCATTATCTTGCCCAGAAGGAATGAATACAAGACCTACTAAAGATCGAATAAAAGAAACATTATTTAATATTATTCAAAATGATATTCCAAACAGTGTTTTTGTTGACTTATTTAGCGGTAGTGGTGCAATCGGTATTGAAGCGTTAAGTAGAGGTGCAAACAAATGTTATTTTATTGATAAAAACAAAAAAGCAATTGCATGTATTAGGGAAAATTTACTATTTACAAAATTGTCTGATAACGCAATAATTATACAACAAGATGCTGTTGATTCTTTCTTTGCAATTCACGAAGAACATATTGATATTCTTTTTATTGACCCACCATATTCTGACGGTTATGAATCGAAAATACTAAATGCATTATTAAATTTTGAAAATATTGATGAAAAAACAAAAATTATTTTTGAAGCCGATGTAAAAACGGCTTTTGATGATTTTGAAACGGGAGGGTATCTCATTGAAAGAGAAAAAATATACAAAACAAACAAACTCGTATTTATGCGAAAATCAAACACCTAAACTTGATCGCGTGATATATCCTGGGAGCTTTGATCCTGTGACTTTTGGACATATTGACATTATTAAACGAGCAGCTTCTATGTTCAGCGAAGTGATTGTTGCAGTTTTAAATAACCAATATAAAACTGCATTGTTTTCTACAGATGAACGTGTTAAAATGTTAGAAGAAGTTGTGAAAGATTATCCTAACGTGAAAGTTGATTCTTATAGTGGTTTAACCATTGATTATGCAAAAGAAAACAATATTCATGTATTAGTAAGAGGCTTACGAGCAGTAACTGATTTTGAATATGAATTACAAATTGCACAAACAAACAGAAAATTAACGAACGAAATGGTTGACACGATCTTTCTTACAACAAGTTTGGAAAACGCATATTTGAGTTCTACCATTGTAAAAGAAATAGCATCTTATAAGGGAGACATTTCTCTATGTGTTCCTGAAAATGTTATGATAAAAACTTATGAAAAATATAATATTTCCATAAAAGATATACAAGAAAAATACAAGGATGTAGAATAGGAGTGCATATGAGTAGTAAAATTGAGCAATTAATCGATGATATTGAAGAGTATATTGATGAATGTAAGTTTCAAGCATTTTCAAGTACAAAAATCATTGTAAATAAGGAAGAAATTGATGATCTTCTTCATAACCTTAGAGCTACAACACCTGAAGAAATAAAATATTATCGTAAAATCATCAAGAATAAAGAAGCAATTTTAAATGACGCAAGAGAAAAAGCGGAATCTTTAATTAACAAAACAACCATACAAACAAATGAATTAATTAATGAACATGAAATTATGCAACAGGCTTATGCACAAGCAAATGAAATTGTGAAAATTGCAACGGAACAAGCGCAAGGGATTAAAGAAAAAGCAATTGTTGAAGGTAATATGTATCGTGAAGCTTCGGTTAATTATATGGATAATTTTTTACGCGATATTCAATCGGTATTAGAATCTTCCATTACCAATGCTTCGCTACAGTATGAAACCTTACTCAATTCCTTAAACGAACATTATGAAACCGTTATTAATAATCGTGAAGAACTTCGTCCTGCGGAAAAGGAACCTTTTGAAGATTCATCCGATGATGATGAAATTTCAGGTTTAAATAATGAAGAATTTGATTTGATTTAAAACAAAAGTATATCAGATGATATACTTTTGTTTTTTGAAACTATGGAGTGATGAAATGCGACTTGATAAATATTTAAGTGATTTGAATTTTGGAACTAGGAAAACGTTGAAAGATCATATTAAAAATGGCTCAGTAATGGTTAATAAGGAAATATGCAAAAATCCTGCAGTGCAGGTAAATATAAATTCTGATCAAATTTCTTTTCAAGGAAAATTAGTAACTTATCAAAAATATAAGTATTATATGTTAAACAAACCGAAAGATATGGTTACTGCTTCTAAAGATAAGTATTCATCTTGCGTTCTTGATTTGTTTCAACAAGAATCTGTTAAAAATCTGTTTGCGGTTGGTCGTTTAGATAAAGATACCGAAGGATTGCTATTACTTACTAATGATGGTGTTTTTTCTCATAAAATCACGTCACCTTCACATAATTTATGGAAAACATATTATGCGATTCTAAATGACTATATTGATTCTTCTGCAATTACTGCTTTTGAACATGGAGTTTCCATAGGTGATTTGAAAATAACAAAACCATCAAAACTGACAATACTAGAATCTTCGAAAAACAGAAGTTTTGTTACTCTATCCATTTCAGAAGGAAGATATCATCAAGTAAAACGGATGTTTCAAACACTTGGATTAAAAGTTACCTATTTAAAACGTATTTCAATAGGTTCTTTACAATTGGATGATTCGCTTCCTTTAGGAGCGTATCGTGAACTTACAAAATCTGAAATTGATGCAATTTTCATATAAATGAAAGGAAATATAATGTTAGATAATATTAAAGCTATGATTTTTGATTTAGATGGAACACTAGTGGATTCTATGTGGATTTGGAAAGACATTGATATAAATTATTTGAAACAATATCAATTAACACTACCTGAAGATTTACAAAAAAATATTGAAGGACTCAGTTTCACAGAAACTGCAGCCTATTTCAAAGAATATTTTAATCTTGAGGATTCCATAGAAAAAATAAAAAATGATTGGAACGAACTTGCAATGGATCTATATTGTACAAAAGTTCCTTTAAAAAGAAATGCTTTAAACTTATTAAAATATGGGAAAAAAAATAATATAAAAATGGGAATTGCAAGTAGTAATTCAAAAGAATTGGTAACATCTGTCCTTAAAGCCCTTCAAATTGACCATTATTTTGATGTAGTGGTAACTTCATGCGAAGCAAAAAAAGGGAAACCCGAACCAGATGTTTATTTACTAGCTGCAAAAAAATTAAATATACCAACCGAACATTGCTTAGTATTTGAAGACATTATAGCTGGTATTATGGCTGGAAGAAGAGCATCAATGAAAGTCTGTGCAGTAGAAGATGCATATTCAAATCATACAAAACATGAAAAAATTAAACTTGCTGATTATTATATTTCTGATTTTTCAGAAGTTTTTATATCTTAATTTGAAAATTTGTTGCTACAACAAACATATATTATAAGGAAGGAAATTCATGAAAAAAAACAAACCACAAAAAGGGAATATACAATATCTTACTTATCGAAAAAAAATAACCATTATACGTACATTTTTACTATTTCTATTAGCTTTTACTATTTTAATGACTGGATATCTTTCTACTGGAAGTGTTGAAAATTACTTGACGATTATTGGTATTTTAGGTATATTACCAGCCACAAGATCTGCGGTGGAAATGATTGCTGTATTACGTGTAAAACCAATCAATGATGCTATCTATCAAAAATACAGCGACCTAACAGCACAAAGTAAATTGGATTTACAATATAACTTATATTTTACGACAAACAAAAAAAACTTTTCCATTCAAGTATTATTTGTAACAAATGAATGTATTATTGGCTATACAACCGATAAAAAATGTAATATAAAAGATGCAAAAATACATATTCAAACATATATGAAAAAAGATGGATTTACACCAAAGAATGTAAATGTTTTTTCAGAAGAAAGTAAATTTTTACTAGCAATTAAAAACAATCTAGAAAACAAGCCTAGTTTATTAGATTCCAAAATGGAACACGCCTTAAAATTGCTTTCCATTTAAGAAAAAGAGTGTATATCATGGAACAAATTTCAGTTGATAATAACATATCCGGACAAAGATTGGATAAATTTTTAATTAAATATTTTCCAAATGCATCGAAAAGTTTCATATATAAAATGTTGCGGAAAAAAAACATCCTTTTGAATGAAAAAAAGGCCTCGGGAAATGAAATATTGTTGGAAAAAGATCAAATTTCAATTTATTTTTCTGAAGACACCCTACGTAAATTCAAAACATTACCAAATAATCATTTTGACTTGGTCAGTCAATATGAATTAGCTTATCAAAAACTTTTTCATGAAATATCGATTCTTTATGAGGATACCAATATCATTGTTTTTTATAAAGCTGCAGGCGTTTTATCACAAAAATCAACCCCAACGGATATTTCTATTAATGAATTTGGAATTGGATATTTACTAAAAACGGGTCAAATAACAAAAGATTCTTTGCAATTAAATAAACCTTCAATCTGCAATCGTCTAGATCGAAATACGAGTGGAATTGTACTTTTTGGAAAAACACTACTTGGACTTCAAACTCTAAATTTAGCAATAAAAAATCATTCAATACAAAAATACTATCGTTGTTTTTTATCAGGAATTTTAAAAGAACCAATTAAACTAAATGGATATTTATCAAAAAATGAACAAACCAATTCGGTACAAATATATGACAAAAAAATTAATAATAGCTCTGCAATCCAAACTAATATTTATCCCCTGTCCTATGGGGGAAATATAACTTATGCAGAAATTGAATTGATTACAGGGAAAACACATCAAATACGTGCACATGTAGCATCTATTGGACACCCCATCATAGGAGATTATAAGTACGGGAATGCATCCGTTAATAAAATCTTTAAACGTGAATGTTCTGTACAAGCACAATTATTGCATTCATATCGAGTAGTATTTCCACAAATGAATGATGTGTTTCATCAACTAAGTGAACGTGAATTAATTGCTCCCATTCCGTCCACATTTCAAAATATATTAAACCTATATTTTTAATTTTGGAGGGTATTATGGCAACATGGAATTCAAGAGGTCTTCGAGGATCTTCCTTAGAAGATTTTATTAATCGCACAAATGAAAAATATCAAGAATACCATCTTGGTCTTGTTCAAAAAATCCCCACACCAATTACTCCAGTAAAAATCGACAAAACTACGCGCCATATTACACTTGCTTATTTTGAACAAAAAAGTACGATTGACTACATTGGTGTAATACAAGGAATTCCCATATGTTTTGATGCAAAAGAATGTGGGAGCAAATCATTTACTTTAAACAATATTCATGCACATCAAATTGAGTTTATGCGTGAATTTGAAAAACAAAATGGTATTGCTTTCTTATTAATATCTTTTACAGCTTACCAAACATATTACTATTTACCTTTTCGCAAACTAGAAGAATTTGTAAACCGCTATAAAAATGGTGGAAAAAAAAGTTTTCATTATAATGAATTAGACGAAAAATATATTATAACTTCTAAAAAAGGAATCCTGATTCCATATTTAGATACCTTACAAGTGGATTTACAGGAAAGAAAAAACATTTGACAGTTTTCAAGAAATCTTGTATACTACCTATAATTTAATGTGGTAGAGAATTAGCACGTTACCACGGTAAAGTGAAGGAGGCAATATGCAAAAAAATTTAATACACACACCTGAAGGTGTCCGAGATACTTATGGTCTCGAACTTAGAAAAAAGAGAAGTGTTATGCATCAAATTAAAAAACAATTTCGTTCCTATGGTTATATGGAAATAGAGACACCTACTTTCGAATTTTTTGATGTTTTTTCAAAAGAAATTGGAACGATACCCTCCAATGAATTATTTAAATTTTTTGATAAAGAAGGGAATACTCTTGTTTTACGCCCTGATTTCACACCATCCATGGCTCGTTGTGCAACCAAATATTTTATGCATGAATCATTACCAATTCGGTTTTCCTATGCAGGAAATACATTTAAAAACAAAAACGAATTACAAGGTAAATTAAAAGAAAATACGGAACTAGGTGTCGAATGCATCGGAGATCCTTTTGTAGAGTCTGATGTGGAAATGATATGTTTATTGATTGACACTTTAAAAAATATAGGCATTGAAGATTTTCAAATAAGTATTGGGCAAGTCGAATTTTTTAAGGGACTCTGTGAAGAAGCTGGGCTTGATAGTACAACAGAAGATTTGTTAAGAACCTATATTTCAAACAAAAATTTTTTTGGAGTAGAAGAATTACTAAACGAAAAACAAATTAATGAAGAAATTAAAGATATAATTATTCATATCTCGGATATGTTTGGAAGTATTGAATCCTTAGAGCAATCAAAAATTAAAATCAAAAACAAACGTGTACAAAATGCTATTTTGAATCTTGAAAAAATTAACCAAGTTCTTGTTTCTTGTAATAAAGAAAAATATATTTCTTATGATTTAGGGATGCTAAGTAAATACAACTATTATACGGGAATTATATTTGAAGCATATACCTATGGAGTTGGAGATGCCATTGCAAAAGGTGGAAGATACAATTCCTTATTGCAGCATTTTGGAAAAGATTCTCCTGCAATAGGTTTTGTTATTACCGTTGAAGATATTTTAAAGGCACTTAATCGTAAACAAATTGCATACGAAACCGTTTCTAATTCCATTTTACTTTTATATGATAACGATTCCTATGTAACCTCCTTAACATTAGCTACTAAACTTCGTGATATGGGAATTAATGTACAGATTAGTGCGATACAGTTCATGCATGAACTTTTATTAAATTCTGATAAACTTTCTGATTTGATGGAATCTAGACAAATAAGTGATCTATTTATTCTGAAAGGAAATGAAATTTCAAAAATTAATTCCAACACTTTGGAACAAATAACATATGAATTTGACGATATAATAGGAGTATATAATGAAAGAAAATAAATATTTAACTTTTGCACTAGGAAAAGGCAGATTGGCAAAAAAAACCATGGACCTTCTTTCGGAAATTGGAATCACTTGTGAAGAGATGAAAGATAAAGATTCAAGAAAGTTGATTTTTGTGAATGAAGAATTAAAGCTTAAATTTTTTCTTGCTAAAGGCCCTGATGTACCAACTTATGTAGAATATGGAGTTGCTGATATTGGAGTGGTTGGTAAAGATACCTTGATTGAAGAAAATAAAAAGGTATACGAAGTTCTTGATTTGGGATTTGGTGCTTGCCGTATGTGCGTGTGTGGTCCAGCCTCAGCAAAAACACTTTTAAAACATCATGAATTTATTCGTGTTGCCAGTAAATATCCAAGAATTGCAAAAGATTATTTTTATAATAAAAAACATCAAACCGTTGATATTATAAAACTAAATGGCTCTGTTGAGCTAGGACCAATTGTTGGGCTTTCCGACGTCATCGTAGATATTGTTGAAACCGGTTCTACATTACATGAAAATGGATTGGAAGTTTTAGAAGATATTTGCCCATTATCAGCCAGAATGATTGTAAATCAAGTAAGTATGACGCTAGAAAGTGAACGAATCACAAAAATCATTTCTGAAATCAGAAAACTTTTATAGAATGGAGAGCATATGAAAATTATATCTTTAGATGAACAATCAAAATTACATATATTAGATACGTTATTAAAAAGAAGTCCCAATAATCTATCTTCCTATGAAGATCGTGTAAAAGAAATTGTAAATGAAGTCAGAATGCATGGTGATCAAGCAATTTTTACTTATACAAAAAAATTTGATGGTTTTTCACTTAATACTTCAAACATTCTTGTATCAAAAGATGAAATAGCAGAAGCATATTCTTTGCTAGATGAAGATTTTATTCGAATTATGAAAAACTCCGCAAAAAATATTCGAAATTTTCATGAAAAACAAATGCATACAAGTTGGTTTGATACAAAAGAAAATGGTACCATGTTAGGGCAAAAAATGACGGCAATTGAGCATGTTGGTGTCTATGTCCCAGGTGGAAAGGCTGCTTATCCATCTTCTACATTAATGAATATTATCCCAGCGAAAGTAGCTGGCGTACCAAATATCGTAATGACCACACCACCAAATAATGAGGGAAAGGTTAACCCCGCAACCTTAGTTGCAGCTGATATTGCTGGCGTAACTAGTATATATAAAGTTGGTGGAGCACAAGCAATTGCTGCGCTAGCATTTGGAACGCAAACCATTCCTAAAGTCCATAAAATTGTTGGTCCTGGAAATATCTATGTTGCTTTAGCGAAAAAAGCTGTATATGGGCATGTAAGTATTGATTCCATTGCAGGTCCAAGTGAAATATTAATTATTGCTGACGAACAGGCAAATCCAAAATATATTGCTGCTGATTTGCTATCACAAGCAGAACATGATGAATTAGCAAGTGCAATTTGTATTACAACATCTATGGAACTAGCAAAAAAAATCAATAATGAAGTAGATGTATTTTTACCTAAACTTGAGCGTAACGAAATTATTCAAAAATCCTTAGATAATTATGGTTATATTTTACATGTTGATTCTTTAAAGGAGGCAATCGATGTTGCCAATGAAATTGCTTCCGAGCATTTGGAATTGTTAGTATCAAATCCTTTCGAGGCGATGGCTAAAATTAAAAATGCAGGTGCAATTTTTCTTGGAGAATACTCTTCCGAACCTTTAGGTGATTATTTTGCAGGCCCTAATCATGTATTACCTACAAATGGAACTGCAAAATTCTTTTCCCCCTTAAATGTGGATGACTTCCGAAAGAAAACAAGTATTATTTATTATTCTAAAGAAGCGTTAGCCTGTGTGCATGATGATATTGAAACTTTTGCAAAAAAAGAAGGATTAACTGCACATGCAAATTCTATTCATGTTCGATTTGATTCGGAATAAGGAGATTAACTATGGATGTTAGAACTGGAAATATAAAAAGGAATACAAAAGAAACACAAATAACACTGACTTTAAACATTGATGGAAGTGGTAATTCTTCCATTGAAACTGGAATTGGTTTTTTTGATCATATGTTAGAAGGATTTACCAAACATGGTTTTTTTGATATGACATTAAAAACACAAGGGGATTTGCATGTAGATTGCCATCATACTATAGAAGATACTGGTATTGCGCTAGGATCTGCAATCAAAGAAGCGATTGGGGATAAAAAAGGAATAAAACGATATGGAAGTTTTACCCTTCCCATGGATGATGCGCTTGTTATATGTGCAATTGATTTATGTGGCCGACCTTTTCTTTCTTTTGATCATTGCTTTGCAAAAGAAACGGTTGGATATCTTGACACAGAAATGATTCGTGAATTCTTTTATGCAATTTCTTATTCAGCTGGAATGAATTTGCATATTAAAGTATTATCAGGAACGAATACTCATCATATCATTGAAGCAATGTTTAAAGCATTTGGCAAAGCATTAGATTATGCTACGATAATTGATGAACGTATTTCAGGAGTTTTAAGTACAAAAGGAATTTTATAGGAGAAAACTATGCAAGAAAAAAAATTTATACCATGTATATATCTTAGTAAAGGAATGGCTGTAAAAAATACAATTAATCGGCAAGCTATTTCTATGAATCCATTAGAATTAGCCTTATCCTATACCACACAGGATACCGATGCTTTACTTATTTATGATTTATCTTCTAATGATATAGAACATGAAGAAGCAATTCAAATCATAAAAAAAATTACTTCGAAAATAGAAGTGCCGGTACTTGCTGGTGGGAATATTCATAAAATGGAAGATGTGAAAAAATTGCTTTATGCCGGTTGTTATCAAGCTGTATTAGATTATTCCATCCCATCGAATATTACCATCACTGAAGAAGTCTCAAAAAAATTTGGTAAAGAAAAAATTCTTATTCAAGTGGACTCGTTTACAATTTATGAAGAAAATAGAGAACTTATAAATACGTACGCAAATGAAGTGATTTTAAAAAATACTTCTGTAAATATTAATGAAACTTTTGAAACAACGATTCCTATACTTCTATTGCTACCAGAGATTTCCCTTGATAAACTATTCACCTTGCTTTCTTATGAATTCATATCAGGTATCACAGGTTCAATCATTAATGAAAATATCAAGACGTTATTTTCAATTAAATCGTTATGTAAAGAAAGAGGTATTTTAGTCAAACAATATAGTGCCAAAATACCATGGTCGGAATTAAAAATAAATAGTGATGGATTAATACCTGTCGTAACACAGGATTATAAAACAAATGAAATATTAATGGTTGCTTATATGAATGAAGAAGCCTATAATGCTACCATACGTTCTGGAAAAATGACATACTTTAGTAGAAGTAGGAATAAACTTTGGCTAAAAGGGGAGACAAGTGGACATTTTCAATTTGTGAAAAGCCTTTATGCTGATTGTGATCAAGATACCTTACTTGCAAAAGTTTCTCAAATCGGTGTTGCCTGCCATACTGGTAGTTACTCATGCTTTTTTCAAGAAATATTAAAAAAACCATATCGAGAAAAAAATCCATTACTTGTACTAGAAGATGTCTTTTCTGTAATTAATGATCGTAAAATTCATCCAAAAGAAGGATCCTATACAAACTATTTGTTTGATAAAGGAATTGATAAAATATTAAAAAAACTAGGTGAAGAAGCAACAGAAATTGTAATTGCAGCCAAAAACCCTAATTCTGAAGAAATCAAATATGAAATTTCTGATTTTTTATATCATATGATGGTTTTAATGGCTGAAAAAAATGTTACATGGGAAGAAATATCAAATGAACTTGCTTCAAGATAATAAATTTTGAAAGGAATACTATGCAAAAATTAGCTCTATCAAATGATATCCTTATGCGGGTTGAAAAACCAGCAAGATATATTGGTAATGAAATTAATATCGTAAAAAAAGACTTAAAACATGTGGCAATTCGTTTTGCCATGTGTTTTCCTGACGTATATGAAATTGGAATGTCGCACTTAGGAATCCAAATTCTATATCATATGTTTAATCAAATGGAGGATGTTTGGTGCGAACGAGTTTATTCTCCCTGGGTGGATCTCGATCAAATCATGCGAGAGGAATCCATTCCTTTATTTGCACTTGAAAGCCAAGACCCCATTAAAAACTTTGATTTTCTTGGTATTACAATTCAATATGAAATGTGTTATACCAACATATTGCAAATATTAGATTTATCAAACATTCCACTCCTTGCAATCAATCGAACAGAGGAGGACCCCATTGTCATTGGTGGTGGGCCGTGTGCCATTAACCCGGAACCAATTGCCGATTTTTTTGATATTTTTTATATTGGGGAAGGAGAAACATCCTATGAGGAATTATTAGAAGTATACCGTATTTCAAAAGCAAATAAAGAAGATCGTTTAACTTTTTTAAAAAAAGCAGCAACAATTCCCGGCATCTATGTTCCAAGATTTTATGATGTATTTTATCATGAAGATGATACCATCAAAAAAATGATACCAAATATTCCTAATATACCTGAAAAAATCGAACGACAGGTAAAATCAGGCCTTTCGGATTCCGTTTATCCTTTGGCTCCAGTTGTTCCTTTTATTAAAGTTACTCAAGATCATTTAATGTTGGAAATTCAAAGAGGCTGTATTCGCGGTTGCCGTTTTTGTCAAGCAGGGCAAATATATCGTCCCGTTAGAGAAAAAGATTTACAAGTTTTAGCAGACCAAGCAAAAACCATGTTAAAAAATACTGGTCATGAAGAAATCACGCTTACTTCCTTAAGTTCAAGTGATTATTCCAATCTAAAAGAATTGGTTGATTTGATTCTTGAACATGGAAAAGAAGATCATGTAAATGTATCTTTACCCTCCTTAAGAATTGATTCTTTTTCTTTAGATATTATGAACAAAATACAAGATATTCGTAAAAGTTCTTTAACCTTTGCACCAGAAGCAGGATCACAAAGATTACGAAATGTGATAAATAAAGGGCTTACGGAAGAGAACATACTTTCAGGTGCAAAAGAAGCGTTTCTTGGTGGATGGTCCCGTGTAAAATTATATTTTATGCTTGGATTACCAACAGAAACCGATGCCGATATTAAAGAAATTGCTGCTTTGGCAAATAAAGTGGCTGCTGAGTTTTTTGAAGCAGTTCCAAAAGAAAATCGAACAAATGGAAAGGTGAAAATTGTAGTAAGTACTTCTTTCTTTATTCCAAAACCGTTTACCCCTTTTCAATGGGCAAAACAAGCTACAAAAGAAGAATTTTTAAATAAAGCGTTTCTTACAAGGACCTCCATCATGAAAGAATTAAATCAAAAAAGTATAAAATATAATTGGCATGAAGCAGACGCAAGTGTATTAGAAGGTGTGCTTGCAAGAGGAGACCGTAGAATCAGTTCAATTATCCTAAATGTATATAAAAAAGGATGCATATATGATGCATGGACCGAACATTTCAAAAATGATTTATGGATAGAAGCCTTTGAAGAAGAAAACCTTTCCATACCTTTTTACACAACAAGAGAACGTAACTTAGATGAAATCTTTCCTTGGGACTTTATTGATTGTGGTGTAACCAAAGAATTTCTTAAACAAGAATGGAAATATGCCTTACAAGAAAGAATTACTCCTAATTGTAGAGAAGAATGTCAAAATTGTGGCGCTAGAAAATACAAAGGAGGTGTCTGCTATGAAAATTAGAGTGAAATTTTCAAAACATGGAGCAATCCGTTATATTGGGCATTTAGATATGATGCGTTACTTTCAAAAAGCAATCCGTAGAAGTGCTATTCCTGTTGCATACACCAATGGATTCAATCCACATCAAAGATTAGCATTTGCACAACCTCTTGGTGTTGGAATTGAAAGCGATGGAGAGTATTTTGATTTAGAAGTAACCTCACAATTCGATAAAAACCAAATGATAGACTCATTGAATCAAACAATGGCTGATGGAATTAAAATACTTGATATGGTTCTATTACCTGAAAATTCAAAAAATGCAATGGCATCAGTACAAGCCGCTTCTTATCATATTCGTTTTTTCCAAAATCATGAACCTAACTTTACCTGGAAAACAGAATTGTTTGATTTTCTAAATACCGATCGCATAATTTATACAAAACAAACAAAAAAAAATACCGTTGAATTAAATCTGAAAGAATCTATTTATGACTTTCAAATTAAAGATGACGGGTTTTATTTACTTTTAAATGCATCTAGTGGCGGAAATATTAAGCCCAAATATATTTTCGAGGCATTTTTTAAAGCATTATCTTTCCCCTTGGATCCATTTGCATTATTCGTTACAAGAATGGAAACATACGGCAAAATTGACGAACATGGAGTCTCTACTTTTGTTCCATTATCATTCTTTGGAGAAAATTTCTAATGAAAAGAATATTAATTACAAAATATAATAATCAAATATTAACTGCTTTATTGGAAAATGGAATTTTTTATGAAATAATTCTCTCGAATCCTAACACTTCAATTATTGGCAACATATATGTTGGAAGAATAGAACGAAAACTAAAAAATATTCATTCTTTTTTTGTTTCATATGGCTTAAACAAAACGGCATATCTTTCAGAAGAAGATTGTAAACAACCGATTGTTCTTATGTCTCCTTCTCATAAAAATTCGTTGGTTGAAGGTTCTCTCGTTTTAGTTCAAATCACAAAAGAAGGAATTAAAACAAAAGATCCAACCGTTACAACAAATATTTCATTGCAAGGAAAATATTGTGTTATTGTAAATAACGAAAAAAAACTTCGTTTTTCTTCAAAACTAACCAAACGAAAACGTATAGAATTACAGCAAGAATTGAACCTATCTAGCACGAAAGATTTTGGCATTCTTATTCGTACAAGTGCTATTAGATTAGATAAATCATCCTATTATTTAATTTCTGATGAAATAGAATTTTTGTCAGAAAAAATGCACACCATTTTAAACACTTCCAAAGCTTTAAAAGCACACACAATGGTGTATAAAGAAAAAGATAGTCATCTTTTAAAAATTAGGGATTTGGATTTAAATGAATTCGAAAAAATAATTACCGATGATTTGCTTATTTACAATCAACTTTCGGACTATTTAGATATATATTTCAAAAAAAACATACACAAAATAGCTCTTTACAACGATCCAGATTACACCTTATATAAGCTATATCAAATAGAAAAAGAGATTCATGCTCTTCAAAATAAAATAGTATATCTTAAAAATGGATCCAGTTTATATATTGAACAAACAGAAGCTATGCATATTATTGATGTAAATACTGGGAATGCAACAAAAGGAAAAGAAAGAGAAGAAACCTTTTATCAAACAAACATCCTTGCTGCAAAAGAAATAGGAAGACAAATTCGATTACGAAATCTGTCAGGAATTATTATTATTGATTTTATAAATATGAAAGATAGAAATAATACGGAAAATTTAATTTCTTTTCTAATTAATATTATTAATAAAGATCCCATAAAAACGCAATTTATTGACATAACAAAACTTGGATTAATTGAACTTACAAGAAAGCGAACGTTACCAACTTTAAAAGAACAAATTTTTGACACCTATTAATTCAAGGAAATCTATCTATATGAGATTTCCTTGAATTATGTTTCTATTTGAAAATTAATAAAAATTTTACAAAAAAATCCCCTAAATGGATTCAATATATGCTAAGATTTTCAAGTGAATTTATTTATATAGGTTTTTGCGAGTTATATGCTTTAACAGATTAAAAGAGAAGCATTATAAATTCATTTACTAGAACAACTAATTCTTACTAACTTATTAAAGGAGAACAATAATGTTTAAAAAGAAACCATGTCAGGAAGCTACTTGTATCATAAACTATGTAAACAGTATCGTAGAAGGAAACGAAAATCAATTACCCTTACCCAAATATCCCATTCATCAACAAATGTTATCTACATTTGAAAAACTACTAGAAAATCAAGAACATATGGCGAAAAATGCGAAGGAAACGATAGACATTGCTGTGTCTTTAAGTGAATTTGACGTACTCATGAAACATTCTTCCGAAAACTTGATATCATTTTCAAAAAATATAGCCAATTTAAGTGAATCGAATTTAGCGATTGTAGAAGAAACAAATGCAAGTATGTCTCAAGTTTCGAATACGATTAAAAATGCTTCAGAAACGCTTAATGTTGTGTCAGAAGATTCCAATGAACTAGTAAAAAACAATGAAAAAAGTTTATTAGATTTAAAAAATATAGTTATCTTAAAAGAAGATGTGATTTCTAGTGCGGAACATATGAAAACAGAAGTGAACACATTGATTAATCTTAGTCAAGAAATCGAAAACATTGTTGCAAGTGTACGTGAAATTGCAGATCAAACGAATTTATTAGCATTAAATGCTTCCATCGAAGCAGCTAGAGCTGGAGAAAGTGGAAAAGGATTTGCAGTTGTTGCAAACGAAATTAAAAAATTAGCCGAAAACACAAAACAAAACTTAGACGGAATGAATAGCTTTGTTAACGATATTCGAACTTCTGCTTCAAATGGCAAACAAAGTATGGAAAGCACGATTACCTCCACATTATCCATGAGTTCGAAGATAGATGATGTTAATCATACCATTCATGATAATGTTGGAAAACTTAACGAATCCATTTCTAGCATTAATACCATAAAAGAATCCATGCAAGGAATTAGTATTGCCGCAGAGGAAATTAACCATGCGATGGATATATCTGGAAAAGATGCTGAAGAATTAAGTGATCTAACGAATACAATCTATGAAGATTCCATGGAATTTAAAAAGGTAGCGGAACGCTTTGGTATTGTCGACAAAAAATTAGCAGAAGTAAATCGAAACAGCATTATGAATTTAAAAAATACACAAAATGCACTTTCTAACGAAGAAATTCAAAATATTATAAACAAAGCAATTCTTTCACATAAAAAATGGATGGAAAAACTTTTTGATATGGTGAATAATATGAAAGTAGATCCTTTACAAACCGATTCTAATAAGTGTGAATTCGGACTATATTATCATAGTATTGATATTACTTATCCAACAATTATTGAAAATTGGAAACTTATTGATAAAAACCATCATAATTTACACAATACTGGACAATTAGCTATTGAAGCAATTCAAAATAAAGATGCAAAAATGGCAAATGCATATTATGAAGAATGCAAACAGTATGGTTCTACTGTAATAGAAATACTTAATGAAGTTCAAAAAAGCATTACAAATGCTACTGAAAATGGCATTGAAATTTTCAAATAAATGTCTCGTTTCCTTATATTAAAAATATAAAATAATTTTATTGTTTTCCTAGGAGAAATATGCACAGTATTAAAAAAATCGTATATATATTAACCGTTACTCTATCTTTAATTATTGTCACTTTAATTTTCACCAATTTTGCAATGCGAAATATTTTTACTTATATTGACGAAACAGAAGTAATAAATCATGATATTAGTGATTATTTAGATGGATTAAATCTTCCCATTCGAGTTGCCATAAACATATCAGAGCAAGAGGTAAATGATGATTTAGAAAAAAAAGACACCTTAAGTAACGCATTAACACAAAATTTAGATACTCTAAAAAAGGATATTGATTTAACCAGCATAAATTTAGAACAAATACTTGATAAACAAAATGAAAATTTTATTATTTCAACAGGTTTTATTGACTATCTCCAATTTCAAAATGAGATTCAAACAATGATTACCCAATTATCTTTCATTAATGATTCCATTTCTATCATTGAAGGACGGAATATATTAAGCAATGAAGATTATCTAAAACCATTAGAAGAAACGTATCTGGAACTACTAGATGTGTTTGAAGCCTATAATAATAAGCATCTTGTATACTCATCAGAGATTCGATTTTCTTTTATGAATTTTTTTAATATTATATTAATTATTCTTTTTTTAACAATTATAGGATTGATTTTGATTATTTTTCGATTTATTCATACGGATCTAAATTTAATAAAAAAAACATATGAACAAATAGAACATCATGATTTTGATGCCAACAAAGTCCTTAATAAGCCTATTTTTAGTGAAGAAGTTTTAATTCAAAAAACAATAAAAACATATTTTAATAATCAAAAAGCTATTGATTATTTTACACAATTAGTGAGTAAAAATTACCTAATTGACGATATTATTGATCATTTATTAGAAATAACAAATGAACTCCTAGGCGTCGATCGCGTTGGAATTGCATTTTACGACAAAAAAACAGACACATTAACTGCAGAATATGGAATTGCAAATTATGAGCCACTTTATCTTAATGTTGGTTATCGCGTAAATCTTAAATATAGCTCATTAAAAAATATCATTATTAATAAAACTGGATTTATTAATAACGATTTATTATTATCCTCTAAAAAAAAACCAGACAGTGAATCTTTAAATCTAATTATTAAAGAAAAAATTAGTTCTAATTTAACCATACCACTAATTTCAGAAAATGAAGTGTTTGGAATCGTTTTTTTTAGTAGCAAAAAAAACAATCATTTTACGCAAAGTAATTATGATTTTACAGAAAATTTAATTTATCAATTAACAGGCATTCTTAATCGAGCTTATATTATGAAAGTCTTTCTTGTCAAAATGACAAATTCCTTTGCAAGAATTGTTGACAAAAAAGATATTGAGACAGGCGACCATTTATTACGGATGGTCAAATATTCTGTTATTATTGCTCAATCATTACAAAATTTAAATGTAAATTCGCATAGTATTGATAATAAAATGATTTTAGAAATTGAACGTAATGCCGCAATTCATGATATTGGAAAAGTTGGTACGCCAGATTACATTCTTAAAAAACCAGGAAAATTAACAGAGGAAGAATTTCAAATCATGAAATTACACGCTTCCATCGGGGGTGATATTTTTAAAGAATTAAATAATGAATTTGTTCAATTTAATTTTGATTTTTATAAAACAGCAGAAAACATTGCACGATATCATCATGAAAAATGGGATGGGACTGGTTATCCTGAAAAAAGAAAACAATTTGATATTCCGTTAGAATCTCGAATCGTTGCACTAGGCGATGTTTTTGATGCAATTACTTCCAAACGAATTTATAAAGAAGCATGGAGCTTTGAATATTCAGTAGAATTTATTAAGTCACAAAGAGGAAAGCATTTTGATCCCATAATCGTAGATGCATTTATGAATGCAATTTCTGAAATTAAAGAAGTCTATATCAATCGATAAATCACAAAATGTATATATATACATTTTATAATTGAATTACCTTGACAACAAAGATGGATTGCTATATTATTTAGTGTTATAAGAGTTTACAGTAAACTTTTATAGTGAAACATAGGAGGAAGTAAAAATGAAAAAGATTATTAGTATGGTATTAATTCTTGCTATGACTGTTGTTACTTTAACAGCTTGTGGAAATAATACAGCAACAAACAATGACGTGAACGGAACAACAAACGTTGTAGAAACCGAAGAAGAAATGGTTTCAGAAGAAACAACCGAAGTATTTAAAATTGGTGCAACTGGACCTATTACTGGGGGAGCTGCAGTATATGGTCAAGCAGTTATGAATGGTGCACAATTAGCTGTTGAAGAAATTAACGCAGCTGGTGGTATTAATGGGACACCAATCGAATTTAATTTTCAAGATGACGAGCATGATGCTGAAAAAGTTATCAATGCTTATAACAATCTAATGGATTGGGGCATGCAAATTTTTATGGGTTCTGTAACATCAACCCCATGTTTAGCCGTAAAAGAAGAAACTTATGCTGACGGCGTATTCCAAATTACACCATCAGGATCCGCTGTTGATTGTGTAAAATATGACAATGCATTTGCCGTATGTTTTTCAGATCCGAACCAAGGTATTGCATCCGCACAATATATCGCAGATCATTCATTAGCAACAAAAATCGGTGTTATATATGATAGTTCCGATATCTATTCATCAGGAATTTATGCTAAATTCGAAGAAAAAGCAAATGAAGTAGGTCTTGAAATTGTTGCAGCAGAAGCTTTTACTGCTGATAGTAAGTCTGACTTTACAACGCAATTACAAATTATCAAAGATGCAGGTGCTGAACTTGTATTTTTACCTATTTACTACAATGAAGCTGCTTTAATTCTTTCTCAAGCTGATACAGCTGGTTTTGAACCAATTTTCTTTGGTTGTGATGGACTTGACGGTATCTTAGCTGTAGAAGGATTTGATGCAACATTAGCAGAAGGCGTAATGTTACTTACACCATTCGCTGCTGATGCAACCGACGAAATGACGGTGAACTTTGTAACAGCTTTTGAAGCTGCTTATGGTGAAATTCCAAATCAATTTGCAGCAGACGGATACGATGCTATCTATATTATTAAAGCTGCTATTGAACATGCAGGAGCAACAACAGATATGGAAAACTCTGATTTATCAGCAGCTATGTCAACTGCAATGACTGAAATTTCTGTAGATGGTATTACTGGATTAGGAATGACATGGGCTGTAACGGGAGAAGTTAACAAATCTCCAGAAGCAGTTATTATCGAAAATGGTACTTATACAATTTTTGAATAATCAAATACTCATTTAAATTTATAATTTTTGGGGGTTCTCAATATGGGAACCCTCATTTTACATAATTATTCCTTTAAAATTACTTGTTTATCGGTTATGAATTTGCTATTATTATTAAGTATTATTTTTACAAAATAAATTTTAAAAAAGGGGCTTATTTATGAGTTTTTTATATTTTTTAATTAGTGGATTAAGTTTAGGAAGCGTATATGCAATTATGGCTCTCGGATATACTATGGTATATGGTATTGCAAAAATGCTAAACTTTGCACATGGCGATGTAATTATGGTAGGAGGATATGTGATTTTCACTTTAGGAAATACATTTGGTTTGCCTCCATTTCTTTCTATTCTTATTGCAGTTATTGTATGTACTTCATTAGGAATGTTAATTGAAAGAGTCGCATATAAACCTTTACGATCAGCTCCACCACTCGCAGTATTAATTACGGCAATTGGAGTTAGTTATCTGTTGCAAAATTTAGCATTACTTATTTTTGGAAGCAATACTCGAATTTTTACTTCTGTTGTAAATCTTCCAACCATTGAACTTGCAAATGGACAACTTCCAATTACAGGTGAAACACAAGTTACTATTGTCGCTTGTATTATTATTATGATTGTGCTTACAATTTTTATCAAACGTACGAAACCGGGTCAAGCAATGCTTGCTGTTTCTGAAGATAAAGGTGCCGCAGAATTAATGGGTGTAAATGTAAATGCAACGATTGCCCTTACTTTTGCAATTGGTTCTGCACTTGCTGCAATTGCTAGTGCTTTACTTTGCTCGGCATATCAAACATTAACTCCATATACCGGTGCAATGCCAGGAATCAAAGCGTTTGTTGCCGCAGTCTTTGGCGGAATCGGATCCATACCTGGTGCTTTATTAGGAGGCCTATTATTAGGTGTCATTGAAAATTTAGCAAAAGGTTTGATTTCATCACAAGTTGCAGATGCCATCGTTTTTGGAGTGCTTATATTAGTTCTATTAATCAAACCTACCGGTATACTCGGTAAAAAAATCCACGAGAAAGTGTAGGTGCAATCATGAAAAATAAACAAATTAATTTTAAAAAATTATTCTTTAAAAACAACTTACTATTATATATTATTATTATAACCATAGCGGCCATTCTATTACTATTTAATCAACTAGGGCTTGTCAATCGTTTAACTGCAGGACTGTTTGTACCCTTATGTATATATTCAATTCTTGCCGTTTCCTTAAATCTAACCGTTGGTATTCTAGGTGAATTAAGTTTAGGCCATGCTGGATTTATGTGTATTGGTGCATTTTCTGGAGCATTTACATCTGTTGCTTTAATAGGAGTCATCGAAAATGGATTTATACGATTTTTCATATCTTTAATCGTAGCAACCATAGCAACTGCTTTTTTCGGAATCATCATTGGTATTCCTGTATTACGCTTAAAAGGAGATTATCTCGCAATTGTAACCTTAGCATTTGGAGAAATTATCAAAAATATTGTTAATATTTTATATGTAGGCATCGATTCGGACGGTATACATATTGCAACTTCTGATAAAAATTTAGTATTACTTGATGGTGGTAGAACAATTATCGCTGGCGCACAAGGAATCTCTGGAACTAAAAATTCCTATGCATCCACATTTATGTTAGGTGTTATTCTATTATTAATTACCTTATTTGTCATTTTGAATTTAATTAATTCAAGATCTGGTAGAGCAATTATGTCCATTCGTGATAATCGTATTGCAGCTGAATCAATTGGTATAAATATTACAAAGTATAAATTAATGGCTTTTTCCATATCCGCTGCGTTTGCAGGTGTTGCAGGAGTATTATATGCACATAATCTTTCTACTTTAACGGCACTTCCTAAGAACTTTGGTTATAATATGTCGATTCTTATTCTTGTATTTGTTGTGTTAGGTGGAATTGGAAATATAAAAGGAAGTATTATTGCTGCAGTTATTTTAACCGCATTACCTGAATATTTACGATTTATGCAAGAATATCGAATGTTAATCTATTCTTTAGTACTAATTTTAATTATGTTATTTAATTGGAGTCCAAAAGCAAAAACATGGAAAGAACAACATTCTTTTAAAATCCTTTATCAGAAACTATGCAAAAACAAACGTATAAAGGAGGCAAAATAAATGAATGAAATTTTAGAAGTTAAAAATCTCGGTATTTCTTTTGGTGGACTTAAAGCCGTAGATTCTTTTGATATAACCATCAAAAAAGGACAGTTATATGGATTGATCGGACCAAATGGTGCTGGAAAAACAACGGTCTTTAATTTATTAACCGGTGTTTATACTCCAGATGAAGGAAAAATAACTTTAAATGGCAAAAATATTACTGGTAAAAAAACAACAGATATTTGTCATGCTGGTATAGCTAGAACTTTTCAAAATATTAGATTATTTAAAAACCTTTCCGTTCTTGACAATGTAAAAGTTGGTTTACATAACCAATTCACCTATTCTACCATTGTAGGAATTTTTCGTTTGCCAAAATATTTCAAAGTAGAAAAGCAGATGAACAAACGAGCAATTGAACTATTAAAAGTCTTTGATTTAGATCAAGAAAAAGATACCCTTGCTTCTAATTTACCTTATGGAAAGCAAAGAAAATTAGAAATTGCCAGAGCACTTGCTACTAATCCTACACTTTTATTATTAGATGAACCAGCTGCTGGTATGAATCCAAATGAAACAAAAGAATTGATGGATACTATTCGATTTGTTCGTGATACATTTGACATGACCATACTTTTGATTGAACATGATATGAAATTAGTAGCTGGAATTTGTGAGGAACTTACAGTCTTAAACTTTGGTCAAGTACTTGCAAAAGGAAAAACAACGGATGTATTAAACAATCCAGAAGTTATCACGGCTTACTTAGGCGAATAGGAGGATAAATTTTAATGGCAATGCTTGAAATTAATGATTTAGAAGTAAAATATGGTATAATTAAAGCAATTAAAGGGATTTCTTTTACCGTAGAAGAAGGAGAAGTCATAGCCTTAATTGGTGCAAATGGTGCTGGAAAAACAACCATTTTACATGCAATTAGTGGTTTAATTCCAACATCAAATGGTAAAATCACTTTTGAAGATAATGACATTACAAAATTACCAGGTCATAAAATGGTATATTTAGGAATGGCTCATGTTCCGGAAGGACGAAGAGTATTCTCTCAATTAACAGTTTTACAAAATTTAAAATTAGGTGCTTATTCTAGAAAAGATAAGGAAGAAATCGAAAATTCTTTACAAGAAGTGTATGCAAGTTTCCCTAGATTAAAAGAAAGACAAAACCAAATTTCTGCTACTCTTAGTGGTGGAGAACAACAAATGCTTGCAATGGGTAGAGCATTAATGTCAAATCCAAAAATCATACTAATGGATGAACCCTCTATGGGGTTATCTCCTATATTTGTAGAAGAAATTTTTTCAATTATCAAAAAAATATCTGCAAAAGGGACTACCGTATTATTGGTTGAACAAAATGCGAAAAAAGCGCTTTCTATTGCAAATCGTGCCTATGTTCTTGAAACTGGTAATATTATATTAGAAGGTAATTCCAACAGTTTATTAAATAATGATGAAGTAAAAAAAGCATATTTAGGAGAATAATAGAGGAGGCTTCAAATGGAAAATTTTGTTATTACAATTGCTAGAACTTATGGTAGTGGAGGAAAAACCATGGGTAAAATGTTAGCAAAAGAATTAGGAATATCTTATTATGATAGAGAACTCCTTCGAAAAGCTTCAGATGAAAGCGGAATTAATGAATCTTTATTTGGTGAAGTTGATGAAAAAGTAAAAAAGAAATCACTTTTTCATTATTTCAAAAAGAAAACAACAGATATTCATACTTTACCACCTGAGAGTGATGCTTTTGTTTCAAATGAAAATTTATTTAATCTACAAGCAAAAATTATAAAAGAAATTGCAGCAAAAGAATCCTGTGTTATCATTGGGCGTTGTGCAGATTATCTTTTAGCAGATAAGAAAAATTGTATTCGAATTTATTGTCATGCCCCCCTGGAAAATTGTATAAAAAGAGAAGAAGATCTTTCTGGATTATCTAGAAAAGATATTATTAAAAAAATTGAAAAAATCAACAAATTCAGAAGTTCTTATTATAAGTACTATACTGGTAAAAATTGGAATGATGCAAATAATTATGATATGTGTATTAATACTGCAAGCATGTCTTATGAAGAAATTATTCGTGCAGTAAAAGCATATATTGAGATTGTGAAAAATAGATAAAAATCACTTGACACATTTTCCTGGAAATGGTAGTATATTACAGTATGCCGCATAATGAGGTTTGAAAGACATGTCAATGTCACCACAATTAGCGAGTAAAATATTAGGAGGTGCCACATATGTACGCAATTATTGCAACAGGTGGAAAACAGTATAAGGTTTCTGAAGGTGATGTTATCAAAGTAGAAAAACTCGATGTTGAAATCGGAAAAACTTTTACTTTTGACCAAGTTCTTGCTGTGAAAAATGATGAAATGAAAGTTGGTAAAGATGTAGCAGAAGCTACTGTTACTGCAACCGTAATGGATCAAGCTAGAGCAAGAAAAGTTATAGTCTATAAATATAAGAGAAAAACTGGATACCACAAAAAGAATGGTCACAGGCAATCATATACGCAAGTGAAAATCGAAAAAATTAACGCATAAGCGAAGGTGGTTTTATGGTTCAAATAACCATACAGAAATCTAATCAAATTTGGAAAGGTTTTATTAGTAATGGCCATGCTGGATATCGTAAAGAAGGACAAGATATTGTTTGTGCTGCCATTTCTGTTTTAATTATCAATACAATTAATTCTATTGATACTTTTTTACCTAAAACAAAATATCAAATAGATGAAGCAGAAGGTTATATTCATTTCACCTTAACTTGTATTCCAGATGAAAGAACAGAATTATTACTAAATTCCATGCAACTTGGATTAGAAGAAATTCAAAAACAATATAACAAAAAATATGTAAAACTCAAGTTCGAGGAGGTGTAGTACATTATGATGAAAATGAATCTTCAATTTTTCGCCCATAAAAAAGGAGTTGGTTCTACTAAAAATGGTAGAGATTCCGAATCAAAAAGACTAGGTGCGAAGAGAGCAGATGGACAATTCGTAAAAGCAGGCAACATTCTATATAGACAACGTGGAACTAAAATTCATCCAGGCGTAAACGTAGGCCGTGGTGGAGATGACACTCTATTTGCATTAATAGATGGAGTCGTTCGCTTCGAAAGAAAAGGCAGAGACAAAAAACAAGCTTCTGTTTATCCTTTAGAAAAATAACGAATGAATAATCGGGCCTCAAACTTAGTTTGAGGCTCATTTTTTCATTATTAACTATTCTTTATCAATCAACTTTATAAGAAATCATTCGAGGAAAAAAAATGTTTGCAGATAGAGCAAAAATTACAATTAAAAGTGGAAAAGGCGGAAATGGACATGTGTCTTTCCGTAGAGAAAAATATGTCCCAAATGGCGGTCCTGATGGTGGGGATGGTGGAAAAGGTGGCGATGTTATATTTGTCGTTGAAGATGGACTAAATACCCTTTCTGAATTTCGTCATAAAAGACATTTCAAAGCAGAATCTGGCGAAGAAGGTTCAAGTCGAAATTGTCATGGAAAAGATGGGTCCGATATAATATTAAAAGTACCTGCTGGAACAATTATTAAAGAAGCACTTACTGAAAAAGTAATTACCGACATGTCAGGAGATAATAAACGCTATGTTATTTTGCATGGTGGTCGTGGTGGACGTGGCAATCAACATTATGCAACACCAACTATGCAAGCTCCAAAATATGCACAACCAGGTCGTTCTTCGCAAGAAATAGAGATTCTATTAGAATTAAAAGTAATTGCCGATGTAGGGCTAATTGGCTTTCCTAATGTTGGAAAATCAACGTTGTTATCTAGAGTTACAAATGCCAAACCTAAAATTGCAAATTATCATTTTACTACATTGAATCCTAATTTAGGTGTTGTTGATTTAGATGGTAATGGCTTTGTAATTGCCGATATTCCAGGTTTAATCGAAGGAGCATCCGAAGGTATTGGACTTGGTCATGAATTCTTACGACACATTGAACGTACCAAAGTATTGGTGCATCTTGTTGATATTGCTTCAACAGAGGGTCGAAATCCAATTGAAGATATTTATGCAATTAATAAGGAATTAACGAATTATAAAAAAAATTTAGAAAATAAGCCACAAATTATTGCAGCAAATAAAACAGATGCCTTATATGTACCCCCTGGAGAAGAAGATCCTATTGATACCATAAAAAAAGAATTTGAACCAAAAGGTATCCGTGTTTTTCCAATTTCCGCAGTTTCCGGAAAAGGTATTAAGGAATTATTATATTATGTAAATGAAGTTCTTAAAAGTATCAAAGAGGAACCTATTATTTTTGAACAAGAGTACTTTTGTAATTTTTCTTCTTCTGTTTATGATTTGCCATATACGATTGAATATGATAAAAAAGAAGAAGAGTATGTTGTAGAAGGAAAACGTATCGAAAAAATGCTTGGTTATACCAATATTGAATCGGAAAAAGGATTTATCTTTTTTCAAAACTTCTTAAAAGAAAGTGGCATCATTGAAGATTTAGAAGAAATGGGTGTTGAAGAAGGAGATACAATAAAAATGTACGGATTAAAATTTGATTATTACAAATAAAGCAACTGCAATTCTCATGCAATGGAGGGAACTAATCTATGACAAGCAAACAACGTGCTTACTTAAGAAGCTTAGCACAAACCACAGAACCAATCATGCAAATCGGAAAACAAAGCATTACCCCTGAAATTACAAACGCTGTTTCCGAATGTTTTCATACGCATGAACTTATTAAAATATCCGTTTTAAAGAACTGTTTTGATGATCCAAAAGAAATTGGTAATAAACTTGCCGAACGTACGCATGCAACACTTGTACATGTAATTGGCAAAAAAATTGTACTTTATAAACCATTCAAAGAAAATCCTATCATTATATTACCAAAAAAATAAGAAAGGGCACCAATGAAAATAGGTCTATTTGGAGGAACATTTGATCCCATACATAATGCGCATTTAAATTTAGCTTCCAAAATTTCAAAGGAATTTTCTCTTGATAAAATCATTTTTATACCGAGTGGTAAATCATACTTTAAAAATAAAGTAACAGATAAATGGGTACGTTATCAAATGGTAAAACTTGCAATTGCTTCATATCCAAACTTTGAATTATCCAATATAGAAACAAAAAGAATCGGTAATTCTTATGCGTGCGATACAATAAAAGCGTTTAAAAAAAATTATCCAGACCAAAACTTTTATTGGATTATGGGGAGTGATTCTTTTTTAGAGCTTTCCTCATGGAAAAACTATACTTATATACTAAAAGAAATTTCTATTATCGTATATATGAGACCGGGCGATGATTTCGCTTATATCCATTACCTTTCTGACCAATATCATAAAACCTATCAGGCATCGATTTCTATTGTTGAAAACACCAAATATGAGGTTTCTTCATCAGAAATCAGAGATGGTCTTCATGATAATCATTATATATCCGATGATTTACCAAAAGTTGTAGATGACTATATCAAAAATAATCATGTGTATTAGGAGTATTATATGAACCAAGAAGAAATTGAACTTGATTTAAAAACAAAACTGTCCACTGCTCGTTATCATCATATTCTAGGTGTATCTGCAGCAGCCGCAAACTTAGCAATTAACTACACATACAATGTACGTTCTGCTATTCTTGCAGGTTTATTACATGACTGTGCAAAATGGATGAAACCTGAAGATATGCTTCAATATTGTAAAGATAACAATATCCAAATTTCTGAAATTGAAGAACAAAGTCCAACCTTGTTACATGGTAAAATTGGCGCAGACCTTGCGAAAAAAAAATATCATATTGAAGACCCTGAAATTTTACAGGCGATTATTTATCATACAACAGGCCGTCCTGATATGACAATCCTTGATAAAATCATATATATTGCTGATTATATTGAACCAAATAGAAAAATGATAAAAGGATTATCCCAGATTAAAAAGACTGCTTATATTGATTTGGATCAAACCATTTGTATGATTTCTAAAGATACCTTAGAATATTTAAAAAAAAGGCAAAAGATTATTGATCCCTTAACAAAAGAAACCTATGAATACTATAAGGAGAATTTTACATGTCATTAGAAAAAAAAATGCTACAAACAATCATTACTTCATTAGAAGATAAGAAAGCAGAAGATATAAAAACCATTGATATTTCTACTATTTGTTCCTTTTCGAATTATTTTATCATTGCGAATGGTACAAATAATAATCAGGTACAAGCCATGGCAGATACCATTGAAGAAAATCTAAAACCACTTTACAAAGAAGAACACAAAGTAGAAGGATATCAAAAAGCAAACTGGATACTTTTAGATTATGGAAATATAATTATTCATTTATTTGATCGCGATAGTCGAGATTTTTATAAACTTGAAAAAATGTGGAAAGATGGCAAAATTATCACCACTCCTTAATGCTTTCAAATATTATGGTAATAAAAAAAAACAATCGTAAGATTGTTTTTTTTATTACCGCATATATCGAAAAACACCAAATACTTTTCCTAAAATACGAACATCTTTTACTAATATTGGATCCATAGAATCATTTTCTGGTTGTAACCGAATATAATCTTTTTCCTTGTAAAAAGTTTTTACTGTAGCTGAATCATCAATCAATGCAACGACCATATCTCCATTTCTAGCATCACATGTTTGTTCTACAAAAATTTGATCCCCATCAAAAATACCAGCATTTATCATGCTTTCACCTTTGACTTTTAACACAAAACAGTGTGCATTTGGAGCCATATCCATAGGAATGGGAAAGTATCCATCAATATTTTCTTGTGCAAGTATTGGCTGACCAGCAGCAACCGTTCCTATAATAGGAATACTTGTTGTTTCACTTCGTAATAGTTGAAAACTATCATCAATAATTTCAATAGCTCTTGGCTTCGTTGGATCACGACGAATATATCCATTTTTTTCTAAGGTTTCTAAATGAGAGTGAACACTTGAAGTCGATTTCAAATTCACTGCATTGCAAATTTCTCTAACCGATGGTGGATACCCTTTACTAAAAATTTCTTCTTTCATATATTCTAAAATATCACGCTGTTTATTCGTTATTTTCTTTTGCTCCATAAATATCTCCCTCCATATTATAATATGAATTAACTTTACCATAAAAATTATCAAAAAGCAAACATATATTCTGTTTATTTTTTTTAAAAAAAGAAAGTATGTTTGCTTTTTGATAGAAAAACAGCACAAATATCTATATATATGTAAAATACCCCCTTGACATAAGAACACTTGTTCTTGTATAATCTATTTACAGAACAGATGTTCGTATCATATGTTCTGTTTAAGGAGGTAACAAAATGAATTCAAATAATACCGTATCACCACAAACTTTATATCGAAAAAGAAGTATTCAAAAACAAAAAAGAAGAGAAGCACAACTGAGAGGAAGGCTTTTCCTTATTGCTCTTATTATAAGCATTCTTTTTGTTCTTTCCGGAATTTTTGGAACCTATTTTGCAAAAGCACAATCAACTGAAGAATTAACGAATTATAAATATTATACACAAATCACTATTTCCTATGGAGAAAATTTATCAACCATAGCAGAAGAGTATATGGGAAAAGAGTATCCATCCATGCAATCCTATATTGACGAAATATGCTCGATTAATAACATTGATAATCCCGATTCTATTTTAGAAGGGCAAACAATTATTGTTCCTTATTATTCAACAGAATTAAAATAATATTATTTTATTCTGACGGGTTTTCGGGTTCTTTATCTTCACGTAAATGTACAATGGAAGCAGCTCGTCTACGATTTGCGTCATCTTGAGCTGCATAGTGTTTTTTGGTTGTATTTACATCCTTATGTCCCAAAACATCGGCTACCAAGTAAATATCGCCTGTTTCACGGTATAGACTGGTTCCATAAGTACTTCGTAACTTATGAGGTGTTATTTTTTTTAAACTTGTAATATTTGATGCATATTTTTTAACTAGTTTTTCAATGGATCGAACTGCTAACCTTTGATTTTGCAAAGATAAAAACAAAGCATTTTCATGTCCTGTTTGTGGAATTATTTTCTTTCTTTCTTCTAGATAATCTAGTAATGCCTTTTCTACTTCCTTCCCAAAATAAACGATGGATTCATAACCACCTTTTCGGATAATTTTTATTCCATTAGAATGAAAATCAATATCCTCAATATCTAAACCAACACATTCCGATACACGTATTCCAGTTCCAAGTAGAAGAGTAAGTAGTGCCAAATCTCTTTTTTTTGTTTTCTTATGAAAGCGTAGCTGATTTTTTGTTAAATTTGTACCATTTTCTACTAAATTTAAAAGTCTAACCACTTCTTCTTGCTCTAGTCGAATAATTTCTTTTTCATGTAATTTTGGCATTGGAACGAGAGCAGCCACATTTTTTTCTATTTTTTCACAAAGAAAAAAATATTTATAAAAAGTACGTAAACTAGCTAATTTTCTGCTTTTACCACGTTCATCATTTGTTATTTCATTTCCATCTTTTTCGTATACCGTTAGGTATTCCAGGTATTCCTCAATATCTTCTCTGGTTAATTGATCCAACAAGGACAGTTTATATTCGGTGATTTTCATTTTATGACAAAATGGATTTGTTTCATGCAAAAAATCAAAAAAAACATGTAAATCATAAGCGTACGCCAATTGTGTACGAATTTCCGTTGTTTCACGAATTCCTCGAAAAAATTCCTTACAAAAAGGGGGGAGTAATGCTAATGTTTCTCTTAAACGTTTTGTATTCTCTATTTTCATTTTTTGATGATATGTTTTATTATTTTCTTCTTTCATAAATTCCTCTGCAATTCCTATCTTTGTCTATCTATTTTCATTGGCCATCCTTTAATATTTCCATTTAAAATAGCTGTAAACATACGTTCCATTGTTCCGGGATTCTCTATATTCAGTTCTTTTAATAACTCTTTAACATATTGTCTTTTTGTATATCCATCCACTGGACATTGACTTTTTGCAATTTTCATATCATACATGCGAATAAATCCAATAATGTCAATTTCTTTTACATACATTAATGGTCGAATAACCGTGATATCCATTCGATCCAAATATGTTTTTGGTGAAAAACTATGAAATCTACCTTCAAAAATTAAAGAAAGCATCATTGTTTCAATAATATCATCTTTATGATGTCCATAAGCCACTTTGTTGCATCCCATTTTTTTAATTTCATCATTTAACGCTCCCTTTCGCATCTTTGCACAAAGAGAGCAGGGGGAACCCTCCTTACGTTCTTTAAACACGATATCCGCAATTTGAGAAGTAACTAATTTATATGGAACTTCTAATTCTTTACATAAAGTTTCTATCACTTTAAAATCTTGGTTTGCAAAACCCAAATCAATTGTAATTGCATATAATTCAAATCTTTTTGGATAGAATCGTTGCAAACCTTTTAATGCATGTAACAATGCAATGGAATCTTTACCACCTGATATACCTACTGCAATTTTATCGCCTTCTTCAATCATTCCATAATCATCCACAGCTTTTCTAACAAAACTCATTAATCGTTGTTTTTTCATTTATTTCTCCAAATCTTTTTCTTTTCTTCTTTATTGCAAAATTCCAATTCCTATTATACAATAAAACAGACGATTATAACAATAATGAAAAGATATTGGAGGATTACTATGAAATTCAGGTGGGACAAAAAATACCTATATTGGGGCATTACAATTTTTTTAACCATAGTAGCTTCTTTACTGTTTTATTATCTTTTGTTTTTTGGAAATTCCTTTCATGACTGGATTTCTAAAATTTTATTAATTTTATCGCCTATAATATATGGGTTATCCTTTGCGTTTATTTTAACGCCATTATTAAATGCATTAGAAAACAAACTAATTGCCCCTATACTAAAAAAAATCAGAAAAGAAAAAGCAAAAATAGAAGAGCATAAGAAGAGTATCCGAGCACTTTCAATTTTCATTACTTTTATCATAATCATTTTTATTATATATCAGTTAATTAATCTTATTATTCCCCAGATTATAACAAGTATTACTAGCATTGTTAATTCCTTTGATATCTATATGAGTAATTTATATCTTTGGTTAGAAGATTTATTAGATAATTCCTCTGTTGCTGGAACATATATTATGGATACCTTGACAGATTCTTCCGATAGTTTAGAAATGTTTTTAAATTCTAAAATATTACCTTTGATACAACCCTTACTTAAAAATTTATCCATTGGGCTTTTATCTTTTTTAAAATCCTTTTGGAATATCATATTAGGGTTAATATTTGCAATCTATTTATTAGCAAATAAAGAAACCTTTGCTGGCCAGTCTAAAAAAATAATCTATGCAATTTTTACAAAGAAAAGAGCGAACACATTTATTAAAAGTATTCGTTATACTGGAAACACTTTCAATGGATTCCTTAGTGGGAAGTTGGTCGATTCTTTAATTATAGGCTTATTATGTTTCATTGGAACAACACTGTTAAATATACCATATCCAATATTAATTAGTGTAATTATTGGTATTACAAATATCATACCATTCTTTGGACCATATTTAGGTGCAATACCAAGTGCTTTATTAATACTTATGGTAAGTCCAATTCACTGTCTATACTTTGTTGTTTTCATTATTCTATTACAACAATTGGATGGAAATGTCATAGGACCTAAAATTCTTGGCGAATCGACTGGTTTAACTGGCTTTTGGGTGTTATTCTCAATCACTGTTTTTGGTGGCTTATTTGGCGTATTTGGCATGGTAATTGGTGTTCCAACTTTTGCTGTTATTTATGCACTTATTCGCAATATTATTCATGCAATGTTAAAAAAGAAAAACATGCCATTAAACACGAGAGAGTACATCTTTGTAGATTATGTATCATCGGATTTGCAATTTATTCCTTTAGAACCAAATTCACATAAAAGCAATAAACGTAAAAGTTCCTTTTTAAAATTTATTGCTTTTCTTAAAGAAAAAAGAAAACAGATCAAAAGAAAACGAAAAGATAAAATAGATCGTAAAAATAATTCTTGATCCGATAACAATTAAAAATAGATGACACCTTAATGGTGTCATCTATTTTTAATGCTAAAAAGCCTAAAAACATGCAATGAATGAATATCGTTTATAGGAATAGTCACATCATAGATTTAACTCCATCTATTCGTTAAACTTGTCTTTTGCGAATAGATGAATCTATCTTTCTGCTATTACTTTTATTCTTTTTTCTTATTTTGTTTACGAAATTTGACTGGCTCATATATCTTTCGAATGGATTTAATCACATGATTATTATTTCTATTTGAAATGGTGTAATCAAAATCTTCTTTTTTTGTTCCTAAATTTACCACTTGATTCATTTGTAAATCATGTTTTAAATAATCAATCATATTATTTTTGGTTGCATTTTTATTATATATACGTAATACAGAATAATTTGAATTGATGTCATAGATATAAGTCACTACCTTTAATTCTTTTAAATAATCTTCCTCTTTTAATCGCTTATAAAAAGCTTTTATTTTTTCGTTTTTATCAAGAATCATAAAATACACTACTTCTTCATTTTCGGGCATAACTCTTTTGACATAATTACGATAAGGGGAACGCCTCATCCGATCAATCAATTGACAATATTCAAAATCATCTGAATCCTCATAGTAAATCATAACCATATCTTCAATAATTACATTACAAAAACTTTTCAACTGAAATTCATGTATTAAATCATAAAGAATTCTTGCTTTTTCTCTTGATATCACATAGGTACGTACAAATCGATTTTCTGCCGTATCATATAATACAGCCCCATCCATTCCAATGACAGGAAGCTTTAATTCAATATCACGTAAAGGTTCAATTAAGGATGCTGGTGTTGATCTCGAAAAAATAGTAAAATGCAATCCAGATTCAATCATTCGATTCAATTCCACACGTTCATATGGAGTGAATTTTGTATGCACAAACTCAAATTGATCATCTAAATCCGCAATAAGCAAAAAATCATTCTTCTTATCCCTTGGTAAATGTGCATAGTTGATAGATATTCCAATTATGAGACCTATTACCGTATCTAAAAAACGATTCCAAACAAACAAATATGGATTTTGATCTATAATATGTATAACTACAATACTCAAAAAAACAACGCAAGAAAAATAAGCTGCATCGTTACGTTTTAATATAACTGTTGTATATATTACTGGAATTATCATAAACGAAACAAATAATGCAAATACAATATCATACTGCATTGAAATATGATATCCAATTTGTTTTTCAATAATGATAACAAATAAGCCAAAAATAGCACCAATGATAGTACCAATAAAGCGTTGTATCGCTAATTTTTTTGAATTTTTAATATAATGATGCATACACCATAATGCAGCAATCTGAGAATAAAATACAATTCCCGCATCTCCTCTTAGAATTGATACAAGATAACATAGTAATACTGCAATCGAGGATTTAATAATTCTAAGTCCTATCGGTGGAATTTTCATTTTTTTTTGATTCATTCGTCCCATCCATTTTCAACTTTCATGATATAAATTTATATTATTTATTATGCTTTCTTTGCATTTCAAATTCATCAATAATTTCTGTGATTAAATGAACAGAACCTTCAATTCCAAAAATCATAGAATCAATTGTTGCATCATAACTATCAACTGCACCCCATTTTTTTGAAGTATAGTAATTATAATAGCTTTGTCGTTGTTTATCTTTTTTATTTACCATATCTTCTGCTTGTGCTTCAGATAAATCATATTTTTTTTGTATTCTTTGAATTCGCAACTCTTTTTGTCCATGAATAAATAAATGTAAGGAATTTTTATAATCTGCTAACGCATAGTCTGCACATCTTCCAACAATAACACAAGGACCTTCCTTTGCATATTTCTTAATTGCATTAAATTGTGCTAAAAATACTTTATGAGAAATTGGCATGTCAACAAAAGATGCCGAATTATATCCAAATGAATAGGTGTCCATTACTAAATTATATAAAAAAGAATTATTCGGTCTTTCATCATGTTCTTTAATCATTTCTTCACAAAAGCCGCTTTCTTTTGCTGCTCTCGTTAATAATTGCTTATCATAACAGGGAATCCCATAATATGCGGCAACTTTCTCTCCGATTTCTCTTCCTGCAGAACCAAATTTTCTTCCAATTGTAATTATCGTATTCATATACACATCCTCCTCAAATATGAATTAAAAACACCTTATTCTTATTACAAGTATATCACTATTTTTAAAAAATCCTATTCATATTTTTAAAAAACATTCTATTTTCTAAGCTTTTCAAGAATTTCTTCAAAATATTTCGGTAAGGGTGCAATTATTTCAATATATGTTTTTGTTTTCGGGTGAATAAATCCTAGCGTCATAGCATGCAGAACTTGACCAGATGTTGCCGTAAATTTATTTTCTTTAATCCCATAAACTTCATCTCCAACTAATGGGTGCCCTATAGATGCCATATGTACACGAATTTGATGTGTTCTACCTGTTTCAAGAACACACTCAATATAAGAATAGCCTGGATATGTTTCCAGTACCTTATAGTGTGTAATTGCATGTTTTGTTTTCTTTGAATGAGTTGACATTTTTTTTCGATCAGAAACATGTCTTCCAATTGGTTGATCAATAACACCATCGAATTCTTTCATGTTCCCATGTACAATAGCACGATACTTTCGAACAATTGTATGATCCTTTAATTGTTTTGCAATATCTTTATGCGAAAAATCATTTTTACAAACCATAACCGATCCCGTTGTTTCTTTGTCAATTCTATGCACGATCCCGGGGCGTAATACACCATTAATTCCTGATAAAGAATCCTTACAATAATATAACAATCCATTTACCATCGTTCCTGAATAATGTCCAGGAGCTGGATGTACCACCATACCTTTTGGTTTATTGATAATAATGATGTCCTCATCTTCAAACAAAATATCAAGTGGTATATTTTCCGCTTCGCACTTTAATTCTAACGAATCTGGTATCGTAATTTCCACCGTATCATTTGTCATACAACGATAATTCACTTTAATTAACTTTTGATTAACAAAAACTTGTTCATCTTTGATCAATTTCTGTAGATAATTTCTTGAAAATTCTGGAAATTTATTATTTAGCACTTTATCAATGCGTTCTCCTTTATCATTTTCAGTTAATATATACGTTTTGCTTTCCATATTTGCCTCTATTCTTTAATTTGGCGTATTGATTTTTTTCTTAAATTCATGAATTCAAAATCTTCTTCTTTATATACAAATAATACAACAATCGCTAAGATTGCAGTACCTATACAAACAAATAAATCAGCCACATTAAAAATCGGGAAATTAATGAGTCGAATATAGAAAAAATCAATCACATAATCAAATCGTAACCGGTCAATTAAATTATTACCAATCGCACCTGCAGCAATTAGAATAAGGCTGACATGTAATACATTAAATTTTTTGGTTGCAGGTGTTTTAATCAATATATAGGAAATCACTAGTAAAACTAAAATCACAATTAAAACAAATAAAGCTTTTTGATTTTTTAGCATACCAAATGCAGCTCCTGTATTCTCTAAATAGTTTAATTCAAAAACTCCGTCCCATATAACAAATGGTTTCTTATCTTTAAGATTTAAAACTGCATAATACTTAGTTATTTGATCAACTGCAACACAACATGCTAATAAAAATAAATCAAGTGCCCATCTGATTATTGCATATTTTATTTTTTTATTTACATTATTCATAGGTTTATTCATATCCCTCTTCTTCCTTATAATTTATTTCTTCAATTCCTAATCGTAAATCCTCAGCCGTTAAATCTAACGTTAAAAATGCCTTCCCGACCTTTTTTAATAATACAAATTGAATTCCGCTTTTTTTCATTTTTTTATCATTTTTTGTCAAATTAATAATTTCTTCAATATCTAATTCATCGATTGAAATCGGCAAATGAAAAGGAACGAACATATCTCTAATTTCATAATATTCATCCTTTGGAAGAAAATTTTTTTGATAAGAAATATAAGCAGCTGCAATCATACCAAGCGCAACACATTCACCATGAAATAATGTGAAGTTTCTATTTTTTTCAATTGCATGGCCAATTGTATGTCCAAAATTCAGTAGCGCACGTTCTCCTTTTTCCGTTGGATCAGCAATTACAATTTTTCTTTTAATTTCTTGACTTTGATAAATCATTTCTTCTATTATTGGTTCTTCTAAATCCATGATTTCAACCATATTATATAGTAACCATTCATAAAAAGACGCATCTTTTATTAATCCTGCTTTTAAAACTTCAGCCATTCCAGAACTGAATTGTCTTTTTGGTAATTCTTTTAATGTTAAAATGTTTACATATACAAGTTTCGGTTGATAAAAAGACCCTACCATATTTTTATAATTCAAAAAATCCACACCAGTTTTTCCACCAATACTACTATCTACTTGTGAAAGCAAGGTTGTTGGAACCTGAATATAATCGATTCCTCGAAGATATGTTGCTGCTGTAAAACCAGTTAAATCACCAACAACTCCACCACCTAATGCAATCAACAAATCCTCCCGATAAAATTTATTTTGAATTAAAAACTCATACAACTGTTGCACAGTATGTAAATTTTTACTTTCTTCCCCAGCTTGAAATTCAAAAAAATACACTTCACTTGATAACTTACCACATTCATTTTTTAACTCGTTACCAAACAATGGATTTACATTGCTATCTGTTACAATGCATATCTTTTTTTTACTATATTCAAGTGATTCCAACTCTTCTGCAAACATAGAGAAATCAGAATGAATAACAATATCATAAAGCTTCGTCTTTCCTTTTTTTACTTCTAGTCTTTTCATAAAGTATACTCCTTTTTTCAAAAAAACTTCCCAATAAAAATAGGAAGTTTTACTATTTCATACAAATATTCAATTCTTTTAGTTAATCACGCCACTTGATAAAACATCTTGTAAATCTCCAAAAATATCGACACTACTTGGAGTGATAATAAAAATATAATGACTTATTTTCTGTAAATTTCCATCAATTGCATAACAAGAGCCTGATGTGAAATCGATAATTCTTTGTGCGATATCAACATCAATTCCTTCTAAATTTAGAATGACAGGTTTATTTTCGAGTAATGTAGATGTGATTTCTCTTGCATCGTCAACTGATGTAGGTCTAATTACACATACTTCCATATTGTTCGATCCTCCTATACTCCTACGAGTAGGCTTCAAGTTTGATTTATTCGTTACTTTTGGTTTTATATGTTTTTCATCATCGAAGAAATCATTCTCTTCTACTTGTTTCTCTTCTTTAATGACATTTTTCTTTGTTTTTTTACTTATTTCTTCTTCATCATCAAAATCATATTCGTTATCATCATAATATTTATCATCATCTTCTTCACCATTTAATTTTAAATAGTCTAAAAATTTATCCATAGCCCCCATAATAAATCTCCTTAAAATTTCTATTTCATATTCGAGTAATCTCTTTGTCCGAAAATTTCAGTTCCAACACGAAGGAACGTTGCTCCTTCTTCTACTGCCACCAAATAATCTTTGCTCATTCCCATAGAAAGTTCACTCATATTAGTATTATCAATGTTTTTCTGTTGTATGTCAACTAATACTTGCTTTAATTTTCGAAAATATTTCCGATTTTCTTCCGAATCAATTGCATTTGGAGCAACGGTCATAAGTCCACATATCTGTACGTTTTTCATATTCGATATTTCATGATAAACCGATGTAAGATTCTCTAAATATATTCCGAATTTTGAATCTTCTTTAGAAACGTTAATTTCTAATAAAATTTTAATTATACGTTGATACTTAAATGCCTGCTTATTAATTTCTTCAGCAAGTCGTACAGAATCCACACTATGAATATAACTTACTTTATCAATAATATATTTCACCTTATTTCTTTGTAAATGTCCTATCATGTGCCAATGAATATCTTTCGGAAGTATTTCATATTTATTCACTAATTCTTGCACTTTGTTTTCTCCAAAATCACGGCATCCCACATCATAAATCTTACGAATATCTTCTACCGGTTTGGTTTTGCTGACAGCAATTAATGTCGTTTTCTGCTTACAATTTTTCGTATCCTTTATTTCTTTTATTTTATGAATAACTTCTAAATATTGTTTTTCTATCAAAATATCCTCCTAACTAATATAATAAATCATCATCTTCAACGGTTTCCGCATCTAAAACAATATAATCATAATCACTTAATCCATATTTTGTGTTAGATTTTACGATTGCATATTCATCGTTTGAATATAATATTGTAATCTGTGTAAAATCTGCATATCCTTTATTTATATTATATACTCCAATTAATGTTCCAACTTTATTCACAATAAATGATTCTACTGAATCAGTCATTAATAGTTTGTTTCCATAATTTAATAATTCTGAATCAATATAATATTCTTCATCATTTTCATAATAAATGGTTAAAGGTAGTTTTTTTATTGATTTTAAACCTTCTTCATCATAATATTCAAGCATAACATAATAATCTGTATTACTTCCTTCATTATCTGTAAATAAAAATTCTTTTGGAATTAAAAAAAATGTTTTTTCAATAATTGCAGATTTGGGAATTTTCAACCCTTCTTCTTCCTCCGTTAATAACTCAATTTCAACAAATCGTTCTTTTGAAAAAGTAATCATAGAATTTGTAAAAGTAAGTTGTATGAAATTCCCACTGTCATTATTAATATGATGAATTAACCCCCAAGACTCTTTTTGATTCTTTAAAAACCGAACTTTAATATAATCTCCCTCTTGTAAACTAGTTTGTCGCTCTTCTGAAACATTAATAATTAAACTCCAGGTTTCATTTGTGACCAATTTATAAATTGGTGTATTTTCAAGAATCAATTCATTTGATAAAAAATCCGTTTTTTGATACGTTTCCAAATTAAAATCATCCATTGTAATATCTTCCGGACTAAAGCTTTCATAACCATCCACATAATATACAACAATTCCCGTATTCGCAGAAGTTTGAATATCAAGACTTGATAAATCAATATCTTGATTTGCTTTCTCTAAATTTTCTTTTAAAGAAGAATTTAGAAATTTGGAAATGGATATATCTAATTCTTTTTTAAAATCATATACACTACTAAAATTATCATATGAAAAATTCGATTCAAAAGACTGTATATTTTCTTTTAATTCAAACAGGTCTTTTTCATCTAAATCACTCGTTCCATCCGTATTTTCAAGCAATAAATTTTCTAATTCATCCCCTTCGTCAATCGCACATACAATATCATTAACGCCTACTCTCGTGGCTTCTGTAACAAAATAAGATATATACCCACTCTGATTTGAAGAAACTACCTCTTCTTCACGAATCGCTAATCCAGTATAAACGTTAGGAAGCGTTAGTTCTCCTGTTTTCACCTCATATCCAACAATATGTTTAGAAGTTCCATAAACAATTACCATAGCTAAAATATACAAAAAGATAACACCAAAAATAATCAACCCTATATTTAGTTGAAATGGTTTCTTGTATTTTCTTATTTTTCCATTATTTTTCCCATTTTTCTTTTTCATAATTTACCTTTATAAATTACTTGTCTATTTACGTTAAAAAAGCCTCGGAACTCCGAGGCTTACTATTATATTTAAAGTGATACAATGATTTTAGATTTTACAGCTTCTGGTAATTGGTCTTCGTTCATCGAAACACTTAAAATAAAGTCAACCTTTGATTTTTCACTTACATGATCCAATTTCATAATTACCGTTTCTAATTTTGTTTCTTCAACACACGCAATTTTCAAAAAACTATCAAAATACATTTGTTGTAAATCATGGTCCTGTGATAAAACTCCTTCAATAAATCCGACAAACTCATCACTCGTTTCTAAGGAATACTCTGATACATCAATTAAACGAATTTTATTATTTAGTTCATACATATGTTTTGCACTTTTGTCAAAATAAACAATTGTTCCTTGTACTTTTTTAATTTCATCATTTACCATATCTAGAATTTTTTTCGTCTTACCCTTGCCCCTATTACCAACTATTAGTTTAATCATTGTAATACCTCCTAAATTCGTATTTTTTATTATACATAATATAATAAATGGTATGATTTAATTATAGTAGATTCACACAAAAAAAACAATGTTAATTCTCGATTTCTTTTAGCAGTTCATCCATTTGTTCATACATTCGTTCCTTATCATTTGCATGCATCATAATTGCAATATAACTTTTGTTCAATTTATCAAGACCATAGACAATCAGGCAATTTCCCGCAGCAAATGTTGTTCCTGTTTTTCCACCTGCTACTCTTATAAAATCTGGTGTTTCAACTTCCCCACTTAAATATAAATTAGTAGACAAAAAATCAAAGTATTTGTCTTGACCTAATTTATCTTTATAAACCGATTTATAAGAACCTAATTGAATAATATCTTTAAATGTTTCATTACTCAATGCTTTATTGAAAATCAAATACATATCATATAATGTAACATATTGATTATCCTCTGTTAATCCATGTGGATTTACAAAATTCGAATGTACTGCCCCAATTTTTAGTGCTTCTTCATTCATCATTTCCACAAAATGTTCAACGGTTCCGCCCACATGTTTTGCAATAACCATTGCTGCGTCATTTGCGGACCAAATTAAAAGGACATACATAAGTTGAGACATGGTTAACACATCACCTTCTGCAAGTCCACAACGTTGTGCTCCTGCTTCTAAATGATTAATCTCATCTCCTACTACAACCGTATCTTCTAAATTTCCATATGTTAAAGCCACATATGCGGTAAGTACTTTAAGTAAACTAGCAGGTGCTAATTCGCTATGTACATTTTTGGCATATAATACTTCCTTATCATCAATGGAAAATAAACCCGCAGAATCTGGCTCCGTAATAACCAAATCCAATCCCGCAAGATTGTTTTCATTTACAATGCATAAATCTGCCGCAAATGTTTCTAGTTTATTACTTCTATCAATTTCACCCATTCGAAAACAACCGACCTCATAATCCGAAGTATAAGGCATCAAATAATCCGTTTGTTTACACGCAGTAAGAAGTAAAGATAGAATAAGTAAAAGACTTAATAATTTAATTTTACTATTTGTACATTTCACGCCACTCAAAATCTCCTCTGTCCAACGATTTAATTAATAATTCCGCAGTTGCTAAATTTGTAGCTAAAGGAATATTATGCATATCACATAAGCGAACCGCATTGTTTACATCTGGCTCATGTGATTTTGGATTCAATGGGTCTCTAAGAAAAATAACCAAATCAATTTGATTATGTTCTATTTGTGCTCCAATTTGTTGTTCGCCTCCCAAATGTCCGGCTAAATGTTTATGTATATTTAAATTTGTAACCTCTTCAATGAGTCTTCCCGTAGTACCTGTCGCAAACAATTCATTTTTTGATAAAATCCCCTTATAAGCAATACAAAAGTTTTGCATTAGTTTCTTTTTTGCATCATGTGCAATAAGTGCTATATTCATCCTATACCTCCTATCTTATAATTTTTTAACAGCTTGAAGCCGAATGTTTAATATCAATCCAATTGCTATAAATGAGCATAATAAAGATGTTAATCCATAGCTTACAAATGGAAGCGGAATCCCCGTATTAGGAAGTAAAAAGGTTGCAACTCCCATATTAACCATACTTTGAAATCCCAATAAAGCAGCAATTCCAATTGCAATTAAAGTTCCAGAAAGATCTTTTGCTCTTCTAGCTATTAATAAACACTTAATAATAATAAATAATACTAATAATATAATTGTAATGCATCCAATAAACCCTAATTCCTCTCCAACAATCGAAAAAATAAAATCCGATTGTGCTTGAGAAATAAAATCTCCATTTTTTACAGAAGTTAATGCATTATTATTTAATCCTTTTCCAGATAATTGCCCCGAGCCAATTGCAATTACCGAATTTAGTTGTTGATAAGAATACTGAATATAATCTTCTGGATATAAAAATCCCATAATTCGATTTCTTTGATAATTTGTAATAATCGTTTGATCTTCTTGTAATACTAAAATCATAAACACAACAGCACTTGGTACAATAACTGCAAACACAGCTGCAATGATTTTCCAATTCAATCCTGCTGCAAATAATAAAGTACAAAATATTAAAATAATTACAATACTTGTTGATAAATCGGGTTGTTTATAAACTAAACCGAGTGGAACACCTAAAAACAAAAAACAGAGCAGGATTATAGAAAATGTAGAAAACTTTTCTCTATACTTCATGATAAACTGTGAAAAAAATAAAATCAACAAAATTTTAGCTAATTCTGATGGTTGAAATCCAAACCCACCAATATTAATCCATCTTTGTGCACCATATACTTCTTTCCCTAATGGAGAATATGTTATTGCCAATAGAATAATATTCAAAATATAAAGTACCCAATAAAATTTTAAAATAAAACTATAATCTATAAAAGCAATAAAAATCATAATAAAAAAACCTGCAATTGCGCCGTAAATTTGCTTGATTTGCAAATCTTGTTTTGCACTACCTACTACCAATATACCAAATATTGTTAACATTACAACTGCTAACATAAGTAAAAAATCAAAATTTTTAATTCTATATTTCTTTAGCATATCTTTTCCTCAAACATATTGCGAGTAACAGGTTCTATTTGAATGGTATCATCAATCACATGTGCTATATGCGGAGACTTTTTCATTTTTTTAATCGCTTTCTTAGCAATTTCAAAATGTTTATCTCCTATTGCAATATGCTCAGGATCCATAGTGGATGCAAAAATGAAATGTTCCGATTTTTTATCAATACCCGCTATGGCTTCTCCATATAATGCTCCAAGAATTATAATATCTTTTTCCGAAGAAACACTGCATCCTTTCTCAACATTTCCAAGTATTATTACCGTAACATCCGATTCAATACTTTCTAAATTTGTTAACGATCCTTTGATGATCTTATTTTCTTTTATAACAATTTGATTTCTACTTGAAATTGTTTTCAGTTTATGAATTCTATTCTCAAATAGCTGCTCCATTTTTTTATTTTTCCCAGCAATACTACAAATTGAAAGATTTGAATTTTTTTCAATAGATTGTAAAATCAATTGTTCTTCTTCAATCGTTAATTCTCTTCCTTCTATCGATAATACAAGCGTTGCATCTTTAAAAAAATCTGCACCTTTTTTAAATTTCTTTCCAATTTCTAATAAAAGGTCTTCAAACTTGGTTTTTTCATCTAAAAACAATGAAATCCCATTTGGATAGCTTTTTATCGTTACTTTTTCTATCTCCACAACTTTTCTCCTATTCTTCCGTTGTTCCAAATGAATCTGGCATAATTGCAAGTCCCTCCATGATTACTTCACTCGGTTCATTAAAATATGATAATAATATATTTTTTGATGCTTCTGCAGCATAATCTGATGAATAACCATATGCAATACGTGTTGAAATTGCAATTTCTGGATTATCATAAGGCGCAAATCCTAAAAATAAAGCATGATTTGCTCTTGAATTTGATTCTTGTGCTGTTCCTGTTTTACCAGCAACATCAATACTAATTGTGTTAAAATAAAATTTGCTTTCTACGACATTACGCATTCCTTCAAATACGACATCCCAAGTAGTATCACTAATTTCAACTTGATTTCTTACATTCGCATTGTAATTTATAAGCAGATTGCCATTCGAATCTGTCATTTTATCCAATAAAGTCAAATCATAACATGTTCCTCGATTTGCAATTGTAGTAACATACCGTGCCAAACCAATTGTGGTAAAATCATTTGTTCCTTGTCCAATTGCCGATTGCACTGGATACTTATCCGAAACATTAGGTGTAGATTCTACAATTTCTACACCTGAAGTTTCGGATAAACCAAACATGTCTGCATATTTCGCTAATGTTTCAATTCCAACTTCACCATTATATCCATCTTCATCTTGGCTTAATCGATATCCTACCTCGTAGAAAAATGAATTACAAGAATTTTTAATTGCTTCTACCGCATTTAAAGGTCCATGACTTCCAGGGTAAATCCAACAATGATATTCGCTTGTTAGTTTATCAAAAACACCTGTACAAGTAATTTTCGTAAATGGGTTAATGACTTCTTCTTCTAATCCAGCAATAGTTGTTATCATTTTAAATGTGGATCCAGGTGCTGTTTTTTGTTGGGTTGCATAATTCCACTGTGGATTTGATAAATCATTTGATATTTGTCGATAATATTCTGCATCAACTGAATTTGCTAATCGATTATTATCATATCCTGGATACGTAACAAGTGCAATTACATTTCCTGTATTTACATCCGTAATAACACAAGACCCCGAACATGGATCTAATGCTAATTGTGCTGGCGTAATATCGAGATTACGTATTAAATCAATCATAAAATTATATGCACTAATTGTTCCATTTTCCAATTCATCCATTCTAGAAGAATCAATTTTTATCACATCTTGTTCCCATAAAATCATACAAATTTCATTTCCGGTAATTATTACTTTGCGTAGCATATATTTATAGATTCTTTTTGAAAACTCTGTATTTTCATTTAATTCTTTATTTATATATCGTAAAATACTATCATATACCTCTTCTGAATTCGAATATTGCCCTTCTAAATCCAATTTTGAAACATCAATCCATCGTAATGAAATTGCATATTCTAAATACTCTTTTAATGAAATCGTTTCATTAATTTTCCAATCAAGATACATTTCATCTTTTGTATCAATTAATTCCGTAGCAATGACATCATTATCCTCTAACATGGATACAATAAAACTCTGATATATTTGATATTCTTCTTCTAATTGATTATAAACCAATCCATTGGTTTCTAATTCTTCATTTAATGTTCCGATTACTTCTGCTTTATATTCTGAAAATTTTTCTTCCACATTCTTTTCTATTTGGCTTGCAGTATCATTTGAAAAAGCTTCTATATCAATAATATTATTATTGATTAGTGCATAATACACTTGCGTAATTGGTATTAATATTTTACTGTTTGATTCACCTTCTTTTAAGGTGAAATCTCTTTCATTAATAATCTTTGTAATCAATAATCCTGCAATCTGTCTTTCTAATATCTGATATGTATTTACTTGCACATCTCGATCAATCGTAAGATATATATCATTTCCAGCAACTGGTTCTTCTTCTGAAATCACTTCAATTACTTTCCCTAAATTATTAACAACAACTTCTTCCGTTCCTTTTTCACCCTGTAACTCTAATTCCATTTCTTTTTCAATTCCAGCTTTTCCTATCATATCATTCAAATCATAGGAGTCATCTAAACTTGAATAGGTTTCAAATTCACTTGTGGAAATTTTACCAGTATAACCAATTATATGTGAAAAATAAGTTGCATCAACATATTTTCGCAGCGTATCTTCCTGAATATCCACCCCTAATAAATCATTTTGATTTTCATAAATCATTGCTACCGTTTCTTCAGATACTTCTTGTGCAACTGCAGTTGTAATGTATTTTTGATAACTATTAGCACTCATCGCATAACGAACTGTTAAAATTTTCAACGCCTCTTCTTTTGAATATCCCAAACCCACTACAAATTCACTTACTCCATCTGCGTTAATTTGATAATCACCAATTGCGTATCTTGTATTTCCTTCCAACAATAAAATAATATCTTCTGCCGTTGCTGTTTCTTCTTCATAAGATAAATCTGCAATATAACTTTTTTCAAATACATCTGCTAAAAATCGTTTTAACGTAATCCCAGAAACAGCAAAGTCATATGTTCCATTTTCATTTAAAACAATATTAAAATCATTAATGATACTATCTCCGTTCGCTTCAATCATCTGAATCATTCGATATATAGTGTCATTTAGATTTGCATTTTTATTTCCATTGGACTCATACAAATCTTGAATTGTAACGGAATATGCCAATTCATTATATGCGAGCAACTTTCCATTGGTATCATAAATTTTACCACGAGAACTATCAATAGTTATTTCTTTTGTTGTCTGATAAGTAAAATTCTCCAAATACGATTCTCCATTAACAATTTGTAAATAAAAAATTCGATAAATAAGAACCATCGATAACAAAACAAATAAAATTATCATAATATATATTCTAGGCATACTAATACCTATTAAATTATTCTTCGGTTTCTTCTCCAAATTTTCTTGCACTCCTTTTATGAAGATTTTCAAAATAGCGATTTAATGATAAAATAATAGGATATAATACGAACGCAATAAGCATAGTATAGAGCAAACTAGGAATGAAGATTTCTATAATATACTGTCCAAATTCTATTTTTCCTCGCATTAAAAAACTAAACAAATATGTTAAAAATTCAATCATGAAATCACTTAATAAAATCAGAACAATTGGTAATTTTATGTCTTCTGGATAAAAAGCTCTTCTAAAAAACCCATTCCAATAACCTACCAACATATAAATCAATGCATAAAACCCTATATAGCCTCCAAAAAACATATCAATTAATATGCCACACATAAATCCTAAAATTAACCCCGTTTTTTTGCCTAACATAAATCCAAACGATGCTACTACAATAATCAGTAAATTTGGTGAAACACCCCCAAAAGTCAACTTTTGAAACAATGTACTTTGTAATATAAAACATATAAATGTAAAAAGAAAAAGAATACTATTTTTCTTCATGATATCCTCTCGATTCTAATCTAAAATAGTTTGCTTTGTTTGAAGAATAATAAGAACTTCATCTAAATGTTCAAAATCGACTGCCGCAGTCAATTCTCCTGACTTTGTCAAATTATTGGAATCCACATCAATGGAAGTAATATATCCAATTAAAATACCTGGTAAAAATTTACTTGATATGGATGAAGTTACAATTTTATCACCTACGGATACCACATCATTGCTATCTAATAATTGAGAAAATCTAATATTTCCATCGTTCATTAACAATAAATCACCTGAGACAATTAGGTTATCTGCCGTTGAAAGAACCGTTCCTGAGACATTTGAATTATCATCAATTATGGATTCAACTCTTGACCAAGTTGGTCCGACCTCAGTAATTCTTCCGACCAATCCAGACCCTGCAATTACATTCATATCCACAAGAATCCCATCATCCGAACCTTTATCAATTAAAAAAGAATGAAACCAATTCCCCGGGTCTTTTGCTATAATTCTCGCCCCAACTTTTTCATATTCTGAATATTCTTGATCAAGTTCATATAAGGTACGCAAATTATTCAGTTCAAATTTCTCTTGTTGTAGAAGAATATTCTCATTTTTCAATAAATCCAACTGTTCTTTTAAACTTTCGTTTTCATTAATTAAGTCCTGTATATTTTCAAATTGAGTTGCTTGATCTTGAATCCAAATACTGGCAGTGCTAATACCATTTTGAAATGGAACTATAGTTCGACCAATAACTCCACGAACTGTTCCTATTGGGATTTCAACTATAAAGCTTACCACCATAAGTATAATGCAACACGTTGATAAAATAATAAGCCAATATTTTGTTGGTAATTTAAGTTTTTCTTTTTTCTTTCTTGCTACGGGTTTCATCTTTTCATTCCTTCAAATTCATAAATAACAGACTTATATGCACTGTTTTTTATTATTTTTTCAAGCCCTTTTGCAACACTAGTTTTTGGTTCTTCCGATACATTGACTTTTAAATTGATTCCTTTACATAAAAGTTCCTTTAAATTTTTAACGCTTGAAGCAGCTCCCGTTAAATACATTCCATTTCGATATATATCTGCTGATAACTCAGGTGGTGTTCTTTCTAGAATTGATTTTACACTATCAATAATGGTATTAAAATTTTCTTCCAATGCACGATCAATCAAAGCTGTATGAATCGATTTTTCAACTGGTAATCCGGTGACAATATCTCGTCCAAAAACAGTTGGTTCTTTCATTTCTTTTGAAATTTCAGTCAAAGAAATTTTTAATTGTTCTGCTGTTTTTGAACCAATTAACAGTCCATGTTCTTTCCGAACAATGCTTTTAATTGTTTCATCAAATTTCTTACCTCCCATTTTTACGAGCTTGCTAAGTACAATTCCACCAAGCGATAAAATGGATACTTCGGTTGTATCATATCCAACATTTACAACCAAAACCCCTTCCGAGGTTTTTACATTTACACCTACACCAAATGCATCAGCAATTGCTTTATTTACAACGTAAATTTTTTTTGCCTTTACATCTGCAGATTTTACCAAATCATAAAAAGCTCGTTGTTCAACTTCTGTTGCATCCGAAGGAATTGCTATATAATACTCTGCTGCTTTTAAACCATCTTTTACTGTCTTTTCTAAAAATAATTTTAAAAGCACCTGCATACTCTTAATATCACCAATTACCCCATTGGATAATGGTCGAAATATATGAATATTAGATGGTGCTTTTTCAAACATTTCATAAGCCTCATCCCCATATGCAAATAATACATTTTTATTTTCTACTGCTAAAATATTTCTCTCCGAATAAATTTTCCCATCCTGTGAAGAAAAAATTTTAATACTATCTGTTCCTAAATCGATTCCATAAGTTATTAATCTCAACTTATTTTCTCCTTTCTATATACCCCTTTTCAGCAAGGCTTGTATATATACGATTCCCAATAATTATATGATCTATTAATGGAATATTCATAATATTTGACGCTGCTATAATTTGATTAGTTAAACTAACATCTGCTTTACTTGGTTCCACGGATCCACTTGGATGATTATGTATTAAAACAATATAAGAAGCATGAAACTGTAATGCATGAATAAATATTTCTCGAGTTGATACCAAAGACGCATTGATTGTTCCTTTTGATAATAAAACTTCTCCAAGAAAACCATATTTTCCATCCAATAATACTAAAGTAACCATTTCAACTTCTAAATGTCTCATATCTTCCATAAAATAGTTTGCAATTGCACTCGGAGAAGAAAATGTTAATTTTTTACTAGCACTTTTTTTTGCAATCCTCATAGAAAGTTCTGCAATGCATTTGATTTTAATTGCTTTTACTTGGCCAATCCCTTTAATACTTGTCAATTCATTTATTTGTAAGTGATACAAACCCAATAAGCCTTTATATGTTTTACTATAATTCAATATTTTATGACTTAATTCTAAAGCAGATTCGCCTTTTGTTCCGGTGCGTATAATAATTGCAAGTAATTCATCGTCGGATAATGATGCCGGTCCATATTGTAAAAATTTGTCATATGGTAATAACAATCCATCTTCCTTTACTATCTTTTGTTTTTTCATATATCTCCTCCATATAGAAGCAAACAATATAAAAAACAATGAAAATTTATGTAAACCCAAAATCCCAAATTCATCTATTTATTTTATCATAATATACTAGCACTGTATACTAAATACCCTTCGATTTCACAATTAGAAAATATTTTTTATTACCTTTTTATCCAATAATGATTGCAAAGCTTTCATAATCCCAAGTTTTGCATGGGGAAACGTAAGCCCCCCTTGAAAAAATACCGTATATGGCGATTTTATGGGTCCATCCGCACTTAATTCTATGGATGATCCTGACACAAAAGCACCTGCCGCCATAATTACTTTTGCATCATATCCTGGCATATCCCATGGTTCTGGAGTTACATATGCATCTACTGGAGCGGCAGCTTGAATTCCTTGGCAAAATGCAATAACGCCTTCTTCTGAACCCAATGTGATGGCTTGAATAATATCATGCCTATCTTCCTTTCCATTTGGCACCACTTCATAACCTAATTTTTCAAATAGATTTGCCGCAAAAATCGCACCCTTTAATGCGTTTATTGTAACCGTAGGTGCTAAAAATAACCCTTGATAAAAGTCTTTTAAAACACCTAAAGATGCCCCCACTTCTCTTCCTAAACCAGGAGAAGTTAATCGAAAAGCAGCATTTTCAACACATTTTTTTGTGCCAGCTATATATCCCCCAATTGGAGCTAATCCTCCACCTGGATTCTTGATTAATGAACCTACCACCATATCTGCCCCAACATCTGAAGGTTCTAATCTTTCAACAAACTCTCCATAGCAATTATCAACCATACATATAATATTCTTATCTATTTCTTTAATAAATGAAATTAATTCACCAATTCTTTGAATAGATAAAGTAGGCCTTGTTTGATATCCTTTTGACCTTTGTATGGTTACAATTTTTGTTTTTTCAGTAATCTGATTTTTGATCCTTTGATAATCAAAATCCCCATTGGGAAGTAAATCGACCTGTTTATAATAAATTCCATATTCCTTTAAAGAACCAACTGATTCTCGAATTCCAATAACCTCTTCTAAGGTATCATAAGGTTTTCCAACAGGTGATAGCAATTCATCTCCTGGTCTTAAATTACTCATTAACGCAAGTGCAAGTGCATGCGTTCCACAAGTGATTTGTGGACGAACTAAAGCATCTTCTGTATGAAAAACAGAAGCATAGACACGTTCTAATTTTTCTCTCCCCAAATCATTATATCCATACCCTGTGGTTCCAGATAGACAAGCTTCACTTACTCGATTTTCTTGCATCGCATGAATTACTTTCAATTGATTATACTCTGCAATTTCATCCAGTGTTTTAAAACGTTTTTCCAACTCTGCTAAAGTTTTATCCGTAAGTTGTATAACTGTTTCATGAATTCCAAATTCTTCATAATAATTTTTCATGGTATATTCTTTTCTTTCTATTTTATTTTTTCAATCATAACTTGTAACATTTCTTCTTGATTCCTATAAGATTCCTTTTCCATCCAAATCACATCTTTTTCTCTTCGAAACCAAGTAAGTTGTCTTTTTGCATAATTTCTACTTCCTTGTTTTATTTGCGAAATTGCTTTTTCCAAGGTATCTTCACCTTTAATATAAGAATATATTTCTTTGTATCCAATTCCTTGCATTGAAACCCAATCTTTTTTACACCCCATTTTAATTAAATTTTTCACTTCTTTTACGAATCCATCTTCTATCATCAAATCTACCCGTTGATTTATTTTAACATAAAGATTTTCTCTTTTTTCTGTAATAACAAAATAGCACGCATCATATTTACTTTCTTTCTCACGTTCTATTTTATTGTGTTTTGAAATACATTCTCCATTCATATCAAAATAAACAAGTGCTCGAATAACTCTTTTTACATTATTTTCATGAATAATACTAGCAGAAATAGGATCATACTTTTCAAGTTGTTTATGTAAATAACCTTTTCCATGTGTTTTATAGAGTAATTGATATTTTTTTTCAAAGCTATCTTGATTTGTATTTTCTTTAAAATCAATATCATATAATAGTGCTTGAATATAAAATCCTGTTCCACCAACTAAAATAGGAGTTTTGTTTTTTTGATAAATCTCTTGAATCGCAGTCTCCGCCATTTCTTTAAATAGAACAACATGAAAAGGGTCCGAAGGTTCAAGCACATCAATTAGATGGTGTTTAATTCCTTGCATTTCTTCTTCTTTAATTTTTGCTGTTCCAATATCCATATGCTTATACACTTGCATAGAATCAGCAGAAACAATTTCTCCATTTATCTTTTTTGCAAGAGAAATCGCTAAATTTGATTTTCCTACTGCGGTAGGACCAGAAATAATTACTAACTTATTTTTCTTCATACTTCACCTATAATATTCTTTTGAATTTCTTTTCCACTTCTCTTTTTGTTAAAGCGATAATCGTAGGACGACCATGAGGACAAAAAAATGGATTTTCGAGTTTCATTAACTCATGAATTAATGCTTCCATCTCCATATTACTTAATGTGTTGTTTCCTTTCACTGCACTTTTACATGCCATACTTGCAATTTTATCCGTGATTACTTTAGGTGTTCCGTGCATCCATGCTGTACTTAATTCATCCAAAACTTCCTGAAAGAATGTAATTGCATTTAACCCAAATAATTCCATAGGTATTTCACGAATTGCAAATTCATTGCCTCCAAATTCTTCGATAGCAAATCCTAGTTTTATAAAGTATTCTTTATATTTTTTTAAAGTTTCAATCTCGTTAGCCGTTAATGTCGTGACAATTGGTGGGTTTATATTCTGCGTTAATAATTGTTTGTGTTCAATTTGATATAGAATTCTCTCATATTTCACTTTTTCATGCGCAGCATGTTGGTCTACAAAATATAGTTTATCAGATAAAGTAATAATCCAATAGGTATCAAAAACTTGTCCTAGAATTTGATATTGTTCCTTATTTTGCTTTTCCTTATCAATTGTAGAAAACAATTCCATTTGTTCTGAAACTTGTTCTTCCATTCTATTTTGGGGAATTTCTTTTCCACTTAGTAGTTCTTGAACTTTCGATATATTTTCTGAATAAATCATTTCCTCATCTTCCATTTGTAGAGGATTCGTTTCTTTTGTTTGCAAATAAAGATTTGTACGGTGTTTTTCTTCAAATGGTTCTGGTGCATATTTTTTTGAGGATTTTTTTATATTTTCCTTCATGACATTTTCTTCTGTTAATTTTGTTTCTCTCACCAAAGAATGATTTTTAATTTCTTGCTGAAGAATAAGTTCAATTCTTTCTGCTATTTCTTTTTCGTTATGAAATCGTACTTCTTTTTTTGATGGATGAATATTAACATCAATTTCTTCTGGATTACAAGTAATATAAACTAATGCAAAAGGAAATTTATGTTGCATTAAATATGGTCGATATGCATTTTCAATTGCTTCTTCTATTACTTTACTGTGCACATATCTTCCATTCACAAATAAATTTTCAAAAGATCTTGTTCCACGATTTAAAACTGGTGTTCCAAGATATGCTTGTATGGAAATATCTTGTTCTTTTTTTTCAATTGGAAACACTTCTTTTGAAATATCCTTTCCATAGATTCGATATAAAACTTGCCGAATATCTCCATTCCCCATCGTTTGTATTCGTACTTTCCCGTTTGCTATAAAGGTAAATCCTATTGATGGTTTTGAAAGGGCCAAATGCTCCATTAAATTATATATTTTACTTGTTTCTGTTGTTGCAGAAGATAAAAATTTCTTTCGAACTGGTGTATTGAAAAAAATATTTTTCACTAAAAAAGTCGTTCCATTAGGTGCTCCTACCTCTTCTAAATACGCGTCCTTACCACCATTTATAACATATCTAGATCCAATTAATTCCTCTTCTCTTTTTGTAATTACTTCTGTTTCTGAAACCGCTGCAATAGAAGATAATGCCTCTCCTCGAAAACCTAAACTAGCTAATGAAAATAAATCTGAAGCATTTTTGATTTTACTTGTAGCATGTCTTAAAAAAGCAATTGGTAATTGCTCTTTCACAATTCCTTCTCCATTATCGGTAACACGAATTAAATCCATACCACCATCTTTTACTTCAACCGTAACGGTAGTAGCCTTTGCATCAATTGCATTTTCAACTAATTCTTTTACAATACTAGCCGGATTTTCTATTACTTCACCTGCTGCAATCTTATCAATGGTCTCATTGTTGAGCAATACAATATTTTCCATTTTATCACCACCTGTTCTTTACTTTGTTCTGTAAAGCATATAATGTATTTAACGCTTCCATAGGCGTAAGATTCGGAACATCTAAATCCGTTATTTCTTTTATTACATCTTCATCTCTTAACGTATCAAACAAAGACATTTGTTCTAATTCAAGAGAATTTAATGCATTCTTGTTGGCTTTTTTTTCTTGTTTTTTGTCTTTGCTTAAATTTTCTAAGGATTCGGTTATATCGTTCTTTGCTAACTCTTCCGCTAATTCTTTGGCACGTTCAATTACTACATTTGGTACACCTGCAAGTGAAGCCACTTGAATTCCATAACTTTTATCTGCACCACCTTTAATGATTTTTCTCAAAAAGACAATGTCATCCCCTTTTTCTTTTACCGCGATACAATAATTATTTACATTTTCAATCTTTCCTTCTAATTCAGTTAATTCATGATAATGTGTTGCAAATAATGTTTTTGCACCGAGCATTTTATGATTACTTATATGCTCTATGACTGCCCAAGCAATACTTAATCCATCATAAGTTGAAGTACCTCTTCCAATTTCATCTAAAATTAACAGACTATGGTTTGTAGCATTTCTTAATATATTCGCAACTTCATTCATTTCCACCATAAATGTACTTTGCCCACTTGCTAAATCATCAGAAGCACCAACTCTCGTAAAAATTCGATCTACAAGGCCAATATTTGCTTCTTTCGCTGGTACAAAAGAGCCAACTTGTGCAAGTAGTACAATTAATGCAACTTGCCTCATATAAGTCGATTTGCCGGCCATGTTCGGCCCAGTAATAATAGAAATTAATTTTTTATTATTATCTAGCACAGTATCATTCGATACAAACAGTCCATTTTCAATCACTTTTTCAACAACAGGATGTCTGCCTTCCTTAATAGAAAGTATTCCTTTCGTATTGATTTTTGGTCTAACATAATGATTTCTTTCTGCAATATATGATAAAGATGCATAGACGTCTAATTCAGCAAGTGCTTTTGCTGTCGCTTGAATACGTTTTGTTTCAATTGCAATAGCATCTCTTATTTCACAAAACAAATCATATTCTAATTGATATAATTTATCACTTGCGTTTAAAATTGCATCTTCAAGCTCTTTTAATTTCGGTGTAGTAAAACGTTCTGAATTCGCAAGTGTTTGTTTTCTTTCAAAATCATCAGGCACTAAATTTTTATAAGAATTTGTAACATCAAAATAGTATCCAAATACTTTATTATATTTTACTTTTAAATTCTTAATTCCGGTTCTTTTTTTCTCTTCATTTTCCAAATCCGCAATCCATTGTTTACCTTCTGTACTTGCTTTACGAAATCGATCAATATCCTCATGATATCCATCTCTTATAATATTTCCCTCTTTTAAATTAAAAGAAGGTTCTTCCTTTATTGCAAGTTCAAGTAAAGTGAAAATATCCTCTAAAGAATCGATAGCTTGATTTAATGTTCTTAATTTTTCTTTTTGAAAACCGCTAAGAACCGTTTTAATATGTGGTATCATTTTTAAAGAATTTCGAAATGCAATAAAATCTCTTGGATTTGCATTTTTGTAACTAATTTTTCCAAGTAAGCGCTCCAAATCATAAATTGGTTGTAAGTATTCTCGAATTTCATCTCTTGATACCGCATCTTTTGCCAATTCTTCAACCGCATCTAAACGAAGTTCAATCAATTCTTTTGAAAGTAATGGTTGTTCCAAAAAAGTTCTCAACATTCTTGCACCCATTGCTGTTTTTGTTTTGTCCAATACCCATAATACAGAACCATGTTTCTGTTTATCTCTCATCGTTTCAACGAGTTCTAGATTTCTTCTTGTAGAACTATCTAATAACATATAGGTTGTTGATAAATAAGGAGATACATGGGTGATTTGCGAAAGCGAGTTTTTCTGCGTTAGATATAAATACTGTAATAACGCTCCCGCTGCAATTGTTCCATATGGAAAATCACTGATACCGATACCATGTAGGTTGTTTATTTTAAAATGATGATATAAACATTTCTTACACTTTGATTCCTCATAATATCTTGGTTCTAAAGCATCAATAACGATTTCACTACGTTCCTTCAATGAAGTGACATCAATTCCGCTTACATAAAATGCATCATTACAAATTATTTCTGATGGTTGAAATTTAAAAATTTCATCAAGTAACTGTTTATTATTATCGACTTCTGTTAAATGATAATCTCCCGTAGAAATATCGCAAACAGAAATCCCAATTTTTTCTGGCAAATAAAAAATTGACATTAAATAATTATTTTTTTCTTCATTTAAATTTGGGATGCTACAATTTGTTCCTGGCGTAACAATTCGAATCACTTCACGTTTTACTATTCCTTTAGACTCTTTCGGATCCTCCACCTGCTCACAAATAGCAACTTTATATCCTTTCTTTATTAGTCGATTTAAATACGTATCAACCGCATGGTAAGGAATTCCACACATTGGTGCACGTTCTTCTAGACCACAATTTTTCCCGGTTAATGTCAATTCTAATTCTTTGGATACAATTTTTGCGTCCTCAAAAAACATTTCATAAAAATCACCAAGTCGATAAAACAACAGACAATCTTCATTTTCTGATTTAATTTTTAAATATTGTTGCATCATCGGTGTTACTTTTTCATATAAATCTTTTTTTTCCATTTTAAATTCTACTTTCTATGACATATCAATTAATATTAACGATTTACTTTGGTTTGCAAAATCAACTAACTCCGAATGAAATCCATGTAAAGAAAAGAGATAAATATATTCTGGATTAATTTTTGCTTCTTTCGTTAGTTCAAATTGCTTCTTATATTCATGCAAGGAATAACTTCCATTTTCACGACAAGAAAACCCTATCATATACTTTTCTTTTTCATTTTTCCCAACAACTGGAATAGTACCTGTTTTCCCAACCCATGTTCCAACAGCAGTGCAAAAAAACGGCAAATCATTTTCTTGATTCATACTTACAAACATATTTCTACAAACATCTTCAAATTTATCGAATACAACTGACTTTATTTCATTTGAAATATAGTGTTCATAAAAATCATATGGATTTTGAATTACTAAATCTGTTTTATTCGGATATATAAATTTAAAATAGAATAAAATAATTGGATTTATAATTCGATATACGCCTTTTTGAAGATTCATTCTTCCAGGAGTATCAATTGAAAAAATTTTATCCACAAATTCTAATTCCATCAACGTTTTAAGATATACACTTATTTTCGCTCTGGAAAATCCTGTATATTTATAAATATCATTTAATTTCCAATTTTCTTTTGCCAATGCTGATAAGATGGTGTAATATACTGAGGTTTCTCTTAATTGTTCCTCAATATACTGATGCATGCGAGCTAAAACATAAGAATTTGGTGAAATTAGTATATTACATATATTTTCAATCATCGGGACTTCTTGATTCACCATTTCAAGATACCCCCGTTGTCCTCCAAACACAGCATATAGTGTTAATACATCATAAGTCGAATAGCTTGGAAAAAGTTGACAGGATTCTTCAAAAGACATTTCTTTCATTTTTAAAAATCCAGTGATAGCATTCGCTGACTTACCTAATTTCGCAATCATTTGATTTTCAACCCAACCAATATGAGAACTAATTAAATAAACCAAACAATCCTTTAAATTAAGTTCCATGTAAGAAAGTAAAGATGGGAAAAATGATTCATCATTACGAATCATATTATGAAAATTATCTAAAATAAAAACATATTTTTTTTCTATATCCGTAAATATTTGAGAAAAAATAGAAGTATAATCAATTACTTCTTTCTCATCACTCTCTTTTATTCCAAAATTTCGTGCGAAATTGCGACGTATTTCTTTTGCATCTCCAGGCATACACGAAAAAAAGATACCTTCATGAATAAGTGCAAAATTCTTAAACAAGAATGATTTACCGACTTGATTCATTCCATATACTATCGTTACTTGTTTTCCACCTTTTTTAAAAGTATCCTCTAAATATTTATATTCAATTTCATGTTCTTGCATTTTGAAACCCCTCTATTTGTTATATTTCATTCATAATTAATTTTTCAATACTATTTGCATCCATAGGTTTTCCTAGCAAATACCCTTGAATGCAATCACACCCCATATCTTTCAATAAATCGTATTGCTTATTTGTTTCGACTCCTTCTGCAACAGTTTCAACGCCAAGTCTTTTAACCATATTTAGTATTGATTCAATAATCACTTGAGTGGATTCATTTTCACCAATTGAATCAATAAAGCTTTTATCAATCTTTAATGTATCAATTGGCAAACCACTTAGATAAGATAAGGAAGAATATCCCGTACCAAAGTCATCCATAGAAACTTTAATTCCAATATTTCTAAGCACATTCATTTTCTCTGCAATCACCGAAAAATCTTCAATTAAAACACTTTCCGTTATTTCAATCTCTAACATATGTGGATCCATATTGTAATTTTTTATAGCTGACATAATATCAAAGATCAGATCTCCCTGGAAAAATTGTATAGCAGAAATATTAATGGATAACACCATTTGATATTTGTAAGATTTTACCCAAGTCGTATATATTCTTATACTCTCCTCAATAACCCATTTACCAAGAGAAACAATCATTCCATTTTTTTCTGCCATAGGTATAAAAACGCTGGGACTAATTAGCTCCCCATCTCTATTTATCCATCGCAATAATGCTTCCACCCCACGTAATTGATTTGATTTCAAATCGTATTGCGGTTGAAACACTAAATAGAATTCCTTTTGAATGATTGCATCTTTAAGTCTTTGATCGGTGTCTTCTGAATGAATAAATTTTTTTAAAATTGTTTTATTAAAATACATATAAGAATTCTTTTTATGTTCTTGTGCATGAAAAAGAGCGATCTCTGGATATTTCAACAACTCTAAAACCGAATGTGCTTCCTCTGGATATTCTGCTACCCCTGCACATGCGGAAATCGAAATGTCCCTTCCATTACTTAAATGAATTGGTTTTTTTAATTCCTCAAAAACTGTTTGGAAAATATACTGTGGACTTGTGTTACCCACAGGATCTTGTATTGCAATGTAAAAAATATCGGTATGAAATCTAGAAACAATTACTTTTTTACCGGAAAACTGATTTAACAATTCTCCAAAAAAACGTATAATTTCATCTCCAATCAACAAACCACCATGATCATTTATTTTTCTAAAATTCAAAATATCAAAAATAATCACATTAATTAAAGTATTATTCTTTTCACTATCATCAATCCATTTCTGAAGTTTCTTTACAAAACAATTCCGATTACAAAGTCCCGTTAATGAATCAAAATATGCTAACTTTTCTAAATCTTTGCCTTGTTTTTTTATTTCTGTAACATCCGAAACCTTTACAATTTTAGAGTCTAATTCACCCTTTTCATTCGTTTTAAGATAAACTTCAAAATTTAAATATTTATTCTTTTGATTTAATTCACAAATTACATAATCATAGTCTTTTTTTGTTTTTTCCAAAAAAAGAACTTCCTTTAATCTCGGAACAAGATCTTTATCAAGAAGATCAAATATTTGCAATAAATCTTTTTGATTAGAGATTGAAAAATCAAAAAATGTATCCCATCTTCCAAAAATGCTATTCTGTTTTTTTGCATAATCATAGTATAAAATGGCGCAATCCATCGTATTACAAATATTTAAATACATTTTTTCACTATTTGTGTATTTATCATTTAATACTTCTAACAAATCATTTCTATAATGTAATTCATCCACGATTTACGCTCCTTATCATTTGTGATTTATGATTTATTTTTTTGTAATATACCCTTTTGCTTTTAAAAGTTCTGCGCAAAGTACACCACCACCAGCAGCGCCTCGCACCGTATTATGAGATAATCCAACAAATTTATAATCATAGACATTATCTTCTCGTAAACGACCAATAGAAACTCCCATTCCGTTTTCAAAATCAACATCCATTGTAACTTGAGGTCTATTATCCTCTGTAAGATATTGAATAAAATGTTTTGGGGCACTTGGTAATTCTAAGTTTTGTGGTTCCCCTCTAAATTTCTCTAATCGTTCAATCAATTCTTCTTTTGTAACTTGTTTTTTGAATTTAATAAATACAGCTGCTGTATGACCATTTAATACTGGAACTCGAATGCATTGTGATGTAATTACAGGTTTCGTAGCTAATATAATTTCATTTTCACCTACTGAACCTAATACACGTAGAGGTTCTAGTTCACTTTTTTCTTCTTCTCCTCCAATATAGGGAATCACATTTCCCATCATTTCTGGCCATTCCTTAAACGTTTTTCCAGCTCCAGAAATTGCTTGATATGTTGTTACCACAATTTCATATGGTTCAAACTCTTTCCAAGCTGCAATGGCAGGAGTATAACTTTGAATGGAACAATTCGGCTTTACAGCAATAAATCCACGTTTTGTTCCAAGTCGTTTCTTTTGTGCTTCAATTATTTCAGTATGTTCTGGATTGATTTCCGGAATAATCATTGGAACATCTTTCGTCCATCTATGTGCACTATTATTTGAAACTACAGGTGTTTCTGTCTTTGCATAAGCTTCTTCGATCAAACGAATTTCTTCTTTTGTCATATCTACTGCACTAAACACAAAATCAACCTCTGAAGCAACTTTTTCCACTTCATTTACATTCATTACAAGTATTTTTTTTACCTCTTCAGGCATTGGTGTATTCATTTTCCATCGATTACCAACGGCTTCTTCATATGTTTTTCCTGCAGATCTTGGACTTGCTGCAATTGTTGTTACGGAAAACCATGGATGATTTTCTAATAGACTTATAAATCTTTGTCCAACCATTCCTGTTCCACCTAAAATACCTACCTTTAATTTCTCACTCATATTCGTCTCCTTTATTACTTATAATTATTCATTTTTTATATATTCTTTATATCGAAGCAAAGCTTCTTTCATGCATACCATCGAAGGAGAACCTTTAGTTAATCTTTTTTGCACACATGTTTCTAAAGATATTTCTTGATAAATATCTTGTTCAAACACATCGGATACCTCTTTATACTTTGATAATGGAAGGGAATCCAATGTCAAGTTATTATCCATGCAAAGCAATACCAATTGGCCTACCATCCCATGTGCATCTCGAAATGGGATTCCTTTTTTCACTAAATAATCTGCAACATCTGTAGCATTTGTAAATCCATTTTTTGCACTTCTTTCCATATTATCGTTATTAAATTTCAAAGAAGAAAGCATTCCTGTAAACAATTTAACACATCCTTTTGCCGTATCAATGGCATCAAAAGTTAACTCCTTATCTTCTTGCATATCTTTGTTGTATGCCAAAGGAATTCCTTTCATCGTAGTTAATAAGGAAAATAAAGCTCCATATACACGCCCTGTTTTTCCTCTAACTAATTCCGCAATATCTGGATTTTTCTTTTGTGGCATGATGCTACTCCCAGTAGCATAAGAATCGTCAATTTCAACAAATTGATATTCATTTGAGTTCCAAATGATAATTTCTTCCGAGAATCGACTTAGATGCATCATTAAAATTGACATTGCCGAAAGAAACTCTAATACATAATCTCGATCCGAAACAGAATCCATACTATTCTCTGTTGCTCCATAAAATCCAAGAAATTGAGCGGTAAATTCCCGATCCAATGGATATGTTGTTCCGGCTAACGCTCCTGCTCCTAATGGACAATAATTCATTCTTTCAAATATATCATGCAGTCTAGAACGATCTCTTTTAAACATTTCAAAATATGCAGCAAAATGATGTGCAACCGTAATTGGTTGAGCCTTCTGCAAATGCGTAAATCCAGGCATGTATGTTTGCAGATTTTCTTCCATAATATGAATAATTACAATTTCCAACTCTTTAATCAATGCGTTTAGAGATATTAATTCTTTTCGAATATAAAGTCTCATATCTAAAGCAACTTGATCATTTCTACTTCTTCCAGTATGTAATTTTTTGCCAGTTTCTCCAATTCTATCAATTAATGTAGCCTCTACAAAACTATGTATATCTTCAAATTCCAATGTAATTTGAAGCACTCCTGTTTTCACATCTTTTAAAATCTGCTGTAATGCAGAAATCAAACAATCTTTTTCTTCAAGAGTAAGTATCTTCTGTTTTTCAAGCATCGTTACATGCGCAATGCTTCCCTCAATGTCTTCATCTAAAAACTTTTGATCAAAAGTGATTGATGCGTTAAAATTATTAACTAATTCATCCGTATTTTTTGTAAATCTTCCACCCCACAACTGCGCCATTATATACTCCTCCTAATTATTAAATCTGAATTATATATTATCATGAATTCTTATACATTTCAATGATTTTCAGCAAAATATACCAAATATACCCTTTCAATTTCATTTTAATACTAAATATATGATTATAAAGAAACAACTGCATTTTGTAGAGAATATCTTTACAAAATACAGTCTATATTTTTAATTTTAAAATCATCTTTTCCATTTGTTTTTACTTCATATAAAAATTTGTCAGCTTTTGAAATCATGTCTTCAATCTTATCTTCTTTTTTAGGCAAAAAAGATATATAACCTTGCGAAATAGAAGTTGGAATTTTCTTTAATTCTTCACGAATACTAGTTGCAATCTCTTCCATACCTGACACATCAATGCCTTTACATAAAACTATAAATTCGTCTCCTCCAAACCGATACACTATACCATTTTTTTTAAGAGAATCTTTTATTTTATTTGCAACCGTAATAAGAATCTTATCTCCTCCAACATGTCCATAATTATGATTAATTTCACGAAAAGAATCAATATCTAAAATTCCCAATATTATTTTTTGATTATTCTCTATTGCATCTAATATATATCGTTTAATTTCTTTATTAAAAGAATATCGATTTTTAGCTTTCGTTAAATTATCAATACCTAAAAGTTCTTCTGCTCTTTTTCTGGCTGCATCAATTTTTCGAATTGAAATTTTTGAATCCAACGCAAATCCTTTTTCTATTTTATCTAAATTATTTTTATTTTCCATTAATTCCACATATGTTACACATGCTTCTTTATATTCATTACTTTTGTTTTGCTTTTTAAATAATTTCATTTGAAGATTTGTAGCGAATAGTTTAGCTTGAATATCATTTTTACAATACGCCTCTTTTAAATAATGAGTAATTACCTCTTTGCATTCTTTGTAATATTCAGATACCAATAAAAAATCTACTAACAAAGGATATTCAAACCAAAGATAATCATCAAAAAAATTCTGTTTAAGCAAACTCATTACTTTTTCAATAGTACATTCCATTTTTTTATAATCTTTATAAAACCATGCCAAAAGCCCTTCGCGTATAATTAAAGCATTTGAATAAATATATTTTTTCTTTTTGTTCTCAAGATTACTTAAATAAAATTTGATATCCTTATAGTATTTTTTCACTAATTTCATTTGTTTTTTTTGCAAATATATATCAAAAAAATTAAAGCTTAATTCAATACCCAATTCGTTTATTTTCTTATAATTTTTTTTATCTAATTTAGAAAAATAAGAATTTGCAATGGTATAATATATAATTGCTTTATCAAATTGTTGTATAACCTCATAACGAAAGCCTATATTATTATAAAACATAACTAATAAATCGCAAAAATTATTTTGCTCTGCAATTTCTAATCCTTCTAAGTACTTTTCTAGTGAAGCAGTTTCATTTCCGTTTCGTCCCAGTATTTTTCCTTTTAAATCCAACGTTTTACAAATTTTATATTTTTCATCAAAATATGAATATAATTCCATGGCACTGTCTGCAAATTGAACTGCTTTTTGATATTCATTTTTTTCATAAGCTAATCGACCAGTAGCATAATATTCATCCGCTATCCGAATTGCTGCAATTTTATCCATATTTATCTCCTTTCAAAAATCATTGATAACAAAAAGAAAGTACCCTTAGGTACTTTCACAAAAAGCTGAAAATCGGATTTGAACCGACGACCCCTTCATTACGAGTGAAGTGCTCTACCAACTGAGCTATTTCAGCATGTGGCTAAAGCCACTGAAAAATATTATATAAAATTATTTTTCATTTTGCAAGAGTGTTCTTGAATATTCTTAAAAAATATTATTCATTTTTATTTTTTACATGTAAATCGAGCTGTGGATATGGAATACTAATGTTATTTTCATCAAATACATTTTTCGCTTCTTCCGTTAGTTTCCATAATACTTTAAAATAGTTTTCCGGTTTTGTCCAAAAACGAGTTGTTAATTCTACTGCGCTTTCTCCTAATTCGGATACAAAAACAATTCTTTCATCATCAAGTATTAATGACTCTTGGTTAATTAAATTCATAAGTAATAATTTTGCTTGTTTCATATCCGCATCATAAGATATACCAACTTTTATATCAATTCTTCGCTTCTCTGCTGCAGAATAATTAACAATACTATTATTGGCAAGTGTACCATTTGGTAAAACAACAATCTTTCCATCTATCGTTGTCAAAGTCGTATAAAATACTTGTATTTTTAATACCGTTCCTTCATTGCCATTTGTATTTTCCTTAATATAATCACCAATTGCAAATGGTTTTAAAAGCAAAATCAAAATACCACCAGCAAGATTAGACAAACTACCTTGAAGAGCCAAACCAATTGCGATACCTGCTGATCCTAAAATCGCAACTACACTCGTTGCATCCATACCAAACGATCTTGCAATGATAATTACCAAAACAATAAGTAATAAAACATGAATTAAAGAATCTAAAAATTGCGTAGCTCCTTTATCCGCATTTACTCTAATCATAAATTTCTTAAAAATTTTCCTTACTAATTTAATTAATTGTAAACCAACAATTAATACAATTGCTGCTAGTAAAATACGCAATCCAAAACTAATGGCTTTCGACGGTAATTGATTGATTAATACCTTTATTGAATTTAAATCAAACCATTCAAGTTCGATTTCACTAGTTAACGTTGTCATTAATATCATAACAAAAATGTTCATCTCTTCCTCCATATCAAGTTCTTTATTATTTATTTTTCAATTTATCCATTTCAACTTTATAAACTGATACCGATAGTGGTTCTAAATGTACCTTTATCGAGTACTGCATACCGTCAGCATCTTTCGTTTGTGCATTTTTTTTACGTGCTGTTTTTTCTAATTCTCCACCATATTTTATTAAGGAAGAATTAAATACTTCTTTATATTTTCCATAAAAAGGAACACCTACATCTTTTTTTATAACTTCTTTATTTTCAAAATTACAAATAATAAATAGTATTTCTTTTGTTTCTTTTCCTTTTCTAACAAACGAATAAATACAATCCTTTTGGCAAATCGAATTAACCCATTGAAATCCTTTTGTTTGATAATCATATTGAAATAAAGCAGGTTCTTTTTGATAAAAATTATGTATTTCTTCCATAAATGTATAAAACTGCATGATTTCCTCGTTAAATTCCTGCATATATGCATTTTTATTTACATTCCAGGATTGCAAAGTAATTGGATTATGATCTAAAAACATCATTTTTTTACCCGGATGAAAAAACATATAACTATACATAGCTCTCATATTTGCATATTTTTCTTTTGGGTTTCCATACATTCTTTCAAATAAAGAAGCTTTTGCATTTACCATTTCATGATGTGTAAAGCCAATCATATATCGTTCAGAATAAGCATAAACCATACTAACCATAAATTCATTATATACATTGGAACGAAACATTGGATCTTTTGCAAAATATCCCAACATATCATATGTCCAGGCTACATTCCATTTGAAATCAAAGCCTAAGCCGCCATCCTTAATTGCAGCAGTAACCATAGGCCATTTTGTGGAATCTTCAGCGATGGTAAACACACCTTTGTTTCTTTTTTTCACAATACAATTTAGATCTTTTAAAAATTTAATTGCATCTAAATTTTCATTTCCGTCATATATATTCGGAATCCATTCCCCCTCTTTCTTCCCGTAGTCTAAGTAAAGCATTTCACCTACTCCATGCAAACACAATCCATCTGCATGAAATTTTTCAATCCAGTATAATGCATTTGCTATCAAAAAATTGGTTACTTCATTTCTTCCTAAATTAAACTTTTTCGTGTTATTTTTATAATTTTCACCTTGCAAATCATTTTGATGTTCATATAATCCCGTACCATCGAAACCAATTAGTCCATGATTCTCTTTTGAAAATTCTCCTGGTATCCAATCAAAAATTACACCAATATTTTCACTATGACATAAATCAACAAAATATTTCAAACCTTCTGGTTTTCCAAATCTACTCGTTGGCGCATAGAAATTTGTCGTTTTATATCCAAAGCATTCCTCTTCAAAGTATTCCATAATTGGCATTATTTCAATATGTGTATAATGCATTTTTTTAACATATTCTATTATTGGGGATGCCATTTCATGATAGGTATAATATCCTGATTCTTTTTTAAAAAAGGCAAAATTCAATTCTAATATATTCATACATTTATTATCATAATTTATTGTTTTTCTAGATTGTAACCAATTTTTATCCGTCCATAAGTAATTATTGTTTATAGAAGAAACAATGGATGCAAAAAAAGGTGCTGTTTGCATTTCAAACGCATATGGATCTGCTTTTAAATAAGTAAGCGAGTTATTTAGTTTAATCTCAAATTTATAAACATCTCCCATTTTAACATCAGGAATAAACAATTCAAATACTCCTGATTGATATAGTCTACGCATTGGATTTCTTCTGCCATCCCAATGATTAAAGTCCCCCACAACGCTAACACGCAAGGCATTTGGGGCCCATGCAGAAAACAAAACACCAGGTGTATTATGAATCACTTTTTCATGTGCACCTAAAGTTTGATATATTTCGTAATCCATTCCTCTTTCAATTCCTTCTATGGTACCCGCATCAATTATAGGTTGAAATTGATATGGATCTTTCATTTTTTTTATTGTACCATCTTCATTTTCAATAAGATAAATGTATTCCATAACAGACCGTTCTGGAACCATTATTGCAAAATAACCTTCTTTTTCTACTTTAAGCATTTCTACTTGCTTTCGTTCTTCATTATAAGAAACAAATACGCGAAGAGCCTGCGGCTGAAAAGTTTGAAATAAAGTTCCACCCATACATGTTGATTTCCCCAAAACAAGATGTGGATTATCATCTTCAGAATATATAATAGCTTCAATTTTTGGCCAATTCATATGTGAATACAACTTTTTTTCCATATTATACCTTCCTTACTATTCTTTTATACTATGAATAAATAAACCGCTTCTTAATTTTGGTTCAAACCAAGTAGATTTTGGTGGCATAAGTTCATCTGCATCAGCAACTGAAAAGAGTTCTTCAATCGAAGTGGGGTACATCGCAAATGCAACTTTTGCATCAAAACTTACCCTTCGCTCAAGCTCTTTAAGACCTCGAATTCCTCCAATAAAATCAATTCTTGTATCCGTTTTAGGGTCACTAATTCCTAAAATTGGTTGTAAAATAAACTTCTGCAAAACAGAAACATCCAAATTCTCAACTGGGTCTTTAACAAACAGTTCCTCTTTCAAACGTATTCGATACCACATATCTGCTAAAAACATACCCATCTCCCCTTTTTTCTCTGGGTGAATTTGTCCCTTAGATTTTTCAAGAATATAAAATGATTTTTGTATTCCTTGTAAGAAGTCCTCAACAGAATACCCATTTAAATCCTTAACAATACGATTATAGTCATAGATCTTTAATTCCTCATCAGGAAAAAAAACAGATAAAAAATAATTAAACTCTTCCTTGCCTGTATATTGAACATTTTTTTCACGATACATTTTTCCGACTTTTGTTGCAGATGCACACCTATGATGTCCATCTGCAATATAAATTTGATTCATTTTTTCAAATTCATTTGTAATTTTATGCATATCATCATCATTCGAAATTACCCAAACACGATGTCTAATATGATCATCCGATACAAAATCATATAATACTTCTTGCATTTTAACTTTATCTATTATTTCTGAAACCATCCTATTTTTTCGATATGTTAAAAAAATCGGTCCTGTCTGTGCTTCCAAAGTTGCAACATGTTTAATTCGATCTTTTTCTTTTTCTTCACGAGTTTTTTCGTGTTTTTTAATTACACAATTAAAATAATCATCAATAGACGCACATGCCACTAATCCGGTCTGTTTTCTTTCACCCATTGTCAACTCATAAATATAGTAAACCGATTTCTTTTCTTGAACAAATTCTCCATTTAAAATCATATTTTGAAATATTTCTTTTGCTTTGTTATATACACATTCCTCATAGGTGCCTACAGAATTCTCAAATTGTGTTTCTGCTCGATCAATTTTCAAAAAAGAATATGGATTTTCAAGAGTTATTATTTTGGCTTCTTCTCTTGAAAACACATCATATGGTAAGGCTGCAATTTTTTCTTCTAATCCTTTCTTCGGACGATATGCTTGAAATGGTTTAATTTTTGCCATGTATACTTCTCCTTATCGTTATTCAAATTCTTTAACAATTCCGTGTTGCAAACAATATATATCAAATTGAGGTTTTGGCATAGGTTTTGCATAATAATAACCCTGTGCCATTTCGCACCCTATTTCTCTTAAATACATCATTTGTTCCTTCGTTTCAACGCCTTCAACAATCGTTCGATATCCCATCCCTTTTATCATCAAAATTAAATATTTTAACATATTTTTACTTTTCATATCGGACTGTTCAAGAAAAACACGATCAATTTTTATAATATCTGCTGGTACGGTTGCTAGTACATTTAAAGAAGAATAACCAGAGCCAAAATCATCAATTGATATACAAATATGATTTTTTCGTAATGACTCAAGATTTTTGTGCAATTCTTTCATATCATTCATAAAAGCAGATTCTGTGATTTCAATTTCAATCCATTTTCTGTCAATTTCATATTCATCTAATAATGCAACAATATCATTAACGAAATTAGGATTTTCCTGATGCCTTCTCGAAAAATTAACGGAAATTGGAAACAAAGGAAGTCCATTATTCTTTCTTTTTGTCAAATAAATCAATACTCTTTGCAACATATAAAAATCAATTTGTGAAACAAATCCATTATCCTCAAATAATGGGATGAATTGATCCGGATAAATCATGGTTCCATCCTTCTGTATCCATCGAACCAAAGCTTCTGCTCCAATTACTTCTCCTGATTTTAAATCTGTTTTCGGTTGAAGATATGCAACAAATTCTTCGTTTTCTAATGCTTTTTTCATTTTTGCAGTTAAATGCATTTGTTCCGCAATATTCGCACGTGATTCATTTTTAAAAACAATACAATTTGTTTCTGCCTTGTTCTTAATTACTTTTCTCGTTAAATTTGCATTATCAATTGCCTTTGCAATCTTTTGTGTTCCATTATTCTCGATAAAACATAAACCACTCGTAATTGTTAAAGAATTAATTCCTATCTCATTTTCAATATCATTACAAAAACGTTTGCAATATGCAATAAACTGTTCTTTTATTTTATATACATCTTCACATTCTACAAGAAAAATAAACTGATCCCCTGATCCCCTTGCAAACATTCTTCCCTTCGATAATTCATTTTTCATAAATCTTCCAAATCGATGGAGTATTGCATCGCCAATTGCATATCCATAATTATCATTTATATATTGAAAATTATAAAATCCCGAATTAATGATTGCATACTTTACATCTTTATTTTCATTTATAAATTTCATTGCTTCGGTCTTAAACACTTCGATTTTTGACAACCCAGTAATGCCATCCTTCGAAATTTTTTCTTTCAAACCCTTATTCTCTGTTAACGCAATCTTACGTTCTTCAGCAAAAACAAGTGCTGAAATAATTAAATTTAAACCATGTATTTCTTTGTCATTCCAAATTCTGTTGAATTTACAATTCATCAGCAATAAATAAGCATAATTTTGATTTGTGACGCTCCATTTTTTAACTACAATTGCACTTTTGATTTTTGTACTTATAAGTCCAAGCTTTTTCCATTCTTTTTCCGTTAAAATTCTATAATCGCATGTTTCCATTTCGAGATTTAAACTCGTAAAATTCACATCCATACAATTTAAAAATTTGCATGTATTCTTATTCCAAAAATACTGATATTGTTTTTGATTATTTATACCATAGCCAACAAATTGTATCGCATCAACAGATAAAATTTCTGCAATATTTTCTAATAATTTTTCATTAAATAAAATTTCGTTTTGTTCAATATTCATTTGTTCTAACATAAACATCATCAAACTATCTAAATGCATGGATAAGGAAATCCAACCAATAATTTTTATTGGAATTTTATTTTTATCAAAAATTGTTTTTCCATACCAATCCTTCCAATGATATGCACTATTTGATTCACTATAACGAAAAGAAAAAAACAATTCTTTTTCACCTTCCGAAATAGCGTTACATAAAGACTCAACCTGTTTTTTATCATCAGGGTGAACAAATTCCCCGTTTAAAAGATGCAAGCAATAATTTTTGATTTCGTATTTTTTTTCATTTTCCTCTTTATAATCTACACATTGCATCGAATCATTTGTTAAATCGTATACAAAAGATATACTATCTGACATTTTTGCAATCACCTGTATTTTATCTAGTAGTAAATTCATCTCTTTCATAATAGTCTCTTTCATATTTTTTTTTAATATATATACATTTTACACTATTATACAAAAAAAATCGAGAGTATTTACCTCTCGATTTTATATTTTTATTTTATTAGACGAACTCGAAATACTCCTTCAATCGCACTTAATTTTTTTACAATTTCTTCATCCATTTTAATTTCCGTATCTATCATCGTATATGCAACATCATCTTTTGATTTGTTAGACATATCTGAAATATTAATTTCAAGATTCCCCAGTGTTCCTGTTAATTTTGTAATCATATTTGGTAAATTTTTATGAAAAATTGCAATTCTACTAGCATTTGTACAATAACCCAAATCTGTATCAGGATAATTGACACTATTTTTAATATTCCCGTTCATAAGATAATCCGTCAACTGATTCACTGCCATTTTCGCACAATTTTCTTCTGATTCTTCGGTAGAAGCCCCTAAGTGTGGAATAACAATACACCCCTCTTTTCCAACCGTTTTCGAATTTGGAAAATCCGAAACATATTTTTTTACTTTTCCTTCTTTTATGCATTCAAGCACATCATCTTCATTAACTAAAATATCTCTTGCAAAGTTCAAAATCACAACTTGATCTTTCATTTTCCGAATTGCTTCTTTATTAATCATACCTTTTGTCTCATCCAATAAAGGTACATGAATAGAAATAAAATCACAATTACTATATAATTCCTCAACATCAAAAACATGCTTTACATCTCTGCTTAAACTCCAAGCAGAATTAACTGAAACGTAAGGGTCATATCCATAAACATCCATTCCTAAATGTCTTGCAACATTAGCAACTCTAACCCCAATTGCTCCAAGTCCAATAACGCCTAGTTTTTTGTTTTGCAATTCTGTTCCTGCAAATTTCTTTTTTTCTTTTTCTGCTAATTTTTTTATATCTTCTTTATCTGTATTTTCTTTTACCCAGGAAATACCTCCAACAATATCTCTAGATGCTAATAACATTCCTGCAATTACTAATTCTTTTACACCATTTGCATTTGCACCTGGAGTGTTAAACACAACCACACCTTTATGAGCCATTTCCTTTAAAGGAATGTTGTTTACTCCCGCCCCTGCTCTAGCAACAGCTAATAATTTATCTGATATTTCCATTTCATGTAAAGAAGCACTACGTACTAATATCCCATCCGCATCATTTATTTCACTTGTAACCTCATAATTCTTATCAAAAGAATCTAAGCCTGCGCATGCAATTGGATTTAAACAGTGGTATTTAAACATTTGTATTCTCCTTTTCAAATTTCATACAAAAATCAACAAGTTTCTTTACGCCTTCAATAGGCATTGCATTATAAATACTTGCACGCATTCCACCTACCGTACGATGCCCTTTCAAATTTATAAATCCTGCTTCCGTTGCTTCTTTTATAAATTTTGCATCCATTTCATCATTCCCCGTTACAAATGGAACATTCATTAATGAACGTGATTTTTTTTCCACCGTTCCTTTAAACATCTTGCTTTGATCTAAAAAATCATACATCACTTTTGCTTTTTCTTCATTTTTTTCTTTCATCACTGAAAGTCCACCAAGATTTTGAATCCATTTAAACACTTTTCCACATATATAAATTCCATATGCAGGTGGGGTATTAAATAATGAATTTGAATCCGAATGCGTTTTATAAGTAAGCATTGTTGGTGTTCCATCAAGTGGTTTATCTGTAATTAAATCTTCTCGAATAATTACAATTACAACCCCGGCAGGTCCAATATTTTTTTGAACGCCTCCGTAAATCAAACCATATTTATTCACATCAATTGGTTCTGATAAAAAACAAGAAGATACATCAGCTACTAAAAGTTTACCTTTTGTATTAGGCAATTCTTTGTATTTTGTTCCATAAATTGTATTATTTTCACATATATATACATAATCTGCATCTTTAGAAACCTGTAAATCTGAACAATCAGGAATATAAGAAAACGTCTTATCCTCTGAGGAAGCAATAGCATTTGCTTCTCCATATTTTTTTGCTTCTTTATATGCTTTTTTTGCCCATTGTCCTGTAATAATATAATCGGCCACTTTATTCTTCATCAAATTCATAGGAATCATTGCAAATTGTTGACTTGCTCCGCCTTGTAAAAATAAGACTTTGTAATTATCAGGAATATTCATGAGTTCTCTTAAATCAGCTTCGGCATCTTTAATAATTTTGTCATAAACTTTTGAACGATGACTCATTTCCATTACAGACATTCCAGATCCTTTGTAATCCATCATTTCTTCTGCAGCTTCTTTTAATACTTCCTCTGGCAATACTGCTGGTCCTGCCGAAAAATTATACACTCTACTCACTTTTCTTTCCTCCCACACCTCTAGCATAATTAATTATACCTATCATTACGTTAAGTTTTTAACACGTTACTATTTTACATCTATCAAGTTGACTCGTCAATAGCCTTTTAATAATACATAATTACTGGCATTCCTACAAAAGACAACTCATAAAATTCTTCCATAACCTCTCTTGGTGTATTAATACATCCATGAGAACCATTGGTTTTATAGATTTCACCACCAAAACTTTTTCTCCATTTTGCATCATGAATTCCAATTCCACCATAAATTGGCATCCAAAAATCAACTTGAGATGCATACCCATCTCCACGGAGAATACGATTTTTCATTTTCGCATAAATATAGCATATCCGATCCGTTGTTTTCATTCCAGCTGCTATATTTCCCGTCACAACATCCGTTTCAATATTCAGCTTATCATCGATTACTAGATACATTTTTTGATTTGTCAAATCAATCTCAATATAATCCGGACCAATATCATCGGTTCCCTGATATAATGCTTTCTTTTGATATGTTGGAATATGAATCTCTTCAACTTGATTTTCATAAGCCTGCATAAGATATGAAGTCTCATTAGCTTCATCAAATAAATTTCCATAATTACCTTTACTAATGGTTACCTTTTTTCCTTTAATTGTTGTATAGGATCTTGGATAAGTATAGGTGTTATATTTCAAAGCTAAAGAATGAATATATTCTTGAATTTTTGTTTCGTCAATTACAAGGTCGCCTTGTTCATCAAAAACAAATTCGCCTTGTTCATTTACCATAATCCAATTCGATACGATTTTTGCATCAATTATTTCTTCCTCTTCGCCAAACATAAATACCATATTAAAATCTTGCGCTTTTTTTATTTTATTCCAAACAGAAATCGTTTTTAAATCTTCCCTGGTCATTGGTAATTCATAATAAAAATTCTGTTCATATAACTTTACCTTTGTTTTACCAGAAAACAAAGAATTCTCAATTTCTTTATATGCCAAGGTGAGATCTAATATCGATTCTTTAGTTTCATTGCAAGTATATCCATTCTCTTGCATACGAATAGAAATTTTATAAGCATCCTCCGTTTTAGCAGTTTGAAAAAATGTGGATTTTTCTAATTCCTGTATCAACAAATCCTCTGAGAATTTACAAATAGGTTTTATTATTCTTCCATCATAATCAAAAATATTAGTTACCCATTCCAAAGCATTTTGTTCTTTCTGAAAAACCACCAAAGAATTCATATAATCAATTTGATAATCAATTTGCGAAAGTGGAATTTTATAATTATCGCCTTCTGGTAATAAAATTAATAGAGAATCCAACTGCATATTCTCAATTAATTCCTGATTAATCTCTTCTAAAGACTTTCCAGTACAATATACTCCATTTATCCAAGTACCATAATTAAATGTATCTTTATAATACCAGGCAAGCAATAAGTACATGATTACCAACACAACCATTGGTGTAATCAAGCACACTTTTATCATTCTCTTTGCACTTTTTTTCATATCTTATCCTTATTTTGATAAATCGCTTTCATCAAACGCTTCACTAATTGGTGCTCCCGGTGAAACCATAGGAAATACTTTATCATCTTTTTCTATTTGGCAATCTATTACAACTGGTCGATTTAGTAATAATGCTTTTTTAAAAACAGGTTCAAAATCTTCTAATTTGGTAACACGTAATCCCACACATCCCAAAGCTTCTGCCACTTTAACAAAATCAACGGAATCATTAAACACAGTATGGGAATAACGTTTGTCATAAAATAATGTTTGCCATTGACGAACCATTCCTAACACCGAATTATTAATTACAATTTCAATAATTGGAATTTGAAATCTTGCAGCGGTTGCTAATTCATTTAAATTCATTCGAAAGCATCCATCCCCTGCAATATTAATACATGTTTTTAATGGATTACCGACTTTTGCACCAATACATGCACCTAATCCATACCCCATGGTTCCTAAACCACCAGAAGTTAAAAAAGTTCTTGGAGTTTTAAATTTATAATATTGAGAAGTCCACATTTGATGCTGTCCTACTTCTGTCACAATTATCGTATCATCTGAAGTTAATTCATCAACTTTTTCAACTATATATGGACAAGTTAATTTTGTTTTATTGTAACTTAATGGATATTTCTTTTTCATCTCCGCAATATGTGATACCCATTCCTCATCTTCTTTCTTCTCCACCACTTGATTTAATTGTTGTAATATTTCTTTCATATCACCTACTAAAGAAGAAACTGATTTAATGTTCTTATTAATTTCCGCAGCATCAATATCAATATGGATAACCTTTGCATGTTTCGCAAATTTTCTTGCATTTCCTATTACGCGATCTGAAAACCTAGCTCCTAATGCAATCAACAAATCACATTCATTAATTCCAAAATTTGACGTTTTTGTTCCATGCATTCCAACCATTCCAGTATATAAAGAACTAGTTCCATCAAAAGCTCCTTTTCCCATTAATGTATCACAAACCGGTGCTTTTATTAAATTTGCAAATTCGAAAAGTTCCTCCGTTGCTCCTGAAGAAATAGCTCCACCACCAACGTATATATAAGGTTTTTTTGATTTATTAATAAAATTTGATACTACAAGCAAATCCTCTTTTGTATATGATTTTTTTACAATTCGTTTTTTCGGTTCTTTGGTTTCATATTCACACAATGCCCCCGTTACATCTTTCGTAATATCTACTAATACTGGTCCTGGTCTTCCTGCTTGTGCAATCATAAAAGCTTTACGAATCGTTTTGGCTAAATCTTTTACATCTTTTACAATATATCCATGCTTTGTAATTGGCATAGTAACCCCTGCAATATCAATTTCTTGAAAAGTATCCTTTCCTAACAGTGGTAACGCAACATTTGCTGTGATTGCAACAAGTGGAATAGAATCCATATATGCTGTTGCAATACCAGTCACAAGATTTGTGGCCCCAGGCCCGCTTGTTGCCATACATACACCAACTTTACCTGTTGATCTTGCATAACCATCTGCGGCGTGTGCTGCTCCTTGTTCATGTGCTGTTAAAATATGTTTTATTTCAGGATGCTTATATAACGCATCATATATATTTAATATCGTACCACCTGGATAACCAAATACCGTATCAACATTTTGTTCTTTTAAACATGAGATAACAATTTCTGCTCCTGTTATTTTCATTTCTTATACCTCCAATACTGCGCCTTTGCAACTACTAGAAACTAATTTTTGATATCTAGCTAAATAACCGGTTTGGATTGCTGCTTCTTTAGGTATCCAATTTTCTTTTCTTTTCTTTAATTCTTCCTCTGAAATCATAAAATTCAATGTGTTCTCTGGAATGTTAATCTGAATAATATCGCCTTCTTCTACAAAAGCAATGGGACCTCCTGAAATAGCTTCTGGTGAAACATGCCCGATGGAAGCACCTCTAGATGCTCCAGAAAACCTACCATCTGTAATAAGTGCAACGCTAGATCCTAATCCCATTCCCGCAATTGATGCCGTTGGATTTAACATCTCTCGCATACCAGGTCCTCCTTTGGGCCCTTCGTAACGAATAACAACAACATCTCCTGCTATAATTTTTCCACCTAAAATTGCTTCACTTGCATCTTCCTCGGAATCAAATACTCTAGCTGGACCTTCATGAACCATCATTTCTGGAACGACTGCAGATTGTTTTACAACAGAGCCTTCTGGAGCTAAATTTCCCTTTAAAACAGCAATTCCTCCAGTTTGTGAATATGGATTGTCTATTGGTCTAATAATATCTGGATTTCGATTTACCGCATCTTTGATATTTTCTCCTACTGTTTTACCAGTTGCCGTAATTAAATCAGTAAATAGCAAATCTTTTTTATCCAATTCATGCATAACTGCATATACGCCTCCTGCTTCATATAAATCTTCTATATAGGTGTCTCCTGCAGGCGCTAAATGACAAAGATTTGGTGTTTTCTTTGATAACTCATTTGCAATTTCCAAATTCAAATTTACCCCAGCTTCGTGTGCAATTGCAGGTAAGTGTAGCATGGAGTTTGTAGAACACCCAAGTGCCATATCTACAACTAATGCATTCATAAATGCATTTTCTGACATAATATCTTTTGGCCGAATATTATTTTTCAATAACTCCATAATTTGCATTCCTGCATGTTTTGCTAATCGAATTCGTTCCGAATATACTGCCGGAATTGTTCCATTTCCTTTTAATCCCATTCCAATTGCTTCTGTTAAACAATTCATGCTATTTGCTGTAAACATACCGGAACAAGAACCACAAGTAGGACATGCACTTTCCTCGTAATCACATACTTCCTCTTTTGACATAGTGCCTGCTGCATAACTTCCTACAGCTTCAAATACATTCGATAAACTCGCTCTTTTCCCTCTTACATGTCCAGCTAACATAGGCCCACCAGATACAAAAATAGTAGGTACATTTATTCTTGCAGCAGCCATAAGCAATCCTGGTACATTTTTATCACAATTAGGAACACATACCAATGCATCAAATTGATGTGCTAATGCCATACATTCAGTACTATCTGCAATTAAATCTCTCGTAACTAAAGAGTATTTCATTCCTACATGTCCCATTGAAATTCCATCGCATACTGCGATTGCAGGAAATACCATAGGCGTTCCTCCAGCCATAGCTACCCCCATTTTTACAGCATCTACAATTTTATCTAAATTCATATGTCCTGGTACTACTTCGTTATAAGAACTAACAATACCAATTAATGGACGTTCTCTTTCTTCTTTCGTATATCCAAGTGCATTAAACAATGATCTATGTGGTGCTTGACCTATTCCTGATTTTACTGAATCACTTCTCATAATCATCTTCCTTTCTAAAAAACTATTAGTTTTATTTTACAAAATCTATATTCTTTCCGCAAGCAAATCTCCCATTTCTTTACATCCAACCAAGATACATCCTTTTGACATAATATCCGTTGTTCGATATCCTTCTTGAAGTACCTTAGAAACTGCAGTTTCTATTGCTTTTGCTTCTTCTTCCAAATCTAAGGAATATCGAAGCATCATTGCAGCCGATAAGACAGTGGCAATTGGATTCGCAAGATTTTTACCAGCAATGTCTGGTGCCGATCCATGGCTAGGTTCATATAAACCAAATTTTGTTTCATTTAAACTTGCAGAAGGTAACATCCCAATAGAACCTGTAATCATACTTGCTTCATCAGATAAAATATCTCCAAACATATTTTCTGTTAATACCACATCAAATGCTACTGGATTCTTAACTAATTGCATTGCACAATTATCTACTAACATATGCTCACATGTTACATCCGGATAATTCAGTGCCACTTCATCAACAATTTTTCTCCATAACCTAGAAGAATCTAAAACATTTGCTTTATCAACGCTAGTAACATGAAAACTTCTTTTTCTTGCGATCTCAAATGCACGAATGGCAATTCTTCGAATTTCCATTTCATTATAAGTTAATATATCCGTAGCAGTTAATAATCCGTTAATTTCCTCTGTCATTCTTTTCCCAAAATATATCCCACCTGTTAACTCACGCATAATCATAATATCAAAACCAGATTCACAAATTTCCTTTTTTAAAGGACAGGCATCCACTAATTCAGGATACAAGAAAGCTGGTCTTAAGTTTGCAAACAGTCCCAATTCCTTTCTAATTTTTAAAAGGCCTGCTTCCGGTCGTAATTCAGGTTTTCGTTGATACCAAGAGCAAGAAGGAGCTCCCCCAATTGAGCCCATTAAAACTGCATGCGATTTTTTTGAAATAGCAATCGTCTCCTCAGTAATTGGTACCCCATATGCATCGATAGATGCTCCGCCTAATAATATATCTGTAAATTCAAATACATGTCCAAATCTTTTTGAAATTTGAAGTAGAACCTTTCTTGTTTCATTTACAATTTCAGGACCAATTCCATCTCCCTTTATACACGCAATCTTATAATTCATATCAAGCCTCCATAACATACATATTTATACTATTTTATCACAAATTTGATATAAATTATAATAATATTATTTTATACCTTTCATAACTTGAGGTTATTGCAAAAAGAGTGTGTAAACGAATCGCTTACACACTCTTTTTATCTGTTATTTTTTCTTAATTTGCATCACTTGTATTTGATTTCTCTACTTGTGTAATTGCTGTTTTTTGCATTGGAATTCTACAATTCTTATTATTACCAAATTCAACAATCACCGTGTCCTCTGTAATATCAATTACTACACCGTAAAAACCACTTGTAGTAAGAATTACATCTCCAATTTCAATAGAAGATAATAACGCCTCCATTTTCTTTTTTTCTTTTTTTTGTGGACGTATCATCGCAAAATACATAAATCCAATAATAACAACCACCCAAACAACCAACATAATTGTGCTACTAGAACTTCCTAAAGCGGTACTCGTATTTGTTAGTGTAATCATATTTCCTCCTTTAATAAATTAATTTATAATATTTTTTAATCCTTTATAATATATGTCTTTATTATCATACAATAATCAACTCTCTATAAGCAAGAACTTTATAAAAAGTTAATGCTTTATTTATGTTCCATACCCTCTAATTTTTTCTTTTTATACATAGCAAACTCATTTTTTTCAATTGCATCTCTGATTTCTTCCATCATGTGATTATAAAAATAAAGATTATGCAAAACTGCTAAACGCATTCCTAACATTTCATTTGCTTTTAATAAATGTCGAATATATGCTCGTGAATAATCTCTACATGCTGGACAATTACATCCTTCCTCAATCGGCCGTGCATCCGTAATATATTTTGCATTAAATAAATTCATTTTCCCATGATTCGTGTATACATGTCCATGTCTTCCATTTCTTGATGGATAGACACAATCAAAAAAATCTACTCCACGTTCAACAGCTTCTAATATATTTGCAGGGGTTCCTACTCCCATTAAATAAACTGGTTTATCCTTTGGGAAAAAAGGAATGGTATTTTCTATCATCTCATACATTTCTTCATGTGTTTCACCAACAGCTAAACCACCTAACGCATAGCCATCTAAATTCATTTCTGAAATTCTTTTTGCATGTTCTATCCGGATATCGGAAAAAATTGCACCTTGATTTATTCCAAACAAAAGTTGATTTTTATTAATTGTTTCTGGTAATTGATTCAATCTTCCCATTTCCTTTTTACATCGTTGCAACCATCTTGTTGTTCGAGCAACGGAATCTTCAACATAGGACCGTTCTGCAACACTGGATGGACATTCATCAAATGCCATTGCAATTGTCGAAGCAAGATGTGATTGAATTTGCATACTCTCTTCTGGTCCCATAAATATTTTTCTTCCATCAATATGTGAATGAAATGTAACACCTTCTTCTTTAATCTTACGTAATCCAGACAAAGAAAACACTTGGAATCCACCAGAATCCGTTAATATTGGGCGATCCCAATTCATAAATTTGTGTAATCCTCCTAATTCATGAATCACCTTATCTCCTGGACGGACATGTAAATGATAGGTATTTGATAATTCAACTAATGTACCAATTTCTTTCAAATCCATAGTCGATACCGCACCTTTTATTGCTGCAACTGTACCAACATTCATAAAAACAGGCGTTTGAATTGTTCCATGAACCGTATCAAACGCTCCTCTTTTTGCTAAGCCATCTTTATTTAATATTTTAAACATATATTTTATACCTATCTTTCATTCTTCTTAATCTTTACAAGTATATTTTATTGAACAGAATCTAATCGTTCCGTTAATTCTTCTAGTGTAATGTTATTTTGTTTAATATATGTAGCCGCTTCCACACCTACATAACGGAAATGCCAAGGTTCATATATAATACCAGTTATATCTCCTGCTCCCATTGGATAGCGTAATATAAATCCATACTTATAACTATTTTCGGCTAACCATATACCCGCTTCCGTATCTCCAAAAGCATAATCCAAAGAAGTATGCGTAGTACATACAATATCTAATGCCAAGCCTATCTGATGTTCACTAGCACCTGGTGCAGTCACTTGCATTGAGGCAACACTATAAGCTTCCGAATAGGTTAATCCTTTTGCAATATATCCTTTGATTTTTCGTTCAAATAAAAGTGTTTGACGATTATAATCACGATATGGAGAACAAATTAATAACGATATGTTATCTTCTTTTGATGCAAGTAACATTGCAAATAAATCTTCCAAAATTCTTTCATCACATTCCATGCTCCCTTGTATCGTTCCAAGGGTAAATTCATAGTCGTCAGGAACAGGATGTTGCTTATTGATTAAAATTAATCTCCAGTCGTCTTTATCTAAAGAAGAAAGAGAAACTTGTTTTTCCTCTATCATTGATTCCGTATCTTTTCCCGGAGACACACTTTTTTCCACTTTTGCAGTTAATAAAATATCATCTGCAGAATACAGAGCTACATCTACATTCGCTATTTCCTCATCATTTGGTCCATAAGTCACGTCTTCATCATCAATTAATGCATCCTCTTCTCCTGCAAGAATCGCCTCAATTTCTTCTTCATTTTCCGATTGAACTTCAACAACCATTGCTTCTCGATTCACATCGCTTGTTTCAATAATTCCTGGTAAAGCAAAACTACAACTTGCAATAAAAAACAGCCATAATACAAGTAATGAACTCAATTTCCTTCTATTCCCAGAAAAGAAATTATAAACATAACAAAATAAACCGATTACATGTATTAACACATTAGCAGTCAGTTTATTAAAAAAACTTTTTTTACTATATTTTTTTAATTTCCTAATCGTACGTTCTTTCCAAGTATACATATTTTTCCTTTTTCACTATTCTTTTAATAATTTTACCATAATCAGTTTCTTTCGACAATGATTTTAAACAATCCTTTTTCGAATCTTTTTCTTGAATCCTTATGAAATATCAATTACAATAGAACAAATCAGTAAATAAGAAAAAAAGAAGGAGTAACTATATGGGTGGTTCAACATTTGGTACAATATTTAAAATTACGACTTGGGGAGAATCCCACGGCAAAGCACTTGGTGTAATAATTGATGGTTGTCCTGCAGGCCTAGCATTATCAGAAGAAGATATTCAACCATACTTAAATCGAAGAAAACCAGGAAAGCATACGATTGCAACACCTCGTAAGGAAATGGACCAAGTAGAAATATTATCAGGTACTTTTCATGATATAACCACGGGCTCTCCTATTTCTTTAATGATTAAAAATACCAATCAAAAATCAAATGATTATCAAAATATTTCAAATACCTATCGCCCAGGACATGCTGACTATACCTTTGACAAAAAATATGGATTTTACGATTATCGTGGAGGTGGACGATCTTCTGGTAGAGAAACTGCTGGTCGAGTTGCTGCTGGTGCAATTGCAATAAAGCTTTTAAATGAATTTGGGATTACGGTTTGTGCCTATACTAATTCCATTGGTCCAATTGAAATTGATTTACATAATTTTAATAAAGATACCATTCTTCAAACACCAACTGCTATGCCAGATGCCATTGCATCTAAAAAAGCAGAGGAATTTCTAGCAGAATGTATGAAAAACAAGGATTCTGCTGGTGGAACCGTAAAATGTATTGTTTCAGGTACCCCTGTTGGGCTTGGAGATCCAGTCTTTGAAAAACTTGATGCCAATCTTTCAAAAGCAATTATGTCAATCGGGGCAGTAAAAGCGGTTGAAATTGGAGATGGCATCCAAGTTTCTACTGCTCTCGGCTCTGCAAATAATGATTCCTACAAAATGTGTGCAAATAAAATAAGAACCACTTCGAATCATGCAGGTGGAATCTTAGGCGGTATTTCAAATGCTGAAGAAATTATTATAAAAGCTCATTTTAAGCCAACCCCTTCCATTGCGCAAACACAAAACACCGTTACTCGATCTTTTGACGACACTCAAATTCAAATAAATGGAAGACATGACCCTATCATTGTTCCTAGAGCTGTTGTAGTAGTTGAATCAATGGTTGCTTGTACCATTCTAGATTCCCTTTTCTTAAATATGACATCAAATATTGACTATATAAAAAGACATATTTACATGCTCAGGAAATAAAAAAAGACGACTTATCAATCATTCTTTGATAAGTCGTCTTTTTTTATTTTATCCAATTAATCTTCTCTAACTTTTCCAAGAAAGAATAAAGCAACCGTTCCAGTTCCCGTATGACTTCCAATTACTGTTCCAATATTATTAATTATCACATTTCCTTTTAAATGTGGAAATTTTTCTTCTATTAAATCTCTTACTTCCATAGCATCTTCCATACATGCAGATTGCGATATATAGCATCTTCCATCATATTGAGTTCCTTGATCTGCAAAAAGAATCATTTTGTTTACAATTTCTTCTTTTACTTTTTTCTTTCCACGTACTTTAAATCTAGGAATTAACCTTCCTATATTATCCATATTCATAAGAGGGCAAATATGTAGTACCGTCCCAAACCATGCTGATGTTGCGGAAATACGCCCACCTCTTAAATAGCTTGAAAGATCCGTCGAAAAGAACCAATGATGAACTCGTAATCTGTTTTCTTCTACCCATTTTGCAACTTCTTTCGCTGATTTTCCAGCATCCCTTAAATCGCAAGCATAAGAAACTAAAAGTCCATAACCAGAAGATGCACCATAACTATCAACAACATATATGGTTCTTTCTGGATATTTTTCTTCCATCATATCTTTTGCAATCATTGCTGAATTATAAGTACTTGTTATTCCAGAAGAAAGAGTTATATGTACAATGTCTTTACCTTCTTTTAAAATTGGTTCAAACATATCACAATATTTTTCTGCATTTATTTGAGAGGTTACTGCTTCTTCACCAGATGCAATTCTTTCATAAAATGTATTAATAGGCATTGATTTTCCATAATCATCTTCATATTCCACCCCATTCATTGTAAATGAGAAACAAGCAAAAGGAATCTTATTTTTTTCAAAAAATTCCAATGTCATATCTGCTGTTGAACAACAGGTTAAACTAAATTGACACATAATCATATCTCCTTTATTTGTTATTTAATTTATGTAGTTTTGATTACCACATAATGTAGTATACGATAAATATCTATTAGTGTCAATAAAACCACCTGCAAAACAAATGGAAACTATCTGATTTTTTCTGGAAATCCTACTTTTTTTTGTACTTTTCTTAATGTTTTATTTGCATAGTATCCAGCTTTTTCACCATTTTCTTTAATAATTCCATCAATATATCCTTTATCTTTTGTTAGTTCTTCAAATCGATTATGAATTGGTTTCAAAGCATCGGCAACGGTTTCTCCAACGCCAAGTTTAAATTCCTTATACCCTAGTCCAGTAAATTCCCTTACGACTTCCTCAGGTTTTTTATCTGAAAACGTACAATATATATCAATTAAATTTTTTATACCTGGTTGTTCTTCACAATAATTGATTTCACCAAGTGAATCCGTAACAGCTTTTTTAAATTTACGAATTATGGTATCGCGATCATCCATTAACAGTACACTCGCATTTAAATTTTCATCTGATTTTGACATTTTCTTTAATGGGTCTTGTAAACTCATGATTTTTGAGCCCGAAGTTCCTAAATGTGGTTCTGGAATGGTGAATACATCACCATATATTCCATTGAATCGTTCTGCTATATCTCTTGTAATTTCTAAATGTTGCATCTGATCCTTTCCAACAGGCACAATATCTGATTGAAACAGTAAAATATCAGCAGCCATTAGTACAGGGTAAGTGAATAAGCCTGCATTAATATTTTGTGTATGCTTAGATGCTTTGTCTTTAAATTGTGTCATTCGATTCAATTCTCCCATATAAGTAAAGCAATTTAAAATCCATGCTAATTCCGCATGCGCTGAAACATGAGATTGATAATAAATACAACTCTTTTTAGGATCTAAACCCGCTGAAATATATAACATCAATAAGTTTCTTGCTTTTTTTCTTAATTCTTTTGGATCCTGGCGTACGGTAATTGAATGCATATCCACAACACAATTAAAACATTCATATTCATCTGCTAATCCAACCCAGTTCTTCAAGGCCCCTAAATAATTACCAATTGTCAAATCCCCTGTTGCTTGCATCCCACTGAATAATACCTTTTTTTCTCCTATCATTTATCTATTCCTCCATACGTTCTACTTTTTTATAAAATATTCTTTTTAATATATGCAAAGGTTTTTTTTTCGCCTTCTATTGCTAACATACTTAATAATTCTTTTAATAATTCACATGTATTTTTATTTAAATTGGTTTCATCTAATCCTTTCATAAAATAATTATACGGATGCGAATCTTCATATTTTTCTTCCGAAGCCTTGTCATAAACCTTACATGCCGCTATTCGATCCATCAACATTTCCACAACATATTTTTTTGGCATTTCTACTGGTATAAAGCTTCCTCTTTTTTTAATATTATAATCTAGCCAATATTCAAAATGATGTTTATTTCTTCCTTTATGATGTAGCCACGCAGAGGAATATCCTATACTCTCACGTTCCGCATTATTTGGACTTCTATCTCCTTGATAATATTTCATACCAACTTTAAATTCAGTTGGAGAAAACTTAGAAATATCATGAATGATTCCTTGCCAAAAAAGTCCTACGGCAAAACATCCTTTCATAACTAAATATCGATGTTTTGAAATGGTACATAAATGTTTCCAAAAATTCATATAACTACCCTTCTTTGCTCATAAAAACACGAACACTTCTTTCTTGAATAATAACAGATTCTTGATTTATATTTTCTTCTTTCTCGTTATTTGTGCGCTCTATTTTACCATAGTATTCGGTATCGAAAACCTCATCCCATATTTTCCCTTTAGGAAGTCTAGGCAATGCAAAATCATGTTTCATCCAGTGCATATTAAAAGTTATATATATAAAATCATCCTCTTTATTCTTTTTATTTATTGCATATTTCCCGCAAAACAATATACCTATATGCCTGCTAACATTATCAAGAACAGGTCTCCATGCTTCTTTTCCATGAAAAGAAACATCAGGATACCCACAACCCAAATAATCCATAACACGAATTCTTTTTTTCATATGTAAAATCGGATGTTCCATTCGAAATCGAATTAAATCTTGTACAAATGAGAACTGTTCCTTATTTTTCTTCAACAAATTCCAATCAAGCCATGTTATTTCATTATCTTGACAAAATGGATTATTATTACCTTTTTGTGAAAAAGCAAATTCATCACCTGCTCGAATATATGGAGTTGCCTGTGACAATAGAAGCATACAAAATGCATTTTTCATTAGTTTCTTTCTTAATTGTACGATTTTTCTTTTTTTAGTAGCTCCCTCCATGCCACAATTCCAGCTATAATTAAAATTGGTTCCATCTTTATTATTTTCACCATTCAATTCATTATGCTTTCTGTCATAGCTTACCAAATCATGTAATGTAAATCCCCAATAATCCGTAATTGTATGAACACACCCCACTTTATTTGGTTGCATATACATATGCTCTAAAAAAGGTTGCATTTGATTTTCATCACCCTTTAAAAATCTACGAATATCCTTCATATAGTCATAATTTAACAATGCTATATGTTGATACATATTTACATCCTCAATTCGTTTTCTTTCCGTTTCCTCTAAAGAATCAAATATAAGTTTCGTATCGGCTAAAATTCCATCTTTCGCTAAATATTCTTTCGGTATTCTTGCTCCAATCAATCGAAAACCATCAACATGATATTCCATAACCCAAAATCGTAAGGCATCTATCATTGTTTCTATATAATAAGTCTCAGGAAAATAAAATTGCATAATAATTTCAATTTGATTTTCATGCAATTCTTTTACCATTTTTTTGAATGCAAAGGAGACATCTCGTTCCGAACTATAGGATGCTTTTGGTGCAAAATAATATCCTTTTTTATATCCCCAATAATTTGTTCTACTACTTTTCCTCGTAGAATCAGGAATTACATCTTTATAACTATATGCTGACCTACGGTCTTCTTCAGATAGCATCTCTTCAGAAATAAATTCATAACTTGGCATCAATTCTAATGCTGTAATTCCAAGTTGTTTTATATAATCAATTTTTTCACAAACACCTTGATACGTTCCTTTATTTTTTACATTTGATGATATATGTTTTGTGAATCCTTTCACATGAATTCCATATATAATTGTATTTTCAAACGGTGTTTTGGGATTAATATCCCGTTCCCATGTGAATGTTTCTTTCAAAACATATGCAAGTAAAATTTTTACTTTGGTATCTTTTTTTTCAATTTCACAGAAGCAAGGTGGAAGAAATGCCCGACCATAATTATCTGAAATTAAATTATCATCGCAAAAAAAACAATATACATAATCTTCAATGCTAACCTCTTTTATAAAACCAGAATACACATTTCCAATACGAATATCATTAGAAAAAATGATTTTAATCGCATCTTTCATTGCAATTTCATAAGATGCTTTTTCAACCATTTTTTTGTCCCATAATAACAACCCGCAACATTTTTCTGCATTTAAATTTACAGAAAAACAAAACCCATCTTCTTGTTGATACAAACCAAAACAGAGTGGATTCCGAATGATCTTATTCGTTAATATTTTGTTTGGAAGTATTGTATTCATGTTTACTCCTTTCAAAATTTACTTTTTTAATTTTATCATACTTTTCTTAAATATTAAAGAAAAGGATTCGTTAATCACTTGCAACTTAGAAAAAAATTAAGTAGAATGAATGTAAAATAATAGATAAAAAAGGAGCTATAATGAAAGAAAAGGAAGATATGAATTCAGAAGAAATGACAGTCACCTTACATTTAGATGATAAAGACGTCGAATGTGCAATACTTGTTATTCTTGAAGTAAATGAACAAGATTACATTTTTTTACTTCCCCTAGACGAAAATGGTGAAAATGAAGATGGACATGTTTGGTTTTATGGTTATTCTGAAAATGAAGATGATGTAAATGAAGAGCCAAAACTTCGTTATATAGAGGATGATAAGGAGTACCAAGCCGTTGCAGATGCTTTTGATGAATACCTAGAAAGTAGTGAGTTCGATGAACTAATCAACGAAGAATAAACCAACCCGTTGTTTAACTATTTGATAGGCACTAATTTTCAACGATACATTCTTTTACGTATCTTGATTCTTTGTGTCTATTTTTATTGTCTTCTTTTATATATAGAATATATACTTCTTCTCTTGCTCTTGTAAGTGCAACATAAAGTAATCGACGCTCTTCTTCGATTTCTTCATCACTGAAAGCTTTTTTATGTGGAATGTTCCCTTCATTTACATCCATAATAAAAACTGCATCAAATTCCAAACCTTTTGCTGCATGCATGGTTGTCATTTCTACCTTAAGTAAAGAATCATATTTCATTCTTTTCTCTTTCCTTTGTTTTGAATATGCTTCCACATTTAAAATATAATCTTGAAATTCACGTAAAGAGGAAAATCTTTTTGCTTCCTCTTCAAGAAAATCAAGTTCTTTTGACCAATTTAAAAATTCTTCATATTTTTCATTTGCTTCTAATTCTAAATAATCATCATAGCCAATTCCTTTTCTTATATAATGGATTGCACCAGAAATTGACATCTTAGAAATCAAATCCATTTCTCGTTTTAACTTTAAAATACTATCTTTAAATTTCCCATCATTTTCCATATGGATCATTATTTCATCAAAATCCACTATTGTACTTCTAAAAATATTAGTTCGAATATATCGCATAGGTTTATTCAAAATACCAAGCAAATGTTCTCGCAAAAATCCTTCTTTTGCAAAGAGTAAATAATCCAATATATCTTTTATTCTTTGATTTGCATAAAACTTGCTACAATTATATTTTGATTCTAATCGAATTTCTTTTTTATAAAATTCATAAGCCACATAATTCATATAGGTTTTTGTTCTTAAAATAATTGCAACTGATTTTTTTTCTTTTCTTTTTTCCTTATTTTTTTCTTCTTTTGCATATAGATCAATTTTATCCAAAATATATTTAATTTCTTCCTTTTGATTTTGAAAAGATTTGCTTTGAACAATTCCCTCTTTTTTCGATACAGGAATCACGGTTTTTTTAAATCTTGACACATTATGACATATTAATTGATTCGAAGTTTGAATGATTTTTTTATGAGAGCGAAAATTTTCAGAAAGAACATATACTGCTGCAGAAGAATAATCTAAAAGAAATTTTTGCATGCTGTTTGGGTTTGATCCACAAAATCGATATATAGATTGGTCTTCATCACCTACAACAAAAATATTTTTTGTATCTTTCATTAATAAATTAATTATTTTATATTGCATAGGAGTTATATCCTGAAATTCATCAATTAATATATATCGATAATTATCCCGTATTTGCTTCAATAAACTTTCATCTTCTAATAATATATCATAACAAAAATAAACCAAGTCAAGAAAATCCATCTTATGCAATTTCTTTTTTTCTTCCTCATAAATGCTTATTATCTTTTTTTCTTTTTCTGTCCATGTAATTTCTTCATTTCTTCTCGATATGCATTGTGTTATTTCTTCTATCGTATCATCATAACTTTCATTTGAAGAAAATAATTCAAATGAAATCATTTTTAAAATATTATCTTTTTCTTTCTTGGAAAGGATTTTTTTGGATGCATGAGATTTGCTTTTTGAAAGTACTTGATAGAAAAACGCATGAAAGGTTTTAAATACTACTGATGAATTTTCTTTCATTTTTTGTTGAAATCGTTCTTCCATATGAATCGCTGCAGATTTTGTAAATGTAATTACTAAGATATGCTGTGGTTTAATATGTAACGATTTAATTAAATAAAAAATGTGCTCTGTGAGCACAAATGTTTTGCCTGATCCAGGACCAGCAAATACTGCCGCTGGTCCTTCTTCATGCATTATTGCACTTTTTTGTGCACTGGTATATTGATTCCTATTTTTCATTTCTTAATTTTTTAATTCCCTCTTTAATACGATAAATCGATTCTTCTTTTCCTAAAACTTCTAAAATTTCAGTCGCCCCTGCTGGTGTCATTTCTTTTCCTGAAAGAGCCGTTCGTATAGGCCACATTACAAAACCGATTTTCAATTCATGTTCCATTGCATAAGTTTTTAATGTCGCAAATAATTCATCGTTATAAAATATTTCTTGCTTTTCAATAATCGGCAAAATATTTTCTAATAATTCTAAAGAATTCTCAGCATTTGTTTTCATCTTTTTATGTGTGTATAAATCAATTGAATATGCAGGAACCTCTTCAAAAAAATCAATATGTTCTTTAATATCTAGTATTGTTTCTATTCTTGTTTTTGTCATTTCTGCAATTTTTTTCAAATTGATATTTCTTTTGATAACTTCTTGTATCTTTGGTAAAGCAATTTGGTAATAGTCATCAAATGGCATATTTTTAATATATTCTCCATTCATCCATCGTAATTTTTGAAAATCAAAAACTGCTGGTGATTTTGACATATTGTGATAATTAAATTCTTTTACAAGCTGATCTAAAGAAAAAATTTCTTGATTACCTTCTGGGCTCCATCCAAGTAAAGAAACAAAATTCACAATCGTTTCTGACAAAAAACCTTGTTCTAATAAATCTTCATAGGAAGAATGTCCACTACGTTTTGATAATTTATGATGTGATTCATCTGTAATTAATGGACAATGTACATATATTGGCACTTCCCATCCAAAAGCACTATATAAACGATTGTATTTGGGAGAAGAAGATAGATATTCATTTCCTCTAACCACATGTGTAATTCCCATTAAATGATCATCAATTACATTTGCAAAATTATAAGTGGGATACCCGTCTGATTTAATTAATACCATATCATCAAGTTCTGCATTATCAACTGTGATTTCACCATAAATCTCGTCTTGAAAAGTAGTCGTTCCTTCCACTGGATTATTTTGTCGAATAACATATGGAACATTTGATGCAAGCTTTTGTTCAATTTCTTCTTTCGTCAAAGACAAACAATGCTTATCATAAGAATTAATTTCTTTTCCATCCACAATTCTTGTCAATGATGCCAATCTTTCTTTATCGCAGAAGCAATAATATGCTTCTTTTTTTTCAATTAGTTTTTTTGCATATTCTAAATACATTCCACTAGCTTGCCGTTCACTTTGAACATATGGCCCTACACCTTTATCTTTATCGGGTCCTTCATCATGAAGTAGTCCTGTTTTTTCAAGTGTCCGATATATAATTTCAACAGCACCTTCAACTAATCGTTCTTGATCCGTATCTTCGATTCGGAGAATAAAATCTCCATCTTCATGTTTCGCTATCAAATAAGCATACAATGCTGTCCTTAAATTCCCAACATGCATTCTCCCTGTTGGGCTTGGTGCAAATCTAGTTCTAATTTTACTCACAAAAATTTCCTCCATTATCTTATTACATATTTCAAATGTAATTGTGTCATATATTCTATAATCATGCAATAGAAAATATCGAATTTATCAATTCGTAGTACTTCCAAACCCGCCATTTCTTCTTTCATCCACATCATCATCAATAGTTGTTCCATATTGCAAAAAAACACCTTGCATAAACCCTGTTTCTTTTTCAAGAACCACCACTTTTTCTTCTCGAGAATCATTTCTCATTTTTGCCATAATATGACCTTCATTATCAGACTCAAAATAATCTGCATCGATAATCCCAACGGTATTATCTAATTGAAGTCGAAATTTGAACCCCAGTCCACTTCTAGGATAAAGTTGTAAAACCCAATCTTCTTCCATTTCGCAACGAATTCCAGTCGGAATTCGAATAGCAGCTTCCGGTTTTAAAATAACCGTTACTGGCATAAAAAAATCATATCCTGCGCTTTTATTTGTTGCTCTTTTCGGAAGCTTAATGGTATCATATACTTCTTTTATTTCATCTTCTGAATAAGTAAACACTTTTTCAAAATCATGTTTAAATTGTTCATAACTCACTTTATGAAACTTTGCAATTTTTTTCATATATTTTCCTCCTCATTTTTGTATTGTTTTCTGATATTTTCTAAATATGTATTATAATCTTCTTGAATCCATTTGGGAGACAATATAAATGCATTCGTACCCAATCCAGTCAACCACCCATAAAATAAAGGAGAAACTTTCACCGAAAACCGTGTTGTAAATGTTTCCTTATCTAACTGGCGAATTGAAATATCTTTTCCAAAACGATCAAACATTACCCCCACATATGAATTCGGCATCTTTAAAGTAATGGTTTCTTCCATTCCTCCATACATACCAAACGTTTTTTTACAATAGGAAACCAAATCAAATTTTTTATATTCTTCATTTCCATTTCTTGCATCGCTCGTTTTTGATATTTCTTTCATTTTATCCACGCGATAATGTTTAATCATCGAATTTTCTTCATCATAGGCAATTAAATAATAGTTTTCTTCTTGAAAGGTTAACGCCCAAGGACTAACCACATACAGCATTCCATTTTTTCGCATTTCCATATTAGAAGCTACATTCCAACTATAATAAGCAAATGAAATTTGTTTATTATTTTGAATTCCATCATTAATACAATCAACATTATAATATATATTTTCATTTTCTGTTTTAATGCGATTTGAAACATAAACTTGTCGATTTAATTCCTTTGCTTGATATTTACTAGTGAATTTTTCTAACTTATCAATTAATCTTTTCGATTTATTTTTTGTAATAAATTTTGAAGATTGAACCGTATCAACTAATAGTTTTAACTCTGCTAATTCAAAAGCATTTGAAAGTAAAGCGTATCCACCATTAATTTTAGATTTTCTCACATCAATATCATAACCGTATTCTTGTAAAAGACGAATATCCGAATAAATACTTTTTCTTTCAGCCGAAATCCCAAATTTATCTAATTGTAATAATAATTCTTGCATCGACAAATAATGATTTTCATCCGTATTTTGTGTCAATATTTGAATTATATATAACAGCTTTAGTTTTTGTTTTTCACTTCGAGCCATACCTTTACCTTTCTATACTATTCATCTACGAAAAAGGGTGCTCATATAGATGAACACCCTTTTCTTACATTGATTCGGAATGATCTTTATTTTCATTTTCTTCCATTTCATTTTTTTCCATTAATTCTTCATTTCTTTTTACTTCTGCTTCTTTTTCATCTTTCTTCTTACTCCATAAAACTCCGAGTTTGAATGCAATAAACATTACAATTACTATAATAATTAAAACTACAACATAAGATAAAAATGTATTAAAAAAATTAATAAAATTATTCATATGTGCTCCATTTCTGTTCTTATTTTGATATATACACTATTTATATTACCACTGTTTTTATTACATCGTCAAGCAATTGTGTGCCATCAGCCGCAGTTGTCGCAAGGACATCACATCGTTCATTTTCCGGATGACCTGCATGCCCCTTAACCCAAGTAAATTTCACTTGATGTTGATTTTTTGCATCCAAAAGTCTTAGCCATAAATCCAAATTTTTCACTTGTTCTTTTTTACTATTTTTCCATCCTTTACTTTTCCAACTATCAATCCAATTTTGATTAAAAGCATCTGTTACATATTTAGAATCCGAAAACACTTCAACATTACAAGGCTTAATTAAAGCTTCTAATCCAACAATTACCGCTAATAATTCCATCCGATTATTTGTTGTTTTTTTATATCCAGCAGACAGTTCTTTTTCATGTAAGGTTCCATCTTTCGACAAAAATTGAAGTATACAACCATATCCACCTGGTCCTTCCGGATTTCCTCGAGCCGCTCCATCTGTATACATCTTTACATTCATTCATTAACCTCCCAATTTCCTGTAACCATAAAGTTAGAGGCAGTTTTTTTTGCTACTTCAACTAGGTCTTTAGGATAACCCATATTTTCTAATAATAATATAGCATTTCTTGTCATCGCTGGTCCCTTTTGAATTTTATAACTAAAAAATATATCCTTTTTCTGAATTTCCTCAGTAAAATGATAATTCTCATATGTATTTTTTAACAAGGTTGTTAACTCCACATCATGTGTTGCTGCAATACAAATCGCATCATAAGATGCTAAAGCTTTTAGTATTTGCATTGATGCAGCAATTCGTTCAACGGTATTTGTGCCACGTAGTACTTCATCCACAAAACAAATAACCTTTTTATTATTTTCTGATACATCTAACATTCTTTTTATGCCACGAATTTCTGCCATATAATAACTTTCACCCTTTTCAATACTATCTTCTAATTTCATAGATGAATAAATATATTGCAATCTAACATTTGCCTTTTTCGACGTGCAAGTATGAATAGTTTGCGCTAAAATACAATTAACACAAAGCATTTTTAAAAAAGTAGATTTCCCAGAAGCGTTTGAACCAGTTAATAATATACTATTAGAAATTTCTATATTATTAGAAATTGCATTTTCAATTAATGGATGATAAATATCCTGAAATTCAATTTGTTCACCAAATACTGGAACCGAATATATGGATAATGCTTTTCGATAATTCGCAATTACAATCATACTTTCTATAAATCCCATCGTTGTGACTAACGAATCTACAACTTCTTTCTTTCCTTGAATCTCATTTAACATTTGATTGAATTTTATTAAATCAATATGTAAGGTCATTCTCACATAATCCATAAGAATATCTAGTGGATTCGACGAGCTTTCTCCCATAGACATCGTAATATATGAATTTCTTGAAAATCTTTTTAAAGCATGACATTTATTTTTCATTTGCTCTTTATAACTCGAAAATTCATTTGGTGCATATTCAGTAACTTTATTTGCAATTTGAATCAAACGTAAGATATAAGTAAAACTTGTTAGATAAGGTTTTACCTCATTTTTATCCTTAAAATAAGTTACAATATTGTAAATTAATATAAAAACAAGCAATAAAATGCCTGTCATTACATCAAATGGAAGGATTGTAATCGAAACAAGTATTCCTATCAAAGCAAATATGTTTTTAAAATTACTACGCTTACCTAATATATCTAAATTATTTAAATAATCATATAAAGAATACTTCCCGGTTGTTCCTAGTTGATGAAATAAATCTTGAAAATCCATACGTATGGATTTGTGTTCCATAAAATAAGAAATGAGTCGTTCCATTTCCTCTAACGATGTCGTTTCCATTTTAGGGGTACGTAACATATAGTATAAATATTCCTCTCCAGCTGAAGAAAACGTAGTATTCATTTGTTTAAAAACATTATCCATATCACAATCATTCCAAGTAATATCATCCAAAGTCCAATTATCTTCCTTATGTTCTAAATAATATTTTTTAATTTTCCCCATTTTTTGTTCTGTTATTTCAAAGTCAGAAAATGTCCCAAAAGATTCTTCTATTGATTTTAAAAATCTTTTATGCTCACTTTTTCTATCTAGAAACCCTTTTATCGTAATTGCTAAAACAAAACATAAAATTGTAATTATTAATATAATATATTCCATCTTTTCCCTATTCTTAGATTTATTTACTTCTTATATTCTACTACAAAGTGATTTTCTTAACAACACAAAAAAAGTACTGGTAATCTACCAGTACTTTTTTTGTAATAATACTTCTACATTGTAACAAAAATAAATTTTACTAAAAACAGTAATGCAATAATCGAAATAACAATATCCTGTTTTTTAAATTTTCCAGTAAATATAGTGATTAATACATAAGCAATTGCTCCTATTCCAATTCCATTTGCTATGGAATAAGTAAGTGGCATCATAATCAGTGCTAAAAATGCAGGCACTGCCGAACGCATGTCTGTAAAATCTACCTTGGAGAAATTCTTCACCATTAATACACCAACAAAAATTAATGCGGGTGCTGCTGCACAGCTTGGTATAATCGTTGCTACTGGTGTCAAAAACAAACATAAACCTAAGCAAATTGCTGTAACAAAACTTGTAAGACCAGTTCTACCTCCAGCAGCAACTCCTGCTGCAGATTCTACAAATGTAGTACAAGTTGATGTTCCTAAAATCGCTCCTGACACAGTAGCAATAGAATCACTTGCCATAGCTTTATTTAAATTTTCTGGATCTCCATTTTCATCTAACATATTTGCTTCCGCTGCAGTACCATATAAAGTTCCAATGGTATCAAACATATCAACCAAACAAAAAGTCACAATTAACATAATTGCATTGAACAATCCTCCGATATATTCTGTTGAAAATGCATTTTTCCATGATTCTGCTTGAAATACTCCCGTAACACCGATTGCTGCAAAATCCTTAAAACTTTCACCAACTGCAGACATATTAAACGTAGGCAATGTCCATGTGAGCAAATAATATAATACGGTTGATGTTAAAATTCCAATAATCACATTTCCTTTAACTTTAAGTTTTGATAAAATAGCAATCAAAATAAAACCAACAAATGCAACTACTGAAGGAACAACTACCTCTTTTACTGTCCCAGCCATCACTGCACCGTGAATATCTACGAACTGCACGAATACAAATTGATTTGATTGAATCAGTCCTGAATTTTGAAAACCAATAAAAGCAATAAACAAGCCAATTCCTGCTGGAATTGCTTTCTTTAAACAATCAGGCATTGCTTTTGCAATATACTGTCTTAAACCAGTTAGTGACAAAAACAAAAATACTAATCCTGCTAATAATACAATAACTAAACCTGCTTGATAGCCTTTAATAACATCGCCACCAGCAAAAAATGCACCTGCAACAAAACTTGTACAAAAGAATGCATTTAATCCCATACCACAAGCTTGTGCAAATGGTAATTTTGCATAAAAAGCCATAAGTAAGGTACCAATTACTGCAACAAGTATAGATGCAACATATACCGAATTAAAAATCTGTCCCATTTGTCCTGGATCTGCTCCAAGCCCTACTAACCAACCAGCTGATCCGCCAGCTGAAACTTGTGATGGATTTACAAATACAATATACGCCATTGCGAAGAAAGTTGTTAATCCAGCTACAATTTCTGCACGTACTGTTGTATTATGTTCCTTCAGTTTGAAAAATTTGTTCATTCTTAAATCCCTCCTACATAATTTCATTATCATTACAAATCTATTTAATAATATAAAAAAAAGATTGGAATGTCTATATCTATTTTGTCCAATCTTTTTCTTTAAATTTAATGAAATTTTAATTTGAATTTAATAAATTACGAATTATTGATATTATGCGGACCAAATCCATTTGGTAATAATTCTTCAAGTGAATATGTTTGAAATTCATTTTCATTTTTTGCAACAAGAATTTGAAACTTTTTCGGATTAACAAACTCCATCATAACTTGTCTACACACTCCACATGGATATGCAAACTGTGTCAATTCACCTTTCGGACTTCCAACAATCGCAATTTTATCAAACTTATATTTGCCTTCACTAATTGCTTTAAATATTGCTGTTCTTTCAGCACATATCGTTGGAGTAAAGGATGCATTTTCAATATTACATCCAGTATATACATTCCCGTCTTCCGATAAAAGCGCTGCCCCTACCAAAAAATTTGAATATGGTGCATATGCCTTGTTTCTTACTTCCATAGCTAAACGAATCAACTCATTATCTTTCATATTATCTTGCTCCTTTATCAAATGGAATTCCTTCTGCTCTTGGTGCCTGTGATTTTTTTGAAGCAAATATTAATACAATAAGAGTTGCAAGATATGGAATCATTTTATACAAATAACTAGGTACTCCAAGTTCACTTAATGCTGGTATTCCTGAATATGCTGCAGCAATTGCTTTTGTTAATCCAAAAAATAATGCAGCAAACATAATCCGAACTGGTTTCCATTGTCCAAATATTAATACAGCCAAAGCTAAAAATCCATAACCAGAAACCGTCGCATTAAAATTTGTAGATGTAGGAATCACATATATAAGTCCACCTAATCCAGCTAACATTCCAGAAATCACCACACCTGAATATTGCATTCTACTGACATTTATACCAGCTGCATCTGCCGCATGTGGATGCTCCCCACAAGCTCGTAAACGCAGTCCAAATCTCGATTTATAAATAATAATTACGGACACAATTAAAATCAAAAATCCCAAATATGTCGTTATATATGTATTTTGAAATAATAAAGGTCCTAAGAAAGGAATCTTTCCTAAAATCGGAACGGAATCAATATGAAAATTATTTGAAAATTGTACTTGTTGCACTCCTTGCACAATACGTGCAATAAATATAGCAAATGCTGGTGCAAACATATTCAATGCCGTACCAGAAATTGTCTGATCAGCTTTCATATTAATTGATGCATACGCATGAAATAAAGAAAATAGCCCACCTACTAACATCGAAATGAAAACCGCAAGCAATAAATGAATCTGTCCGTGATTAATAAAAAATGGACTAGAACCCGTTAAATTTAAAAATAAAATACTAACAAAAGCACCCATTGTCATAATACCTTCTAATGCAATGTTAATAATACCACTACGTTCAGAAAACATTCCACCTAAAGCTACGATTAATAATGGAATTGCAAAAAACATGGTCTGTTGAAACACAAAATATATTACACTCATCGTTTCTGCCATTATACATCGCCTCCTTCATCATGATTTATCTTTTTTTCTTCTTTTTTCTTTCTTTTTTTTCGATAATTATTAATAAACAATTTAATAATCAATGAAAAAGCGGAGAAATATATAATAATAGAAATAATAATATCTATAATTTCAGTGGAAAAATTAAACAATTGCAAATAATATCCACCCGCATATAAAAATGCAATAAAGATACCTGCCCCTAGAATTCCAAAAGGATGGCAAGCGCCAAGTAATGCAACTGATATTCCAGTAAATCCTTCTGCTGCTAATGTATCAACGATTTCGATATTTCTTCCTGATGCAGAAAGAAATACCAATCCGCCTGCCAAGCCAGCAACCGCTCCAGCAATTGTCATTGAAAGCATAATTCCTTTTTTTTCATTGATGCCTGCGTATTTACTGGCATCCTTATTATATCCAACCGCTTTCAATTCAAATCCAAATGTTGTTTTTTCTAAAACAATATAAATGATAATTACAGTAATAATTGCAATAATAATTCCCGCATGTACACTCGATCCTGGAAATATTTTATCCATACCCCATTTGGGGATTTGTGCTGTTTTAGCAACTTCATAGGATTCATTCCTAAGTTTATTAAATAAAACAGGCGAACTTTTTACAATCCAATTTGACAAGTACATTCCAATGTAATTTAACATAATTGATGAAATCACTTCATTGACATTAAAAACTGCTTTTAATAAACCTGGTAAAAATCCCCAAAATGCGCCAAATAAAACACTAGCCAACAAAGCGACGCCCCAATGAATTCCTCCGAGGTTCGTAAATGTAATTCCAACAATTACTGCACCAAAAGCACCCATCGTAAATTGACCGGTTGCCCCAATATTAAAAAGTCCCGTTCGAAATGCGAATCCAACGGACAACCCTGTAAGAATAATTGGTGTTGCATAATAGAAAATCTGACCAATTCCTTTTAAACCATGAGTTAGTGGCCCAGTTAGAATCATTGCATAACCAGCATTTGCTTCTGCTGGATTAGAAATCAGCATAACTACATAACCAACAAACAGCCCAACAAGAACTGCAAAAATAGAAGATAAAAAAGCAAAATACTCTCGTTTCTTTTTTCCTTTTAGTTTCTTACTCATACGTTACTACCCCCTTTTTAGAACCAGCCATATAAAGTCCTAATTCTTGAATGGTAACCTCTTTTGGATTTAATTCAGCAACAAGTTCTCCTTCATAAATAACCAAAATTCGGTCACTTAAATTCATAACTTCATCTAATTCTAGAGATACTAACAAGATTGCTCGGCCTTCATCTCTTTCTTTGATTATTTGTTTATGAATATATTCAATTGCTCCTACATCTAATCCTCTTGTTGGTTGTACTGCCAAAAGGATATCTGGATTTTTCATAATTTCTCTTGCAACAATTGCTTTTTGTTGATTTCCACCTGACATACTTCTAGCGGGTGTCTTTGTACCTTCCCCACTTCTGATGTCAAATTTATCAATTAAATCGTTTGCATATATTTCAATTTCTTCTTGATTTAAAAATCCATACTTAGAAAATGGTTTATTAAAATATTGCTGTAAAACTAAATTGTTTCCTAAGTTATAATCTAAAACCAACCCATGTTTATGGCGATCTTCAGGAATATGAGATAAACCATGTGTATTTTTATATCGGATTGTTTTTTTTGTAACATTTTCACCATTTAAAACAATTTCTCCATTTGTTACTGATGATAATCCTGTTATTGCATTCACAAGTTCTGTCTGTCCATTTCCATCGATACCTGCAATACAAACAATTTCTCCTTTTCGTACTTGAAAACTCACCTCATTGACAACATTTTGATTATGACCTTGTCTTGATGATTTAACGGTTAATTTATGTACTTCTAAAACTGGTTTTGTAGGCTTTGCTTCCTCTTTACTCACAGTAAGAGAGACTTTTCTCCCAACCATCATTTCGCTCATTTCTTCTTTTGTGGTCGTATTTACATCTACAATCCCAATATATTTTCCTCTTCTTAAAACGGAACAACGATCCGCCACTTCTTTAATTTCATTTAATTTATGTGTAATAAATAAAATGGATTTCCCTTCCTTGGTTAAATTGCGCATAATTTCCATTAATTCAATAATTTCTTGCGGAGTAAGAACTGCAGTCGGTTCATCAAAAATCAATATTTCATTATCTCGAAATAACATCTTTAATATTTCCACTCTTTGTTGCATACCAACTGTAATATCTTCAATATATGCATCTGGATCCACAAATAAATTATATTTCTCGCTAAGTGAAATGATTTTTTTTCTTGCTTCTTCCATTTTTAATATTCCAAATTTCGTTTCTTCAATACCTAATATAATATTTTGTAATACTGTAAAATTATGTACTAGTTTAAAATGTTGATGTACCATACCGATGCCATAATGATTCGCATCCATGGGTCCATTAATTTTTGCCACTTGCCCTCGAACTTTTATGATTCCTTTTTCTGGTTTATATAAACCAAATAAAACACTCATTAGTGTTGATTTTCCAGCTCCATTTTCACCTAAAAGTGCATGAATTTCACCTTTCTTTAATTGAAGAGTAATATTATCATTTGCGATAATTCCAGGGAATTCCTTTGTGATATTTAACATTTCAATAATGTAATCCATAAATACCTCCATAGTTAACAGTATATAGAAAGGGATACCTTTTGGTATCCCCTCTATTACTAATCTATTTTACTTCTTTATCTATTCAACAAAATTAACTGTTGCATTTGATAATGTTAAATCAGCAGTTGTAGTATCAGATACATCATCTACGATTGTTACTTCACCAGCTGCTAAGCTAGCTAAAATCATATCATAATCTGCTTGTGAAAATGTTTCAAATTTTGAAGTTTCCATTGGAAGACCAACACCCGAATTTTCTGCTGAGAAAATTGTGGTTTCTCCACCTGGGAATGTTCCAGCATAATAAGCTGCAATTCCATCATACACTGAATTTGATAATAATTTCATTGCTGAAGTCATAACGGTTTCTGATTCTGAACTTTGATCTACATCCACACCAATAACTTTTGTTCCTGCTGTTTCAGCAGCAGCCATAACAGAATTACCAACTGCTCCACCACAACCAAAGATAACTTGTGTTCCATTTTCATACCATGAAGCTGCCATAGTTTGTGCTTCAGGTGATGCTTCAAAAGCTCCTGTATAATTGTACATAATTTCAACATCAATGCCTAATTCTGCTGCTGCATCATTTGCACCTTGCACGTAACCATAACCAAAACGTACAACTGCAGGAACTGCCATTCCACCTAAGAATCCTAGTTTTGTATTGCCATCTTTTACTGCAGCATATCCTGCTAAGTAACCAGATTGATCTTCTTTAAATTGAATTGACATAACATTAGAAGCGGTTTCATATACAGGCATTCCTTCTGACCAATCGCCATCATTTGGAACTCCATCAAGTAAAATAAAGCTTACTTCTGGATATTCATTTTGAACATTAAAAATAGGTGTTTCAAATAAAAATCCTGGACAAACGATAACTTTTGCTCCACCTTCAATTGCAAGTTCAATAGTATTTACATATGCATCTGTTGTACCTTCTTGTGGTTGATAATATTTGTATGTTATTCCATTTTCATCTGCATATTGAGCTAATCCTTCCCAAGCACCTTGGTTGAAAGATTTATCATCAATTGTTCCTAAATCGGTTACTAATGCTAATTCATACCCTTCTACTTCTACTACTTCTTCTTCTGTTGTTTCAACTTCATTCATTGATTCAACTTCATTTGTAGCATCAACATTGTTTGTTGAACCACATCCTACTAGCATTGCAGTTGCCATGATTGCAACAAGCAATACACTAATAATCTTTTTCATTTTGTTTCCTCCTTTTATTATGTGCATTTGTCTTTTCCTATAGAAAAAATCTATATACATCATATACTGATATTACCACATTATATAACGTTTTACAATAAAAAATGGGTTAGAAATCGCACCCATTTTTTTGAATATATATACATTTTTATTTGCCTAAATATAAAATTGATTTTGAAGGAAGAAAATAGGTGTCTTCATTTTCGATTACATCGAATTTATTAACAGATAAATATCCCAAAACATGATATCCATCTATTTTCTCTATTTCTTGGTCTTCTCCTAAATTATATATAATATAAATTAATTTTTCTTGATAATTTCTTTTTAAAACACAAAGCGAATCTGTCGTTAATTCTTTTTCAACTTCCGTTACCCCTCTTGCGATTTCCGGATTTTCATTTCGTATTCGAATTGCTCTTTTATAATAATTATATATGGAATACTTATCCTTTTGTTGCTCTTCTAAACTTTTAAATTGCTGTTCTACTACATCCGCATTTGCAGGTGGATCCGTTGTATCATCATTCGGGATCTCACTCCAATGCATAGGTAATCGTTTATTTTCATCTTTGCTCCCAGAAGAATTCATGCCAAGTTCTTCTCCATAATATACAAATGGACTTCCCGTTAATGATAATAAAATTCCAGCTGAAAATTTCATATTTTCTTCATCATTAACACATTGTGCAGAAATTCTTGTTGTATCATGATTACTTATGAATGGTGCATCAATATAATTAGGATTTGCTTCAAAATAAGCAGATTCATAATCCAAAATTTCTTTTGCTAAATTTAGTCCAGTTTTATTTGGTAAGCCCCTTGCAGTCATTGTAATAAAGCCATTATACTGGGATGCTGGGAAATTAAATAAACTTGTAATTCCACTTTGATAATACGTAGAAATCTTTGCTTCGCTATCCCAAACTTCTGCGACTAAATATGCATTTGGATTTTTCTTTGTTACATAGGTCTGAAACCACTCCAACACTTCCACATTTTTTTCAGGACTTCCCGAATAAAATTCTTTTGCAGCATCTAATCGAAAACCATCCGCTCCCATATCCATCCAAAAATCTGCAATCTGTTCGATTTCCATTCTGACATTTTCTGAACTCAGATTTAAATCTGGCATTTGATCCCAAAACATACCTTCATAATAATAATCCGATCTTCCAGCTTTATAATATCCATCACCCTTTTTTTCCTTTGTAAAATTATAATACTCCACATAGGGACAAACAGCCAAATCTGGTTCTTCTTCCTCATCTAGACTTTCCAAATAAGACACCGCTTCTATAAACCATGGGTGTTTTGCCGATGTATGATTAAAAACAAAATCAATAATTAATTTAATTTCTCGTTTTTCACATTCTTCAGCCAAACGAACAAAATCCTCATTTGTGCCATATTCTATATCCACAGTAAAATAATCAACCACATCATATTTATGATAAGTTGTCGATTGCATAATTGGCATCAACCAAATACCATTGAACCCCAGATCAGAGTCTGTCAAATCATCTCCATCATTAATATAATCCAACTTAGAAATCAATCCGTTGATATCTCCTATCCCATCTCCATCACTATCACAAAAAGAATATAAAAATATCTCATAATAATTTCGATAATTATCATCTACAATATGCAATTCTTGTTCATAAACATAACTGTCTTCTGGTTCTTCCAAATTCGCTTGTGGTCCTGTTACCTTTCCGCATCCAACCAAAAGCAATTCAATACATATGATAAATACTCCAAAAATATATTTGCGCATTCTTACTCCTTATCCTTTTACCGCTCCAGACACCCCTTCTACATAATATCTCTGAGTGAAAATAAATAAAACAGAAATTGGAATTGATATTAAAACACAACCTGCAAAAAATTGAGTGTAATACGATTCAATAAATTCCTTTTCTAACATCGTCCAGAGACCAATTGCAATCGTATAATACGTTCGATCCGTTCCTAAAATAACACGAGCAAAAATATAATCTACCCAAGGTGCAATAAAAGAAGTTAATAAAGTATATACAATAATTGGTTTTGATAAAGGAATGGTGATTCTCCAAAACACATCCCATTTCGTAGCTCCATCAATATAAGCTGCCTCATCAATTGCCTTTGGAATGGTATCAAAAAATCCTTTTGCGATATAAAATCCCAAACCAGCGCCTCCTGAATATACCATTATCAAGGCTACCAGTTTTAAAGGCCCTGCTTCCAGCATTCCAAATCCTTTTAAAATATAATAAACAGCAATCATGGACATAAATCCAGGAAACATACCTAATATCAAAGCTACATTTAATAATTTTTTGCGAAGCTTAAATCGCAATCTTGACATTACATATGCGACACATAAAACAAAAAACGCAGCAAGTACACAACTCACAATTGCAACTACTAATGTATTTACAAACCATCTTGCAAAATTCATACCCCCAGTCGTTGCTGTAAATAAATTTTTATAATTATCTAATGTAAATCCACGTGGCCAAATATAACTTTTATAGCCTCCGCTTTCTGCACGAAAAGAAGTTAATAAGGTAAAAGAAATTGGAAGGATCCAAATCACAGCTAAAATACCCAAAATAAAATGTATGATTGAATTGGAAAAGAATCGTTTCTTATTAAACTTTGCTTGTTTTTCGATATGATTATTTTTCTTCATCATTGAAACGCCTCCTCATCTTTATATGATCCAGTATGTCTATATGCCAGTAAACTAAACGTTGCTAAAATAACAAATACTAAAATTCCAATTACCGCCCCAAGATTATAATCTTTGTTCGTAATCGTCAATTTATATAACCAAGTTACAAGCAAGTCCGTTTTTCCTGCATAGTAGTAATCAATTGCATCAGGTCCACCGCCGGATAATAAGAATATAACATTAAAATTATTAATATTACCAACAAAAGATGTAATCAAATATGGGGTTGTTACAAAAAGCATATACGGTAATGTTATCTTAAAAAAGATAACAAACGAATTTGCTCCATCTACTTTTGCAGATTCATATAGTTCCGAAGGTATATTTTGTAAAATTCCAGTTGTTTGTAACATCGTATATGGAACACCTATCCAAATATTCAAAATAATAATCATTACTTTTGCTAACATCGGGTCTGTGAAAAAAGGAACCGATTCTGTCATTCCAATAGCACCAATTTCTCTTAATATTACATTCATCGGTCCATTTGTATTAAATACGCTTCGTAAAGTCAATAAGGAAACAAATTGTGGAATAGCAATGGATAAAACAAATACAAATCTCCATAAACCTTTCATTTTCGTTCCTTTTCGATTAATCATTAATGCTAAAATCATACCCAGAATATAACAAGATGCTGTCGCACAAATAGCCCAAACCAAAGTCCATATTAATACCGGAAAAAAGGTGTGAGCAAGAGGTAATTGAGCTGTATTGCTAAACATTGCTTTAAAATTATCAAATCCCACCCAATCAAATAAATTACCTGGTGTTTGATGATATCGATCATAATTAGTGAATGCAATCAAAATCATAAATACAAGAGGTATAATCGTAAAACAAACAATTCCTATAATAGGAAATGTAAGTAATGTTCCATGTAATTTTTCTTGTTTTAAAGATTTTATATCTTCTCGAAAAGTCCGATTATGTACTCCATTTTCTTTATTAATTTGAGATATATATGCACTTTTTATAGATGCAACTGCAAGAAACAGAAAAATTAACGTAGCAAATATTGTTACTACCCCATACAACAAGCAAAGCATTGAATTATCCCCCAAGGTATATTCATATACTTGGAGTTTTTCGTTAAAAACTTCAACCTGTGTTTGTGTACCTAAAGAAATCATTCTTCCAAGATTACGAAATCCATTACTTATCATAAAATAAATATACAGAATCTCAATACCAAAAAAAAGACATCCTTTGATGATTCGTTTATGTCTTAAATTTCCAAATCCAAATATAAATAGCGATGCTTTTGTGACAAGATTACCATTTTGAAAAGAATCTAAAAAACTATGGTCTTTATCTGGGACTATCATCTTTTCTTTTCTTTTTTTAAACATAAGTCCCTCCTTTACATTTAATAGAAAGGGATTATCCAAGAACTCTCGAATAATCCCTTTTTAGTTAGTTAATATCTACTTTAATTATACAACAAATTTTTTATTCTACAACCATTGCTGCTACAAAAGCATCTAATTTCTCTTGTGCATTTTCTTTATTCAAATCACCGCTTCTAATTTCTGTTGCAATAGCTCCAGCATTTGCCCAATATCTTGTTCCAAATTCTGATGCTGTAGGTTGCATAACGGATGCCTCATTTGCTTCTGCTACAATTACAGATGCCACTTCATCCGCTTGAACAGCTTCTGATTCTCCTGCCATAATATTCGTTGGAACTTGTGCAGAATCTTCAAAACGTTTTATTTGCATATCTTCTGATCCTAAGAAAGCAGCAAATGCAACGGCTGCTGCTGGGTTTGCTGCTTGCGCATTAACCCCAATTGCTTTTGAACCATAAAAACCTTTTAATTGATAATCTGTTCCATCTGGATTAAAAGTAGGAATAATTGCCAATCCCAAATCATCTCCCAAAGCTTCTTTATATGTTTCATAATTCCATGCCCCATCAAACCAAGCACCCACTCTATGATCTGCTGCTAATTCTGAAACCGATACATCATCTGCGTATGCACATTTAGGATTTCCAATTAAATCAATTAAATAGTTTGTAACTGCAAGTCCAGTTTCATTATTCCAGTTACATCCTTCCTCAAATGATACTTGATCTTCCCCATATACAGTACATCCTGCTCCATAATACCATGAACCTAATTTCCAACCACCTGCTGAATCAAATACAAAATTATAAACATCATCAGCTGTTTCAACTGCCATAATTCCTTCTACACTTTGAACATCCTCTTCTGATAATAAAGATTTATCATAATACATGAAAAATGTATTGTGTGTAAATGGGATACCATAAATATCATCACCTACTTTAACAGTTTGTGCAACTGCCTCAGCCATTTCATTATTGACCATATCTGCTGTTGAACCACCTAATTTAGCAATTGCACCTGCATTTACTAATTCAGTTAATTGATCATTTGCAAAGAAAAACACATCACCTGCAACAGCAACATCTTTTAACACTTCTTCTTTAGCTACATCTTCGCCTACTGCTTCAACCGTAAATGTAATATTCCATTCCGGATGCATCTCTTGGAACATCGCACACATTTCATCCATTGATCCTCCATCAATTTGATTTTGAGCACACCAAACTTTTAAGGCTACATCTTCAACAACAACTTCTTCTGCTACTTCTTCTTCCATTGTTTCCGAACCTTCATTATTCACTTCTGCCACATTGTTTCCACAACCAGTAAGTGCTGCAGCTGACATTGCGACTGCAAGAACTAATGCTAATACTTTCTTTTTCATAACTTTTTCCTCACTTTCATAATCTGCGTTATTCGCTAATCTATATAAAACAAAGATATGTTTTATAACATATTTTCACTACCTACCATATATTGCTGCTAATTCTCGAATGAATTTTCCTCGTTCTTCGCTTATGCAATCTCTCCATATTCTAAATTTCCAATTCTTACCAACTGTCGAAGGTAGATTCATTCGATACTCATTATCCAATTTCAAAATATCTTGCATTTGAAAAATCACAATATCCGCAATACTTGCATAGGCAATTCGTATCATTCCATCAATAATTTCATCTTTTGAATGGATTCCTAAATATGCATATAAAAATTTTAAATCCTTTTCACTTTTATTTTTAAACGCACCCATAATTGTTTCATAATCGTGAGTCGAACCATAGATTACAAGATTTTTCCCATCATAATTATGTGGGAGGGAATCATTCGATGCATCCTTTGCAAAAGCAAATAATAAAATCTTCATACCCGGCCATCCAATTCGATTCAACACCTTGTTTACACTAGGTAATTTTACCCCTATATTTTCAGCAATTAATTTGGTATTTCCAACACTTTCCTCGATAACTTTAATTAATTTAAGTCCTGGTCCTTTTTTCCAAGTTCCACGTAAACCGTTTTCCGAAGAAGCTGGAATCATATAATATCGTACTAATCCAATAAAATGATCTATTCTTATAAGATCAAACAGTTTGCTATTCGCATGCATTCGTTTTCGCCACCATGTATAATTATCCTTTTCCATGATTTCATAATTATATAATGGATTTCCCCACTTTTGTCCTTCTGACGCAGAAACATCTGGTGGGCATCCTGAAACAAATGACAACTCTCCATTTTCTTCTAAAATAAACTGCTCTCGATTTGACCAAACATCTACACTATCATGTGCAACATACATTGGTATATCTCCGATAATATCAACACCTTTTTTATTTGCATACTGTTTTAAACTATTCCATTGTATGAAAAACTTATATTGTAAAAATTTCCAAAAAATAATTTGATTTTTTAAGATCTTTTTATAAGATTCTATCGATTCTTCGTTATGATTTCGTAATCCATCATCCCATGCAATCCAAGGTTTGTAATTAAAATGCTCTTTTAATGCCATAAATAAAGCATATTCATCTAACCAATATTTTTCATTTTCACAAAACATCAAAAATCCATCGTCCTGACAATAAAATCTTTGGAAAGCCAATTTTAATATTTTATATCTTGAATCATAAATTTTCCCATAATTTACATCTCGCTCATTATCGCCCCAATCAACACAAGTAATTTCTTCTAGTTGTAAAAGTCCATCCATTACAAGTTGATCAAGATCAATCATATATGGATTTCCTGCAAATGCTGAATAAGCTTGATATGGACTATCCCCATAGCTTGTTGGTCCAATAGGTAACACTTGCCAATATCTTTGACGTAATTCCACTAACATATCTACAAATTGAATTGCTGCTTCACCAAGTGTTCCTATTCCATATGAAGATGGTAAACTTGTAATTGCCAGTAAAACACCTGCTCCACGGATGAATTTTTCGTGTTTCATTTTGATTAGCCTCCATTTTCGGAAAAACCATAGCAAAACAAAATTCAAATATGTTATTTTCGTAATGTTTCGTTATGTCTATATTTTGCACTTTTCTTAGAAATTTGTCAATAGATTCCTATACAACCTATCTTTTTTCTACATATTTCATATATTTTATGTTATTATTTTGTTTATTTTTTATAATTCTAGGAATTACATATTTTGTTTATTTATTTTAAATAATTTTAAAAATAACTATTGCCTTATATTTCTATTCTCGATACAATAAAAGGAATAGGAGGAGAATTCATGACTACAATAAAAGATATAGCACATCGTTTAGGTGTTGCTACTAGTACCGTTTCTAAAGGCTTAAATGGTGCGAATGATATAAGTGAAGAACTTAGACAAGAAGTACTAGATACTGCAATTGAAATGGGTTATATTACCAAGAAAATGAAAAAAGAAGAACACAAGAAATTATGTATTTTCATTGAAAATATGGACTATGAATCTCCTGACGACTTTGGATACGATGTTTGTTTAGGATTTCGTCAAATGGCAATTCGTGATAATTGGAGCGTTACCATTATTCCTTGTAATCTTTCCATGCAAAAAAAAGTCCGATATGATAATTATATGCTATCCCACGGTTATTCCGGTTCTTTTATGATTGGGTTCACGTTGCAAGATGATTGGATAACACAATGTAACCATACCCATATCCCTACGATTCTATTTGATAATTATGTAGAAAAGAATCCACATGTAGCCTATGTTGGAACGGATAGTTATGAGGGAATTTATTTAGCGGTAGAATACTTAAAGAAAAATGGACATCAAAATATTGGCTTTTTAAATGGTACTGCAAATTCCATGATTTCTTCTGATCGAAGTATAGCTTTTGAAACTTCATTGAAACAACAGCAATTATCTTATAATCCTGCTTTAAATATTTATGGATGCTATTCCATGGATTGTGGAAATTTATATCTTCCCATACTTTTAGAAAACAAAGCATCTGCGGTGATATGTGGAAGTGATGAAATTGCATTAAGTGTTATGAATGCACTAAAAACAAGAAATTTATCTGTTCCAAACGACATGAGTATCATTGGTTTTGATGACCTTCCCCTCGCAAAAAAAACAAATCCCCAACTTACCACTATCCGCCAAGAACGACAAGAATTAGGAAAATGTGGTTATTTTGCATTACATAATCTTCTTAGAAAAGTTCCCATAAGTAAAACACTAATTCGAGCAAAATTAATCAAGCGAGATACCGTGCAATCTATTTATAATCAAAAGCGATGAACTTCTGCTAGATAGAAGTTCATCGCCCTTTTTTATTCTATTAATTTTTCTAATTTTTCAACCATATCTTTTAACGTTCCTTCTGTAAATGGAACTTGAAGCCCAACTTCCGGTAACATATTCACATAAAAATCCGACGCCGATAACTTACATAATTTCAAATAACTATTCCATGCCGCATCATAATCTTCATCCATCATAACTTTATATTGAAATGCACACGTTTGTGCCAAACAATAATCAATATAATAAAATGGATAATCAAAAATATGTAATTGTTTTTGCCAAAATCTTCCATTTCCAAAAAATGTATTATCTCCATAATCTAAATGAGGCTTATATTCTTTTTCTAAACGTTTCCAAGTTTCATTTCTTTCCTTTTTAGACATAGTAGGATTTGCATATACAATATGTTGAAATTCATCAACCATACAGCCATATGGAATAAAAGCAGCAGACTCTTCTAAATGCATAGCTAGGTAATCTTTGGTTCGATCTGCAAAGAATTTTTCCATCCAAGGCTCTGTAAAAAATTCCATTGCCATCGAATGAATTTCTGCTGTTTCCATTGTAATCTCGGAATGTTCACGAATTGGGTCTTTCCCTGACAAATAACCTTGAAATGCATGTCCACATTCATGTGTAATTACATCAACATCTCCACTGGTTCCATTAAAATTTGCAAAAATGAAGGGAGAATTGTATTTTGGAATATAAGTCATATATCCACCCGCTTTTTTTGTTTTTCTTCCCAACACATCAAACAATTCATTTTCCATCATAAAATCAAAAAATTCTTTTGTTTCCTTCGATAATTCTGAATACATAGTTTTCCCATGTAAAAGAATTTCTTGTGGTGTCCCAACAGGTTGGGGATTTCCTTCTAAAAAACATACACCTTCATCAATAAAAGAAAGTTTATCTAATTCTAATCGATTTCTTCTTCTATCATGAAGCTTTTCTGCAAAAGGAACGAATTCTTCTTTGATTTGTTTCCGAAAACTTTCAACATCCGATTTATCATAACAATTTCTATTCATTCGATAGTATCCAAGTTCCACATAATCCTTATATCCCATTTCATTTGCTTGTTTTGTTCTATTTTTTACAAGTTCATCGTAAATATCATCTAAATCATCTGCAATGGAATTAAAAAATGTAGTTAATTTATCCCACGCTTTTTTTCTCACTTCACGGTCTTTATTGGTAAGATATGGGCGCAATAGAGATATGTTTAATACTTCTCCGTCCCAATCAATTTCTGCCGAAGCGAGTAATTTATCATACTTTGAAGTTAGCGCATTTTCTTCTTGCATAAGTGGTATTAATTTTTCGTCAAATGCTTTTAATGAAATTTCAATATTTTTAAATGCAACTTTTCCAATCTTTTCTTCCATATACGGGCGGAATTTTGATTCATACAATCCTTTATAATATTTTTGACTCAAATTTCCTAATTTAGGCATAATTGAATCATTATAATCATGTTCCTTACTATAAAACTCATCTTTTGTATCAATATCATGACGGATTTGACAAATCGTTATCATGGATTCTGTTTCATCCATTAATTGATACCATTCTTTGTGAATTTCAAAAAGTGTGTTTTCATCTGCAGCTTCTTTTGAGCGTTTTATAATGTCTTCTGCCGTTTGTTCAATTTTATCATAATCCACTCGTTCGTATTTCATATCTTTAAATTTCATCGTAATCTCCTTTTTTTCTCTTGCAGTTATTCCCAAGCAATATCAACATGTTCTATTTTTTTGTCACGAACCATCAATTCTTTTACCGCATCTGCTGGTAATTTACCTTCAAACAGCACAAGATTTACTTGCTCAATGATAGGTAAATCAATCTGATATTTTTCAGCTAATTTTCTTCCAGCTTTTGCAGAGTACACGCCTTCAACAACCATCTTGACTTCTTTCATTGCTTCTTCCATTGTGTAACCTTTTCCAATTAATATTCCAGCTCTCCGATTTCTTGAATGCATACTAGCACAAGTTACAATCAAATCACCCATTCCAGATAATCCACTAAATGTTTCTTGTTTACCTCCCATGGCAATCCCTAGTCTCGCTATTTCAGCAATTCCTCTTGTGATTAACGCAGCTTTTGTATTATCTCCGTATCCTAATCCATCCGCTATACCGGCGGCAAGCGCTACTACATTTTTTAATGCTGCACCCAATTCAATTCCACAAACATCAGAACTTGTATATACACGAAAACGTTCATTCATAAATATCGATTGAATAAATAACGCGGTATTCTTATCCTTAGCCCCAACGACAATTGTAGTTGGAATTCCTCTACCAACTTCCTCCGCATGTGATGGTCCAGATAAAACTGCGACTTTTGCTTTTGGAATTTCTTGTTCAATAATTTGTGACATTGTACTCAACGTTGATTCCTCAATTCCTTTTGCAACATTTACAAGAATCTGGTTTTCTTGAATAAATTCACGCATCTTTTTTGCAGTACTTCGAATATATGGGGAGGGTACTGCTAAAATAATTACATCTTTTTCTAAAATTGCATCCTGAATATTTGTTGAAAAAATGATTTCACTAGACAGCATAACTCCAGGTAATTTTTCCTTATGCTCATGTGTTTCATTTAGCATTTTCACTTCTTCTTCAAGAATGGACCAAATACAAATCTCATGCCCATTCGAGTGTAATAAAACAGACAATGCAATGCCCCAACTTCCTGCTCCTATTACTCCAATTTTTGCCATATTACTCTGCCTCCATTTTCTTCTTTTTTGACAGGTATGTTTTTCTTTCTGTACCTTTTATCAGTCTCACAATATTATGTCTATGTCTTAAAAATGCCATACATAGCAATAAAAAATATAATACATACATTTCATTTAATCCACTTTGTGTCATATTCCCAAAGAAACCACTTTGTCCACAAATAACCAATTGAATCATATGCACGGTATATATTAATAAAGAACCAAGAGAAACATAATGCGTAAAAGATAATGGTACAAAAAAAGCTAACATTCCAGTAATCACAAAAGACCAGTGAAAAGAAATTACAAATCCTGCCGTTGCAGCAATTCCTTTTCCACCTCTAAATCCCATATAAAACGGAAAATTATGCCCTAAAATAACCCCCGCTGCTGTATACATTTTAAATAAATATAGATTATCTGCATAAGATGCTCCAAGTTCTAGATTAGAAATTAATACAGAAACAATTCCTACTGCTACAATACATTTTATCACATCTCCTGCAAAGACAATTAAACCTGCTTTTGTACCAAGAACACGCAGTGTATTTGTTGTCCCTGCATTTCCACTTCCATGTTTCCTAATATCTACACCTTTTAGTTTTCCGTAAAAATAAGCGGTTTGAAACAAACCAAATGCATATCCAATTGCGATACATATTAAGCGAAATATAATATCCATATTTATTCGTCTCCCTTTCGTTCTCTAATAATAAATTTCAATGGTGTTCCACGAAAACCAAACGCGTCTCTGATTCGATTTTCAATATATCTTGTATATGAAAAATGCATCATTTCTTTACTATTGACAAAAATAACAAATGTTGGTGGTTTTACCGATACTTGCGTAATATAATACAATTTCAATCGTTTTCCTTTGTCAGTAGGAGGCTGTTGCATAGCAACGGCTTCTGTCATAATTTCATTCAAAACACCCGTTTGGATACGAAGCGTATGATTATCAATTACCATATCAATTAAATCAAATAATTTTTCTAACCGTTGTCCTGTTTTTGCTGAAACAAAAATAAGTTCTGCATATGGCATATATGCTAATGTTTGACGAATTTCCTCCGTATATTTATAAATTGTCTTATCATTCTTTTCAATTGCATCCCATTTATTCACTGCAATTATAACACCTTTTCCACGTTCATGTGCAATGCCTGCAATTTTTGCATCCTGTTCCGTAACTCCTTCTACCGCATCAATTACAAGAACAATGATATCTGCACGTTCTACAGCAGCAATTGTACGAAAAATCATAAACTTTTCTAATTCTTCCTTTATTTTCTTTTTTCTCCGCACTCCAGCCGTATCAATAAAAACATATTCATTCCCATTATGTACAACTTCCGTATCAATTGCATCTCTCGTCGTTCCTGCTATATCTGAGACAATCACTCTATTTTCACCAATTAATTTATTGATAATAGAAGATTTTCCAACATTTGGTTTTCCAACAATTGCTATTTTTACCCGATCATCCTCTTCTTCTATATTTGCACCAGTATCAAAATGTGAAACCACTTCATCTAACAGCTCACCAAGTCCTAAGCGGTTTACAGATGAAATCGGATATGGTTCGCCAATTCCCAAATTATAAAACTCAAAAACATCTGGCATATACTTATTAAAATCATCCACTTTATTTACCGCAAGTACAACGGGTCTTCTGGATTTTCTTAAAATATCTGCAACTTTTGCATCGGAATCAACTAAACCTTGTTTCACATCCACCATAAAAACAATTACATCCGCAGTATGAATTGCAATTTCAGCTTGTTCGCGCATTTGTGACAAAATTACATCTCCACTATCTGGCTCAATTCCCCCCGTATCTATCAAAGTGAAGTTATAATCTAGCCATGAAATCTCAGCATAAATACGATCTCTCGTAATTCCTGGTGTATCTTTTACAATTGAAATGGTTTCCCCTGCAAGTGCATTAAATAATGTGGACTTACCAACATTTGGTCTCCCTACAACAGCCACAATCGGTTTTTTTCCTTTTTTTTCCATATTTCTCCAATCTATTTTTAATCAACATGTTTCTTTTTTCTTTTTACTCCTAATAGTGCATCAATAAAATCACATCCGCTTGATTTTACAATATCTATGGGCACTTGTAAAGCTGTTTGAAGTTCTGTTAAGGTCATATTATCCAAAAACACTTCCTCCCCGCTTCGAAGAACATTTTCTGGTAGAAATACAACTTCCCCAAGATTTTCCCCTTTTGTTTGTTTTACAATATCTTCTCCAGTCAATAGTCCTGTCACTGTAATTTCCCTGCCGAAATAATCATTTTTAATTACATAGAAATTTACATGATCATAAGTAAAATTTTTCCTTACGTAAGCAAACAATTCTTCTATGATCTTTTTCATAAATTCTCCAGTTATAAAAGTAATTTCTTTTTTTCGTTGGTAAACAAATCCAGCTTTTACCAATCGTTTTACTTCCTTCTTTGCCTCTTCAATAAACATCCTAGCCATACCAACACCATTATTTAATTGTAAATACTCATCATATCTTTTTTCCTCTGGAAATTCACAATCTGCTAAATAATACCATTCATCTGCAGCTTGTATAAAATGATATCCATGAAGTTTATACATTTTATCCTGCCAAACCTCTATCCGCTCAATAACATCTTTTGCATCTTTTTTGTTAAAAGGATATAGTTGTGTCAATCCATTTCTAAATTTTGATAATCCCACTGGAACAACGGAAACACTTTTTAAATAAGGTGCATATTTTGAGACCTCTGCTATGGTTCTTTCAAGTTCCTCCCCATCATTTATATCCTTACATAGTACAATTTGTCCATTCATCTCGATTTTACCTTCAAAAAGTCTATCCACTTTTTTTAAAGCATCTCCAGCAAAACGATTCCCTAACATTTGGCATCTTAATTCAGGATTTGTGGTTTGAAACGATATGTTTAGTGGTTCCAAATGATATTGAATAATTCGATCAATATCATGGTTTGTCATATTAGTTAGCGTCACAAAATTTCCTTGTAAAAAGGAAAGGCGATAATCATCATCTTTAAAATACAAGGTATCACGCATCCCATCTGGCATTTGATCTACAAAACAAAATATACAATGGTTACTACAAGATTTATATTCATCCATCAAACCATTTTCGAAAATCAAACCAATATCTTCCCCATATTCTTTTTCAATTTCAAGTAGCCATTCTTCTTCCGATGGTTTTCGAATCAAGACTTCAATATATTCATCCACCGATAAATATTGATAATCAAATACATCTTCCATTCTTGTTCCATTAATTTCTAATAGAACATCACCTTCTTGAATTCCCATTTCACTTGCAATACTATTTTTTTCTATTCTATCAATTATATGTTCTCTTTTTTTCATTAAACCCTTACTTTCTGTGTAAATTTATTCATCTACTTATAATAATACTAGAAATCACTTGACGTGTCACTAAAAGAATGTAAAAATAGTTTTGTGTTAAAAAAAGAATTAGGGGGATACTGTTTGTATGTCAAAATTCAATTCATTAGAAATTGCAATTCCTGTTGCACCATTATGCATTATTGCATTAGAATCTGCAACAGAATTAAGTAAAATGGTTGACGAACATCTTGTTGAAGGAAGAAAGATATCTTATAGCATGATTAATGATGATCCTGCTTTCGAAGGATATTCTTCAAATAGTTATTTGTTTGATGCTGACTGTCCACGTTTTGGAAGTGGTGAAGCAAAATGTAAATTAAAAAGTTCCGTTCGAGGTAAAGATGTTTATATTATGGTTGATATTTGCAATCATAGCATAACCTATACCATGTATGGTCAAGAAAACAGCAAATCTCCTGATGATCATTATCAGGATTTAAAGCGAATTATTTCAGCGTTAAGTGGTCACGCAAAAAGAATCACAGTTATTATGCCTTTTTTATATGAAGGAAGACAACACAAGCGAAGTTCTAGAGAATCTCTTGACTGTTCCAATGCCCTTCTTGAATTAAAGAACATGGGGGTTTCCAATGTTATCACATTTGATGCACACGACCCTCGTGTCTTGAACGCAACCCCACTTTCTGGATTCGATAATTTCAATCCATTTCATCAATATATTCATACACTTCTAAACCATGAAAAGAATTTAATTATTGATAAAGAGCATACCGTTGTTGTCAGCCCAGATGAAGGGGCTTTACCAAGAGCTATTTATTTTGCAAATGTTTTAGGTGTGGACACCGGAATGTTTTATAAACGAAGAAATTATGCCACAATTATTAATGGAAAAAATCCAATTGTCGCACATGAATTTCTTGGTGATAATGTAAAAGGAAAGGATGTAATTATTGTCGATGATATGATTTCTTCTGGAGAAAGTATGCTTGATACTGCAAGACAACTAAAAATGATGGATGCAAAACACGTTTTTATATGTTGTACTTTTGGTTTATTTACCGATGGCCTGACAAATTTTGATATAGCTTATGAAAAAAAATACTTTGATCGTGTTATTACAACCAATTTAACGTATCTTTTACCAGAAGTAAAAAATAGAGATTTTATTACCATCGCAGACAATAGTAATTATTTAGCAACCTTAATTGATTATTTAAATCATGATCTTTCTTTAGATAATGTATTAGATCCAGAAAATAAAATTCGAGAAGTAATTCAACTTTATAATGAAAAATCAATTAACTTTATATCTAATTAAATTAAAAAAGGAACCTTAGGTTCCTTTTTTATTATATAAAAAAAGCATTCTTATACCACTTCATATCTTTTCCAAGAATAGTAATCACATCAAAACGAACCGGTGTGTCTATAGATATTCCGTATTTCATACAATAATTTTTTGCAACAAAACTAATTTTTTTTTGTTTACCTTTTCCCACTGCCTCTTCTGGTAATCCTAATTTCATGTTTTTTCGAAATTTCACTTCAAAAAACACCAAAAAATCACCATCTTTTCCAATAATATCTATTTCTCCAATCTTAGTACGAAAATTTTTTTCTAAAATTTGCACACCTTGCTTTTCAAGCATTTGTATAGCTTTTTGTTCGTACCATTCTCCAACTCTTCTCGTATTCACTTATAGTCTTCCTTTTATCTTGTCCATAGCATCAACAAATACTAATATTTCAGCAACTACTTCATACAATTCTGGAGGAATGCTATCCCCAATATCTAATCTTGATAACGTATCCGATAACGAATCATCTCTGTGAATAGGAATCTTTTCCTTATTTGCCCTTTCAATAATGCGTTCAGCTAAAGCACCTTTCCCACTTGCTATTACAACAGGTGCATCATTTTTCGAATCATATTCTAAGGCAATTGCCTGCTTTATTTTTTTCTTTTCTTCTTTATTTTTCATACAACTCCACTCTATGCTCTAGCATCAAAAGATTGATTTGAAATCATATAATTCCCTTCCAATTCTTGTCTTTCTTTTAGATAATCAAATGTGCTTTTTTCTTCCTTTAAAATTTCAACAGCGCTATATCCTACATATCCTCTTTTTTGAATTGCTTCATTAAATTCGGAAAGATGTGAACTAATAAAATCATAAGAATTTTCATCCTCAATGAAAAATCTGGTATCCACATTTTGTTCCTCTATCTTCACATGAATATCTAATGCGCCTATATTTTTCATATTTAGATGTAAAATTGCAGAAACATTTGTTCCATTTTCCTCTCCAGATTTCTTTTTCGCATACACAAAAAGTTCACCCGTTTTACGATTCCCATCTTGTTTTAGTGGTAATTGCATATAATCAAACAATTGATTTAATTGATTCATAAATTCTAAGTTATTTTGAAAAGAATTTGTTGATATATGAAGTTCTTCCCCTGACTTCCCCATTTCTTCGCTTAATTGCTGCAACGCCATTACTTCTTGTTTCATTCGTGTAAAAGACTCTTTTACAACATCTTTTTCTATAAATTCCTTTGGTTCAAGCAAGCATTTTTCTTCTAACAATTCTTGTATCCCATTTTTAAATTCATCAAAATGAAATAATTCTTTAAATAAAACACTTGTGTTTTCACTTTTTGCGGTATCCTCTAATAATTGAAAAACTTTTTGCAAACTGATATCTTTTACTATATTTTTTTCCATATTATTATTAACTAATATTACTTTTTCTATATAATTTCGAATTACAGTAGCATTTGTCTTTGTTCTAATACTACTTTTAAAATATTGTTTAATATCATCTTTTCCCTTTTTCTCTTCTCCTTCTTTTTCTTGTAAAAGCACGGATTCATTTGACTTTAATACAATATCCTTTCCCATTTCATTTGCTTTATTGTTTATGTTCCCATCCTTATTCTCTATACTAGACAAACTATTTGCCATTTTTTTCGTCGTTTCTTCCCCATATTCATTTGAAAATTTTTCTGAAATAAGCAAATTAAATTTGTGCAAGGTCATTTGTATCCCCTCATCATTCCCATCTTGAGCCATTTCTAATAAACTATCTTGCAATGTATTTGCCATTCCATAAAATGCATCTACTAAATAGTGATTCATTCCTTTATAAGAAAGAAATTGTGTCACATTATTTTCTGTGATAGCAATTCCCATTTCTTTCATTTCAATAAGATCTTTCCCATTAGCATTTGGAAATAACGACACTTGTCGATTTAACTCATTTAGCGTTTCTTTATTAATCGGCATACCTTTTTGCATTAATGTTTCTACCATCTCTATATTTGCTTCGTTTATTGGCATATTTGCATCATGTAATGCTTTCATAAGAAATTTATCTTGGCCTAAATTTTCAAATAAAGGTCTTAAAACCAGTGCATTATTTGTTCTTTTCACTTCAAAATTAAGTACTTGATTTAATGTCACTTTCATACTTTGCTCTAATCTAGCAATAATTTTTATATCTCCTTTTAAAAGCAATTCAATTTCATTTTCATGCATTGCGATCACTTTTCCTTGTAAAGTAGAACCAATTCGTAACCCTCTGGGCGCACTTTGTTCCACCGTTTCTCCGATACGGCTGCTACTTACTGCTTTTGAATTTTCTTGCATCATTCTTCCTTTAATATACATTGAATTGGATTCTCCTATAATAATATCTATACAAAATTATTGATAAAAGTTGTTCTATGAATTTGAGATGGTCCATGTAAACGTAGCGCTTCGACATGTTGTTTCGTTCCATACCCTTTATTTGATGCAAATCCATAATACGGTAAAACTTTATCATATTCCACCATTAAGCGATCCCTTGTAACCTTTGCTATAATACTCGCCGCCGCAATAGAAACACTTTTTTCATCACCTTTAACAATTGATATCTGAGGAATTTCAATTTCTGGTATTTTTACTGCATCTACTAATATCATATCGGGTTTTACCTCCAAATTGTTAATAGCCTCTCGCATTGCTTCATAAGTAGCCTGCAAAATATTAATCTCATCAATTCGTTTTGGTAATACCGTTCCCAATCCAGTGGCAACTGCTTTTTTTAAAATTACATCATACAACTCTTCCCTTTTCGCTTCTGAAAGTTTTTTGGAATCATTTAAATAGTAAATCATTTCATCCTTTGGTAAAATGACAGCACCTGCCATTACTGGGCCAGCAAGTGGTCCTCTGCCAACCTCGTCAACGCCACATATATATGTATATTTTGCATATTTTTGTTCAAAAAATTGCAATGTTTTTGTTCTCTCTATTTCTTCTTGAAATTTACTAATTTTTTGATTTGCCTGAACGCAAAGAGATTGCACACCTTTTCTTGTGTCTAATTGATATTTTTCAACTAATATAGGCAGCTCATATATCGAAGCTGCCATAAATTCATTCTTTATATTTTGTATTGAATTCATCATAATTATTCTCCTATTGATGTGTTAACTTTCCAAATTTTGAAAGTGGAAAAATTCGAAACCCTGCTTTTCCAATAATTTGACTTCGATGAATATTGCCAACATCAATAAATCTTGAATCTTTTGAATTATTTCGATTGTCGCCTAAAACAAAATATTCATCCTCTGCTAATTTGATTGGTGTCACAGCTAGACCCGCATCTTTAATCGTTTCACTTCCATAGGATTCATATAAAATCTCATCATTAATATATATATTTCCTTCCGTATCGATATAAACAGTTTCTCCTGGTAATCCTATAATTCTTTTAATATAATAAGTATCTACTTCATATAAATATGGGAAAATTATAATATCAAATCTTTGGGGATCAGAAAATCGATAGGTTATTTTATTTGCAATCAAATCATCTTCATCCGATAATGTTGGCTCCATACTAGATCCGATTACTTCTGTTCTTTGTCCAACAAATTTTATTGTTAAAAAGGTTAGAATTAATACAAACAATAAATATAGGCTAGTTTTTAAAATTTCCTTCATAATTTCTTTATGTTTCTTTTTATTGATTCTTTTCACTTCATCATCTGAGTAATATTCTTTTTCCACAACTAACCTCTTTCTTTTGGAAATTCCAACGTAATTCTTCCTATTTTAGCATTTCGAAACTCATCTAGTACTATTCTGGCTGCTTTTGTAAAATCCAATACCTCACCTTTATTGTAACATTTTCTTTGCTTTGCTATTTGCTCTAATGTTTTTACTGGATCATTATTTTCAGCAATCATATATCTTTCAAACAATAATTTTGCATAATATTTATCAAGAAATTTCAATAATTCTATAGTCAAATCTTGAATATCAATAATTTGATCATTTATTGAACCAATATATGCTAGTTTTTTCCCAATTTCTTGATCTTCAAATTTGGGCCATAAAATACCTGGTGTATCTAATAATTCTAATGATTTATTTAATTTAATCCATTGTTTACCTTTTGTCACGCCCGGTTTATTTCCTGTTTTTGTACACGCTTTTCCGGCAAAAGAATTTATAAATGTTGATTTTCCAACATTAGGAATTCCTACGACCATTGCACGAACTGGCCGATTAATAATTCCTCTTTTACGATCTCGTTCCGTTTTTTCTTTGCAAATTTCAGCAACAACCGGTTGAATTGCTCTTGCATCTTTTCTTAATTTTGAATTCATTTCAACCACAGCAATTCCTTGTGTTTCAAAATATGCAATCCATTTCTTTGTATAATATGGATCTGCTAAATCTGCTTTATTTAACAATACTAATCGAAATTTATTCTTACCTAATTCATCAATTATTGGATTTCTACTACTAATTGGGATTCTTGCATCTACAACCTCAACAATTAAATCTACTAATTTACAATTTTCTTCCATCATTCTTTTTGCCTTGGTCATATGCCCAGGATACCATTGATAATTCATATTTTCCTCCAACTTTATTCCATAAGGCCTATTTTATTGTTTTCTGAGCCTAAATGAATCCATACTTTTCCTTCGATCAATTCTTCTTTAATCAATCCAATATTACCTGATCTTGAATCTTCTCCACTATTTCTTGCATCGCCTAATACAAAATACTCCCCTGAACCAACACGAATTTGATTTTCAGCAATCCCTGCATCCTCCATTTTATCATAAACACCTTCTTCTATTTCTCCGTTTACATATAATCTACCCTCAATAATTTGAACCATATCTCCTGGAGTTGCAACAATTCGTTTAACATAATAATGAGAATATGCATTCCCATTTGGCAAAAACACAACCGTATCTCCTTTTTGAGGATTGCGAAAAGTATAGACGACTTTATTTACAAGAACCATCTCAGAATTTGCGATTGTAGGTTCCATAGAAGTTCCAATTACCCGAACTTTCATACCAAAAAAAATAACCACCATAATACCAAATGCAATCGCAATTGCAATATTAAATATCCAAATGAAGATTTCTTTTAAAACAAAAGCACTAATTCTTTTTCTTTTTTTTCTACTAAAACTTAGCCCTTTTTTTCTTGCCATAACATTTCCCCTATGCTCTTAAACCTATCTTATAATTATACCCTATAATCAAAATTGGGACAAGAAAAAAGGAACGGATAATTTCCGTTCCTTTTTAATCATAATACAATCTATCGAACTAATTCTTTTACTTTTGCTTTCTTTCCAACGCGATCTCTTAGGTAATTAAGCTTCGCTCTTCTAACTTTACCTTTTCTAATCACTTCAATTTTATCAACATTTGGAGAATATAAAGGCCAAGTTTTTTCAACGCCAACACCATTTGAAGTTTTACGCACGGTAAACGTAGCACGGTTACTTCCACCTTGTTTTCTAATTACTGTTCCTTCATAAACTTGGATTCTTTCACGTGTACCCTCTTTAATTTTAGCATAAACTTTAATTGTATCTCCTACCGAAAAATCCTGTACTACATTTTTTATTTCTTGTTCTTCAATTTCTCTAATAATATCGTTCATCATTTCCTCCTTAATATTGAGATGTTCGTAATACCAAGTAACAGAGGAACATCCATTTCACAACTTGAATATAATAACACAATATTCAAGTAATTGCAATTAAAAAATTAAATATTTTATTTCTCATATGAAAATATTGTACCACAGATAGATATATCTATCTATGATAACTTTTTGTTTTATGATATGATATTTTATAAATGGAGGATAACACAAATGCGCACTTTATTTTTTTCACAAAACAAAACTACAACAGAATCACCTGAAACAATAGAATGTAAAAAAGGTATCTATAATTTCATTCCTTATTTATTTTTTTATTTTTCTTTTTTATACTTAGAACTTTTACTCCGCTTTTTTACAGTAAAATCTTTCTTTAACTTATCTATTGTTTTCATTTGTTTAATTTTATTTATACCGGCATTTCTTTTCGGCTTTTTATCAGACAGAAAACATAATATCACAAAAAATATAATACTATATTTTCTTTCTATTTTGTTAATCATTTACTATGGTGCACAGCTTGTAATTTATCATATTTTCGGATTTTATTTATCGATATCCGCATTATCTTTAGCAAAACAAGCAACATCTTATTATAAAGAAGCGTTTACTGGAATTACTGAAAGTTGGTTGCCCTTAGTATTAACTTTTCTTCCAATTTTTCTATATACATTACTAATTTTTCGAACAAAAAAAACAAGTTTAAATCTACCTCTTAGTAATAAAAAGAAAACAAAACGAATTCTTACTCTTTTTATAAGTAGTCTCGTTACCTATATTCTTTTTATCTTTTTTATTTTTCAAGGAGAAAAAGACACCTTCTCCCCTTATGATTTATATTTTAATACCAATAATTATGACGTTTCTGTTCCTGTTTTTGGTGCTATTGGTTCGACACAATTAGATATTTATCGCTCTATTTTCGGATTCCATCCGAAAGACTCCTATTTACTGTCGATTCCCAAAGACACAATGTATTCTGAATCCAAAACAGAAGATAATGAAATGGAAGTAGATAACACACAAAGCATTGTAACTCCTACCCCAACACAAGAACCTATTAAAGTTTATGAAGACAATGTTATGGATATCGATTTTGAATCATTAAATTTAACACAAGATGAAGAGGATATAAAACAATTAAATTCCTATTTTTCTTCTTTATCTCCCTCAAAAAAGAATGAAAAAACAGGAATTTATGAAGGCTATAACGTAATCTATATGACGTGCGAAGCATTTTCCCCGTATGCAATTGACGAAAATCTTACCCCTACACTATATAAAATGGCGCATGATAGTTATATATTCGAAAACTTTTATACTACTGGAGATTGGTATACCTCTACTTCAGACGGTGAATACATGATGAGTACTGGTTTGATTCCAATGAGTGTTAAAAACACCTTTGCAAAAACATATACGAATTATTTTGCCTTCGCACTACCACAAATTTTAAAACCAGATGGTTATTCTGCTCGCGCTTTTCATAATAATTCTGGTACCGTTTATAGTAGAAATCTAACCCATCCCAATCTAGGTTATGAATTCTTTTCTAAAGACAATGGCTTAGAAGTATCCGGTTGGCCTGAATCGGATTTAGAAATGATGGAACAATCCGTTCCTATGTATATTTCAGATGAAAAATTTCTTGCGTATTATATGACGGTAAGTGGTCATTTGAACTACAATTTTTCTGGAAACACACAAGCAAAGAAACATGAAGAAGAAGTTGCTCAATTGCCTTATTCTGAAGCTTGCAAGGCTTATATAGCTTGCCACATTGAATTAGACCTTGCAATGGAATATCTATTAAACCAATTAGAATCTGCTGGCGTTGCCGATCACACTCTCATCGTCATGGTTGCCGACCATTATCCTTATGGTTTATCCGATGCCGAAATTTCAGAATTTTTAGGTCACGATGTTGAAACCACCTTTGAGCGTTACAAGTCTACACTTATCCTATACACACCCGAGAAAACAGATTCTGAAATTATTACAAAGCCTTGCGAAGCAATTGATGTTCTACCAACCATCTTAAACATGCTTGGAGCAGATTACGATTCCAGAATGATTACCGGACGAGATATTTTTGCTGAAGAACCTGGACTGGTAATTTTTCCAAGTCGTAGTTTTATTACAGAGGACTATACTTTTAAGTTTAGTGGGAAAGAAATCATATCGCTTAATGACCGTGAAATATCTGAAGATGAAGTTTTAGCAATGAGAAAACATATTGATGATTGCTTTTATGTGTCTTCTAAAATTGCAGAATTAGATTACTATCGAAAAATTGGTCTTGAAAACTATAATTTTGAAAAATAAAAACTCTGCATGATAATCCCTTCAGAGTTTTTGTTTTTGATATTTTTCATATAAATCAGGTCTTCTTTCTTTCGTTCGAAGCAATGCTTGTTCTTTTCTCCAAGTAGCAATCTTAGCATGATTACCTGAAAGTAAAATTTCTGGCACTTTTTTCCGATTCCATTCTTCGGGTCTCGAATAATGTGGATACTCTAGCAATCCATTTTGAAACGATTCATCATTTGTAGATTCCTTATTATTTAACACTCCCGGAACAAATCTTGCAATTGCATCAATCATTACCAAGGCAGGTAATTCTCCGCCTGTTAAAACATAATCTCCTATGGATATATAATCTGTAACAATCAATTCAAGTACGCGTTCATCTATTCCTTCATAATGCCCGCATAAAAAAATCAAATCTTCTTCTAATGCAAATTCTTCTACTATATTTTGTTGTAACGTTTTCCCTTGTGGGGTAAGATAAATGACTCTTGGTTTACTTTTACTTTTTCTTTTATTTAAAATAGATTGATATGCATCATATATTGGTTGTGCTTGCATAAGCATTCCAGCACCTCCTCCATATGGATAATCATCAACTTTATTATGCTTGTTTGCAGAATAATCCCGAATATTTACTGCTTCAAAATCAATCATTTCTTTTTCTTTTGCTCTTCCTAAAATCGAAGAATGTAATCCATTTTCAATCATTTCTGGAAAAAGAGTCAAAATATAAAACTTCATTTTTCACCTTTCACTTTCTATCTATTCGTCTAATAGTCCCTCTAATAAATGAACCAGAATTGTTTTATGCTTTATATCTACGCGTAATACACATTCCTTAATTGCTGGAATTAATATTTCTTTTTTTTCATCTGTTTTTACAACATATACATCATTAGCTCCAGTTTGTATTACATCCGAAATATATCCTAATAGTATGTCGTCTTCTAAAACAGAGCATCCAATCAAATCATATATAAAATATTCATTTTTTTCTAATTTTACTGCATTTTTTCTTGTAACTAATAATTTCACTTGTCGTAAAGATTCTACCGCTTCAATTTTATCATATCCTTCCAACTTAAGAATAACCATTTTTTTGAAAAATTTTACGCCTTCAATCTTTACTTCTTTTTTTTCATTTCCCATATCAAGCAACACACTCTTTAATTTTTTGAAACGTAACATATCATCCGTAGTTGGAAACACTTTCACTTCCCCACGTATCCCATGGGTTGATACAATTATACCCACTTGCAATAAATCTTCCATCACTGTATCTCCTTTTTATAGAACCTTATCGTGTTATTATAACATAGTATAAGATAATTTCCATGAAAAACGACATAAAAATAGAACCAAATCAATGGTTCTATTCCTATATAATCTAGATAATTTCAACATCTACTTTTACATTATTTTTCGATGAGGCTGCTTTTACAACAGAACGAATTGCTTTCGCAATTCTACCTTGTTTTCCAATTACTTTTCCCATATCTGTTTGTGCAACATGCAATTGAACGGTTACATTTTTCCCTTTTATTTCTTCTGTCACAACAACCTCTTCTGGATTATCTACAAGTGCTTTTGCAATTGTTTCTACTAATTCTTTCATAGTGCACCTCCACTAGTTATTTGTTGCCTATACTCCTATTTTTCAACTCCTGCTGCTTTCAGAATTTTAGCAACTGCAATGGTTGGTTGTGCTCCATTATTGATCCATTTTTTTGCTGCATCTGCATCAACTTTAAATTCACTAGGATTTGAATTTGGATTATATGTTCCAATCTCTTCAATAAATTTCCCATCTCTTGGTGCTCTAGCATCCGCTACTACAATTCTATAAATTGCTTGTTTTTTTTGTCCAACTCTTTTTAATCTAATTTTTACAGCCATTTCTTTTCCTCCATATAATATGTTATCATTTTTATTTAAAAAGGAAATTTCGATTTTCCACCGAATCCGCCCATCATTCCAGACATTTTCCCTTTTTTTCCACTAAATTGTTTCATTAATTTTTGCATTTCTGTAAACTGCTTTATAAAGCGATTTACTACACTAATGTCCACACCAGCACCTTTTGCAATACGATGTTTTCTTGATGGATTCATTAATTTGGGATTCCTACGTTCCTCAATGGTCATTGATAAAACAACCGCTTCCATTCGAACTAATTGACTCTCATCGACTGCTCCAGCATTTGCGGCCATTCCAGGCATCATTCCTAATATTGCAGACATACCTCCCATTTTACGCATTTGCTTCATACTATCTAAATAATCCTCAAAATCAAACTTACCTTTTTTAACACGTTTTGCTCGTTCTCGTTCTTTATCTTCATCCACATCTTCTTGAGCTTTTTCAATTAATGTTAAAATATCACCCATCCCTAAAATTCGGCTAGCCATACGATCCGGATAAAATTCCTCTAAATCTGATAATTTTTCACCCATACCAACAAAAATAATTGGTTTGCCTGTAATTGCTTTTACCGAAAGAGCTGCTCCACCACGTGAGTCACCGTCTAATTTCGTTAACACAACTCCGTCAATTCCTATTTTCTCATTGAAATCCTTAGCAATATTAACAGCATCTTGTCCTGTCATAGCGTCTACAACTAATAACGTTTGATGTACCCCCACTTTTTCTTTAATAAGTTGAAGTTCCTCCATCATTTCTTCATCGATATGCAATCGTCCTGCAGTATCTAAAATAACCACATTATGCCCATGTTCTGAAGCATATACTATGGATTCCTTTGCAATTTCGGCAGGGCTTACCTTATCACCCATAGAAAAAACATCTACTTTTTGTTTCTCTCCATTTATTTCTAATTGTTTTATTGCAGCTGGGCGATAAATATCACACGCAACTAACAATGGGTTTTTTCCTTTTTTCTTAAGCTTTCCAGCAATTTTTGCAGTCGTTGTCGTTTTACCTGCACCTTGTAACCCAGCCATCATAATAATTGTAATGGCCTTTCCTGGTTGCATTTGTAATTGCGTGTTTTCCGATCCCATTAAAGAAACCATTTCTTCGTTTACAATTTTTATAACCATTTGTCCCGGATTCAATCCATTCATAACATCGGATCCTACCGCGCGTTCTTCTATTTTTTTAATAAATGTCTTAACTACTTTAAAACTTACATCCGCCTCAAGCATTGCCATTTTCACTTCTTTAAGCGATGCTTTTACATCCGCTTCAGTTAATCTACCTTTTCCTCGCAGATTTTTAAATATATTTTGTAATTTATCTGATAAACTTTCAAATGCCATCTTATACTTCCTCTAATATTTGTTTACAAATCTCACATACTATTTCCTTCGTATTTCTATTCACTTCATCTGGCTCTAATTCCATAAGTTCAAGAATTTTTTCTGTTTTTTTCCTCATTGCATTCGATTTTTCTAGCAAATGAAGTTTACTTTCATATGTAGCAAATGTATGATCACATCTTTTAATCAGATCATGCACCCCTTGTCTAGTAATCGAAAACATTTCTGATAATTCACTTAACGATAAGTCTTCAAAAACAGCTGCTTCATATATAGCTCGTTGATGTTTCGTAAGCAGCATCCCATAGAAATCATATAAGATACCTTGTTCAATTATTTTTTCCAAGATTATCACCTCTATATGTATTATTAAGAAACCGTACTTTGTAATAATACAAGAAGAACGAAATGGTGTCAAGTGTTTTTTCTTTACACCCTATTTTACTAATACTTTTCGGAAAATAAATTTTTATAACCTTCTCCATAAATTTCCGTTGCACTTGTAACAATCAAAAATGCTTCTGGATCCAATTCTTTTACAATTTCTTCAGCTTTTGGATATTTTTGTTTACGTAAGACACACATAATCACTTCTTTATCAACTTTATGATAAGCACCTTTTGCTTGAATATAGGTAGCACCTACATTTAATTCTTTCATAAATGTTTCTGCAATTTCTTCTGGATTATTTGTGATTACATAAATTAGTTTTGCTTCATCTCTACCATATAATACGACATCAGCTACTAATGAATATGTTAAAAGTGAAATTGCAGAATACATTGCAGTTTCAATATTTCGAAAAACAAAAACTGAAGCAGATACCACCAACATATCTACAATAAAAAATAATAATCCCGTTTTCATATGTGGCTGTTTTCTTTTCAGTAAGCGTACCACAATATCGGTTCCACCAGTGGTTCCCCCTGCTCTAAACACAAGTCCAATTCCAAGTGCCGACAAAGCGCCACCACCTAAAGCAACTAAAATAGGATCATCGGTTGCAGCATTCTTTACAAAAATTGTAAATAAATTCGTAAAGACAGAAGTACATCCAATTGCATAAAATGTAGAAATCAGAAATTTCCATCCAAATTTCCATGTCGCAATAATTAATAATGGAACGTTTAAAAGTAAAATTAACGAACCCACTTCAATTGGAATCAAACGGTTAATCAAAATTGAAAGTCCTGCTACACCACCATTAACCATATCATTGGGATCAAAAAACAGACTGATTGCGGATGAAAAAATCAAACTTCCAATTGTTATCATAATATACTTTTTCATAATAGATTTTGTTTTATCTCTTTTTTTCATGTTTTTTACCATAAACCGATCTTAAATATTTGTTCGAACTACTCTTGGTTTATACCCTTCTTTTGTCAAGCTATCAATAATTGTTTTTTTATGTTCTGTTCCAAATGCTTCCAATGTAATACGAAGTTCAACTGCCACACTTCGATTGGTAGACACAAATTGATTATGCTCTAATTTAATTACATTTCCTGTTTCTTTTGCAATAACATCTGCAACTCTCGATAATTCTCCAGGCTTATCCGGTAATAAAACGGAAACAGTAAAAATACGATCTCTAAAAATCAATCCTTGTTGTACCACCGATGACATTGTAATTACATCCATATTTCCACCACTTAAAACCGAAACAATTTTCTTATTTTTAAAAGAAAGATGCTTTAATGCAGCAATTGTTAATAAGCCGGAATTTTCCACAACCATCTTGTGGTTTTCGACCATATCTAAAAATGCCACAACCAATTCTTCATCTTCTATCGTGATAATTTCATCAATATTTTTTTGAATATATGGAAAGACTTTATCTCCTGGTGTTTTTACAGCGGTTCCATCTGCAATGGTATTAATGCATTCCAAAGTTACAACTTCTCCTTTTTTTATTGCTTCCTGCATACAATTTGCTCCAGCTGGTTCCACTCCAATCACTTTGATTTTTGGATTTAATAATTTTGCAAAAGTTGATACACCTGTTGCCAATCCTCCACCGCCAATTGGTACTAAAATCACATCCACCAATGGAAGCTCTTTTATAATTTCCATGGCTATGGTTCCCTGTCCGGTTGCTACCGTCAAATCATTAAAAGGATGAATAAAGGTATACCCATATTCCTTAGAAAGCTCATATGCTTTTTCACAAGCCTCGTCATAAACATCACCATATAAAATAACTTCTGCTCCATAATTCTTTGTACGATTAACTTTAATAAGAGGAGTCGTTGTAGGCATAACAATTATTGCATTTAAACCAAATTGCTTGGCTGCATATGCAACTCCTTGTGCATGATTTCCTGCAGATGCAGTTACCACTCCTTTTGCTTTTTCTTCTTCTGTTAATGTGCTAACTTTATAGTATGCACCACGAACTTTATAAGCTCCTGTATTTTGCATATTTTCAGGTTTCAAATACACTTCGTTTCCAGCGATTTCGCTAAAATACTCACTATGGACTAATTTAGTTTCTAATGTTACTTTTTTTACAATTTCACAAGCTTCCTCAAATTTATCTAATGTCAACATTCTTTTCCTCCTATTAAAGCTTCCGTTTGTTTTTCTAAATCAAATAATGCATCCACAAAAATATCCGAATTAAACTTCTGCAAATCATCAATACTTTCTCCAACCCCAATATACTTAACTGGAATACCTAGTTCTGTTTGTATTGCAATCGCAATTCCACCTTTTGCAGTTCCATCCATTTTTGTTAATATAATACCCGAAATATTAGTAACTAACGAAAACTCTTTTGCTTGTTGCAATGCATTTTGTCCCGTAGAAGCATCTAATACTAATAAATTTTCTCGATAATAGGTAGGCATTTTGTTTTCTATAATTCGGTCGATTTTTTTCAACTCTTCCATTAAGTTTCTTTTATTATGTAATCTGCCTGCTGTATCACATAGTAACACATCAATATCTCTGGCTTTCGTAGCAGAAACTGCATCATATATTACCGATGCAGGATCGGTTCCTTCCATTCCCGAAATCATATCCACATCTGCACGCTGACTCCATTCTAATAATTGTTCATTAGCTGCCGCTCGGAAAGTATCTGCTGCTGCTAATAACACATTTCTACCGTCATTTTTTAATTGGCTTGCTAGTTTCCCTATCGAAGTAGTTTTTCCAACTCCATTTACTCCAATTACTAATACAATGGATTTTTCTTTTTCATAACGGTATGCCGTATCTTCATCTAATCTCATCTGGTCTTTAATGGATTGAATCAAGATATCTTTACATGCAATCGGTTTTTTTATATGATTTTTTTTAATCTGAATCTTTAATTGATTAAGAATATCTTCTGTTGCGTGAACACCAATATCTCCAGTAATCAATACTTCTTCTAATTCTTCATAAAAATCATCATCTATTTTTAAATGCTTTGTAAAAACAGAATCCATTTCGTAAACAATATTATTTCTTGTTTTTCCTAATCCATTTTTTAAGCGAGCAAAAAATCCCATTTTTTCTTCCAATGCATTCCCTCCATTATTTATTCTTTTAACTCTTTTTCGATTAAATCCACACCAACCAACGTTGACACTCCTTTTTCCTGCATCGTAATTCCATATAAACGATCCACTTTTTCCATTGTCCCACGCCGATGAGTAATAACAATGAATTGTGTGTTTTTCTTTAATTTATTTAGATATTTAGCAAATCTTGTCACATTATTTTCATCCAATGCTGCTTCAATCTCATCTAGTAAACAAAATGGAGATGGCTTCATATTCTGTATTGCAAATAGTAAAGCGATCGCAGTTAATGCTTTTTCTCCACCAGATAGTTGCATCATATTCTGTAATTTTTTCCCAGGTGGTTGTGCAACAATAGTCACCCCTGCTTCTAAAACATCTTCCGCATCCAAAAGTTCCAACGTACCTTTTCCACCACCAAATAGCTCTTTGAACACAACATTAAACTCTTCACTAATCAAAGCAAATTTTTCGTTAAACTGCTTTCTCATTTCCTCATCCAATTCATCCACAATATGAACTAATGTAGCTTCTGCCGTCACAAGATCATCATGCTGTTCTTTCAAAAATGTATACCGTTCCATTAATTGCTTATACTCATCAATAGCGTTTACATTAATATCTCCAAGTTTTCGAATTTCATCTTTGATAGCAGAAATTCGTCGACGTATTTGTGGTAATTCCAGCTCCATTTCAGATTTTAATGTTCTCGCCATAGATAACGTAATTTCGTACTCTTCCCACATATAATTGATTTGACTTTCGATGGAGGATTCTAATTTATCTTTTTGTGTACTTAAACGAAAAGCTTCTTTATCTAATGCCGACTCTTTATCCGTCAGTTCTTCTCTTCTAGCAAAAAAACTCTTCTGTTTATTACTTAACAATTCTTTTCGATCAATATCATCACTTAATTTCTTTTCTGCATCCGTTTTTGCAGTTCCCGAATTTTGTATTGTTTTTTCAATTTCAATAATATTTGCATTCTTCTCTTCAATATCTGCAGTTGTTCTTTCTAATCCTTCGCAAATCTCTTTCATTTCAAAAACAAAACGATTCATTTCTGTCTGAATACGTTCTGCATTCAATTGTTCAAACTCTTGTTTTTGTAACATTTTTTCTACTTCTAATTCTTTTTTTGAAACAATTTCTTCTTGTTTGGTTTGTTCTATACGGATATTCTCAAGTTTTTCTTGCAAAATCATTATATTCTTTTGAATTGTTTTTTCAAGTTCTTCGGAAGATAGTAGTTCTTGCGAAATTTTTTCTTTATTATCTTGAATTTCTTGTAATTGCTTTGAAAACTCATATTCTTCTTTTTGTAATTCTACAAATCCATTTTCGGCTTCTTTTTTTCGTTCTTCCGCCTTAATTACATTCATTCGAGCTGTATTTTCTAAAATAAATTGATTCTGTAATGCTTGTTTATTATCTTCAATTGCTTTTCTAAGTTGATGTTTCTCTTCTCTATTTCTTTCTAATTGTGACTTTATTTGCTCAATTTTCAAACTTGTTTCTTTTACTTTTCTTTTTAATTCATCCATTTCTCGTCGCCGACCTAAAAGATTGGAATTATCTTTATATCGACCTCCGCTAATTGCTCCCCCTGGAACAAATAATTCTCCATCTAGAGTCACCATACGAATTCCATTATGATATTTTTTTGAAATCTCTCTTGCATGGTCAAATGTATCTACACAAACAATTCTACCAAGCATTGCTTTTGCAACATTTTGATATTTTTTATCTACTTGAACCAGAGTATCGGTAACTCCAATAACCCCTTTTTCTCTTAATACTTCAGGTGTTTTAAAATCTTGCGGATTTGTAATTTGTGTTAATGGTAAAAAAGTTGCTCTACCACCCTTTGTGTTTTTAAGATAGGTTATCATCTCTTTTGCTGTTTGATCATCTTCAGTGACAATATTTTGAATATTTCCACCAAGCGCTATTTCTATAGCCGTTTCATATTTTTTATCCACTTTAATAATATCTGCAACAACACCAACTAAGCCTGAAACTTTTTCTTTTTGTTCCATGACCTTCTTTACACTTGTTCCATAACCATCATAACGTTCCGTAAGATTTGAAATTGCTTCTAATTTCGATTTTTCTTGATGATAATTCCCTTGAAGTTTGCTATATTCTTCTTCCTGTTTTCTAATTTGAATTGAAGTTTCTTTAAGCTTTGCTTCCATTTCTTGCTGTTCATTATTTAATGAAGCAATACATTTTGTAACCTTTTGAAATTCTTCTTGATATCCCTTAATAATTTCTTCCTGCGTTGATTCTTCTGATTTAATAAGTAATATTTTAGAATTTAATTCTGCTTTTCGAATTTTGACTTGTTCAGTCATCGAATCAAACCGTCCAATTTTTGACTTAATTGTTGCACGTTCATTTAATTCATGAATAATTTGATTTTTCCCATCTTCAATTTCTTTATTGATAATTTCTATTTTCTTTTCAATTTCTTTTAAGATTTGATTTGCTTCTTCTTTTATTTTTTCAACTTCAAAAACTTTGGCATCAATTATCTTCTTTTGTTCTGCTACTAAATGAAGTTCATTTGTTTTCTCATCAATTTCTTTTTGTACCGCTATTTTTCTTTTCGTTAAATGTTCTTCCGTATCTTTTGAAGAATGTATTCTTTCTTTTAAAACTTTAATTTCACCGTCTAATTGACCAGCAAGCATTGAATTGTTATTTAATAAATTTCTTTCCTCTTCAATTCGTTTTTCCAACTGTTCAATTTCGTTTTCAATTTCCTCATATTCACTTTTTGCTTTTCTATTATTTTCTTTTGTTTCTAATAATTCTGAAGATACAATTTTATATTTATTTTCAACATCCTTTAAGTTTTCTTGAATCCGATTATGTTCTTGTAAAAACATCGTAACATCAAGTTCTCTCAATTCTGCTTTTTTATTTAAAAACACTTTAGCTGTTTCCGATTGTTTTTCAAGTGGTCCGACTTGACGTTCTAATTCTTGCAAAATATCTTTTACACGTAAAAGATTTTGACGTTCTTCCTCAAGTTTTTTTAATGCTTGTGTTTTTCTGCGCTTAAATTTTACAATTCCAGCTGCTTCATCAAATAATTCTCTACGGTCCTCTGGTTTTCCACTTAAAATCTTTGAAATTTGTCCTTGTCCAATAATCGAATATCCTTCTTTTCCAATCCCAGTATCATAGAATAATTCATTAACATCACGAAGCCTGCAATTGGTCCCATTAATTAAATATTCACTTTCACCCGAACGATAAATTCTTCTAGAAACTGTAACTTCCTCGTAATCAATTGCTAACTGATGATCCGAATTATCCAATGTGATGGCAACATAAGCATAACTTTGTGGTTTTCGACTTTCTGTTCCAGAAAAAATGACATCCTGCATGGATGCCCCACGAAGTTGTTTTACTTTTTGTTCTCCTAATACCCATCTTACCGCATCCGCCACATTACTTTTTCCACTTCCATTTGGTCCAACAATCCCAGTAATTCCATTATGAAATTCAAATTTAATCTTATTTGCAAACGATTTAAATCCTTGCACTTCAATACTTTTTAAATACATCCCACACCTACTATGTTTTTATTTTATTTGTATCTATTTTTTCCTTACTTATCTGGATTTTTACTTTTATTTTTTATTGCTGTGTATGCCGCTTGCTGTTCCGCTGCTTTTTTTGTTTTTCCAGTTCCAATTCCTATTATGGTTTCATCCGCAAGTCTAGCTTCCACAAAAAACTTTTTATCATGATCAGGACCTTCTTCTTTTACACACACATAATGTAAAGATTCATCTCCTTCACCTTGAATGATTTCTTGTAGTAAAGTCTTACTATCAAAAAAAAGTTGTTTATCTTCTAAATCTTTTAAAATGTAAGTATGAATATGATTTTTTACTGCATCAAATCCTCCATCCAAGTAAATTGCTCCAATCACAGCTTCACAAACATCCGATAAAATCGAATCTCTGCTTCTACCTCCTGTAATCTCTTCTCCTTTGCCCAAGAAAATGTATCTATCAAGTTTCATTTGTCTTGCACAATAAGCAAGCGCAGTTTCACATACATAAGTAGATCTTAATTTTGTCATTTCCCCTTCACCCATTGTTGGATAAAGCTTATATATAAATTCCGAAGATATTAGCTCTAAAACTGCATCTCCTAAAAATTCAATTCGTTCATAATCATTTGTTTTATTTATTTTTTGTTCATTTGCATAGGAACTATGTGTCAATGCTTGTTTCAATAACGCTTTGTTTTTAAAATAATACTGAATATCATTTTCGAATTTACTACTATTTTCAACTTTCATTACTTCTCCCCTTAGCTTCTCTGCAAATCAAATTCATAGCTTGAGAAAACGTATTAATATGCATAGCACTCTCATCAATAATAATATCAAATTCTTTCTCTACTTCTAATGCTATTTGATATAAATCTAACGAATCTGCGCCCAAATCATCTATAAAGGATGTCTGCTCATTAATTTCTGTAATATCCACACTAAGTATTTGTGAAATTATTCTTTTTAATCTTTTTTGTTCCATAGTACTCTCCATTTACATATGTTTTATTTATCTTCTAACATAATTTTTTCTTTAATTCTTTCATTAATTCTTTGCTTTTTAAAGGAAACACATTGCACAATAGAATTCTTGATTTCAATTTCTTTTGAACTACCATGTGTTTTGACAATTAATCCATTTAATCCTAACATTGGTGCTCCACCATGATCTTCTAAATTAAAACTACTTAATGTTTTCTTTAAAGAAGATTTTACTAATAATGCACCCATCTTACTTTTGAAATTTGCAGTCATTCCTTCTTTTACTTTTTTTAATAACGTCTTTGCTACTCCTTCATACAATTTTAAAATAATATTTCCTACAAAAGCTTCGCATACAATAACATCAACATCTCCCAATGGAATATCTCTTGCCTCAACGCTACCAACAAAATTAATATCTGGACATGCCTTTAATAAAGGAAACGTATGTTTTACCAATGCATTTCCCTTATCTTCTTCCGCCCCAATATTGGCAATTGCTACTTTAGGATTTTTCACGCCTATTATATGTTCCATATAAATAGAACCCATTTTTGCAAATTGAACTAATTGTGAACTTCTTGCATCTACATTCGCACCACAATCAATTAATAAGGCACATCCTTTTTCCGTTGGAATTAAAGGTGCAAGTGGTGGTCTTTCCACACCTTTTATTCTACCAACAATAACTTGTCCGCCTACAAGAACCGCTCCTGTGCTTCCAGCTGAGACAAATGCATCACAAGTTCCATCTTTGAGCAAATTTAAAGCTTTTACAATTGAAGAGTCCTTTTTTTTACGAATACCTAATACTGGAGGTTCCGCCGTTTCAATAACTTCTCTCGCATCCACAATTTCAACTTGTTCTTTATTATAAGTATAATTTTTTAATTCATTCTCTATGATTTCTTTTTTGCCTACCAAAAACACTTTGATTTCGGTATTTTCTTGAATTGCAGCAACTGCCCCTTTTATTGGTTCTACGGGTGCAAAATCCCCTCCCATAACATCAACTGCAACATTTGTAATCTGATTCATATCCATCTCCTCCTTACATATTTCATTCTATAAATATGTATCTTTTATAAAAAGGTAGAAATTCACACCCTATTTAACTATACTAGAGTGCAATCTAAAAATCAAGATAAAGGTCAAAAATAAAAGGCTCTCCGGTTTTCCGAAAAGCCTTCTATCATTCTCTTAATTCTCAACAGAGATAATCTCTTTTTTGTTATAACTACCACATGCTTTGCATACTCTATGTGGCATCATTAATGCTCCACATTTGCTACATTTTACTAATGTAGGAGCGCTCATTTTCCAGTTCGCTCTTCTTTTATCTCTTCTACCTTTAGAAGATTTATTTTTTGGGCAAATAGACATCATTACACCTCCTTATTCGCGTTAAAGATATCTTTTATAGAAGCCAGTCTAGGATCTGGCACAAAATCATCACATGTACAAGTTCCTTCATTTAAATTCTGTCCACAAATTGTGCAAATTCCTTTGCATTGCTCCATACACAAAACTTTAAAAGGCCATTTTACTATGATTTCACTGTAAATAAGATGTTCAATATTTAAATTATATCCCTCCATGAAATTTTCTTGCATTTCATGAAGTTGCTCCTCTTGCATATCTTCTGATACATAGGAAGGGGCACATATTTCTTTTACAAATTCGACTTGAATTGTTTTTTTAACATCCGTTAAACAACGATCACATGGAATTAAAAATGTAATTTCCATATTCCCTTCTAACCTAGCCAAACCTTTTTTTAAATTTACAGCCGATAAATTTAAAGAAGAACAATTCACAATGGGATAAATCACTCCACTGTGTCGAAAATTGGACATATCTGGAATAACATTTTGTTTCAAAATCATTCCATCTCGTGTCATAACTTCAGACAAATTTAATAACATCACAAACTCCTATTCACACTTTTACAATTATACATATCCTGTTTCTTTTTGTCAATAAAAATATATAATTAATTTACATTATATAATTTGTGTTTATCCTTAAAATATGATAATTTATTATTAATAAGAAAGAGGTGTGTAAATGAAAATTGTTGGAATTGTTGCAGAATATAATCCCTTTCATAATGGGCACAAATATCATATTGAGGAAACAAAAAAACAAACAAATGCAGATTATGTTGTTGTGATTATGAGCGGAAACTTTACACAACGTGGAACACCCGCTATTGTCGATAAATACATTCGTGCCGAAATGGCCCTTAAAAACGGCGCAGATCTAGTGATTGAACTCCCAACTGTTTTTTCTTGTGCAAGTGCAGAATACTTTTCTTCTGGTGCGATTTCAATATTAGACGGTCTTGGAATTATAGACTTATTAAGTTTCGGCTCGGAAAGTGGTGATATTTCGAAACTTCAAAAACTTGCTACTTTTCTTTTAAACGAAAGCGAAGAATTCTCAAATACGCTTATGTCTTTTCAAAAAAAAGGGTACGCTTATCCACTTGCTCGATCTCTAGCATTAGAAAGTACAATGCCTGGATTTTCTGCATATGCCGATATATTAAACCAACCAAATAATATTCTAGGAATGGAGTATTGTAAATCGCTTCAAAAAATCCATAGTTCCATCCTTCCATTTTCCATCATTCGAAAAGGTAATTCTTATCATCAATATCAACTTTCCGATAAATTTTCATCTGCAAGAGCCATTCGTCAATCTGTGAAAAGTACAAATAATTTACAGCATATAAAAACACAGGTTCCTGAAAGTGTTTACTCTATACTTAAAGAAAATTTCAATTCCAATTTTCCAATTTTTAAAAATGATATCTCTCTTCTATTAAAATATAAACTTTTAATAGAAGAGATTTCTGGCTATGCTAATTACTTTGATCTTTCCAGTGATTTTTCGGATCGTATTCAAAACCATTTGTATGAATATACTTATTTTGATGAATTTTGCACCCTTTTAAATTCAAAGCAAATTACCTTTTCCAGAATAAGCCGTGGTTTATTACACATTCTTTTAAACATTACCAAGGACGATATCCTGTTAGCAGAAAAACCAGAAAATATATATGCTCGTATGTTAGGATTTAAAGAAAGTGCCACTCCTTTACTTAAAGAAATCAAGGCCAACAGTACCATTCCATTTATCAGCAAACTTGCTGATGCCCAAAATATGTTATCCAAAGATGCATATCATTTATTAGAAAAGGACATTCTTTCCTCTCATATTTATGAAAGTTTAAAAACCGATAAATTTGGAACCCCGATATCCAATGAATTCACCCGAAATATCGTTCATTTTTAATTTTTAAAACTATGAATAGGTGCAGGCATTCTTCCGGTTCTATTTACAAATGCATCACATGAAAAAGAATTCACTTTCATAATTGGTGCATATCCAAGTAATCCACCAAATTCTACTGTTTCTCCTACCCCTTTTCCAATGACAGGAATCACACGAACCGCTGTTGTTTTTTGATTTATCATACCAATTGCCATTTCATCTGCAATCATACCCGAAATAGTCGTAGCTTTCGTATCTCCTGGAATTGCGATCATGTCTAACCCAACGGAACAAACACAAGTCATTGCTTCTAATTTTTCAATGGTAATTGCTCCTGCATTCACTGCATCAATCATTCCCTGATCTTCGCTTACTGGAATAAACGCCCCACTCAATCCCCCTACATAGGAAGAAGCCATAACGCCTCCTTTTTTCACTTGATCATTTAACATCGCAAGCGCAGCTGTCGTCCCTGGTGCTCCTGCATATTCTAATCCACATTCACATAATATATCTGCTACACTATCACCAATTGCAGGTGTTGGTGCCAATGATAAATCAATAATTCCAAAAGGAATTCCTAACCGTTTAGAAGCCTCTCCTGCAACCAATTGTCCAACGCGAGTAACTTTAAAAGCTGTTTTTTTAATTGTTTCACAAAGAATCTCAAAACTCTCTCCACGTACTTTTTCAAGTGCTGTTTTTACAACTCCTGGTCCACTTACTCCAACATTAATAATTGCATCCGCTTCTGTTACCCCATGAAAAGCGCCAGCCATAAATGGATTGTCATCTGGTGCATTACAAAAAACAACTAATTTTGCACATCCAAGAGAATCTACATCTTTTGTATACTCCGCTGTTTTTAAAATAATCTCACCCATCAAACGTACTGCATCCATATTTATTCCTGCCTTTGTAGATCCAAGTGCTACCGAGCTACAAACACGTTCCGTCTTTGATAAAGCTTCTGGTATGGATTCAATAAGTATTTTTTCCGCCTTAGTCATTCCCTTTGCAACCAAAGCAGAATATCCACCAATAAAATTCACACCTACTTTTTTAGCTGCAGCATCTAATACTAATGCAATTTCTACAAAATCTTCTTTCTTTTTACATGCTGAACATCCAATGAAAGCTATCGGTGTTACTGAAATTCTTTTATTAACAATGGGAATTCCAAATTCTTTTTCAATTTCATTTCCAACCTTAACCAAATCCCTCGCAACAGTTGTAATCTTATTATAGATATTTTCTTTTAATACATTCAAATCCGAATCAATGCAATCCATAAGATTCAAACCTAAAGTAATTGTTCGTACATCTAAATTTTCTTCTGCTATCATTTTATTTGTTTCTATTACTTCAAAAACATTTATCATTGGTTTTTATTCCTCACATTCTTTTCTCATATTTATATACGATGCATTTTCTCAAAAATTTCTTCCCTTTGACACTTAATCACAACACCAATTTCTCCACCAATTTGTGCTAATTCTTCCGAAATTTCACCAAATGGCTTCACTGAATTATCCATATCAATGATCATCATCATATTAAAATATTCCTGTACAATGGTTTGGGAAATATCTAAAATATTAACTCGATTATTTGCAAGATAAGTACATACCTTTGCCATAATTCCTACTGTGTCCTTGCCTACTACTGTTATAATTGTTTTTTTCATTCTTTCTCCTTCTTCTCACCAAAAAAGATGATTTTTTATATTTCTACTACTTCTGTATTACATGTTCTATTTGCAACAGTAATTTTAAAATCGTCGCCTTTATATTTATGTTCTCCCATTGTGACTTCCATTCGTACCGTTTCATATGCAATTTCCTCATGATTATTTTCCTGACTCAAATGGCCAAGAATAATTTCTTGTAAATCATCATGCAAAACTTCATTGATTAATTGTCCACAAATTTCATTTGACAAATGTCCTAAATCTCCTAAGATTCTTTGTTTTAAATAATAAGGATAGGATCCAACCTGAAGCATTTTCACATTATGATTTGCCTCAATCATCAATACATCCATTTCTTTCAATCTTGAAATGGTATACTCGTCATAACATCCTAAATCCGTTACCACAGCCAATTTCTTTTCTCCCTCACTGACACAATACGCAACTGGATTAGCTGCATCATGAGAAATATGCATTGGATTTATAATCAGATTATTAATACAAAACTCTTGATCTGGCATGATTTCACGGTACAAAGAATCATCCATATTCCCCAAAGATTTCATATTCCGCATTGCCTGAATGGTGTCTTTTGTTGCATAGATTGGTACATGGCATTTTCTACTCATAATACCTAATGCTGAAATATGGTCTGAATGTTCATGTGTTACAAGAATGCCCTGCAAATCATTTACACCTATATCTATTGCATGTAAACCTTCCACAATGCGTTTTCCACTAATCCCTGCATCAATAAGTAAATGCGTACTATCATTTCCAACATATATACAATTTCCACTACTTCCACTTGCAATTGGAGCTAATCTCATTTTATATTCTCTTTTCGATTAAATTTATTATTGATTCCAAAATATTTTTATGTTATCCCCGTCATGGACCTCTTCCATATACTCTGCGGTTTTTCCATTAACTGTAGTTACAATACCCCTACCTTTTGATTTTGTCAAATCAAAATCAATGTAATCGAAAATGTCAACAAAAATATACTTATTTTTACCAGAAAGTTCTACGGTTTTTCCATTTACAACCAAAACAATCGAATGCTTACTTTCTTCTGTCATATTCGTTTTTGTTTCTATTGGCTTTTCGTTTTCTAACTCATTATAATCATCCTTTATCCAATCTAGAGAAAATTTGTCATAAACTGGTGTTTTTAAATCAACCTTTACATGATTAACCAAGTAAGAATATTCCTTTGAAAGTGAAACATCTAAAAACTCAAGAATTTGTTCTACTGTATAATAAGGTAACATTTCAACCTTGTCTTGATCTTTCAAAGAATAATACCCGGATTTCAATTCCCCATTTACACACGCAAATTTCGGCAAAAGAATTTCTTTATTCATCACATTCACTTGAATTTTACTTTGAAATTCAGGTAGCTGATTTATGTCTAATGTGGCAGCCTCTCCAGGTATCGGCTTCTTGATTACAATTTTATCATTTTCATGAATTTCTGTATTCATATCGGCTTCTTTGCCATTTACTCGAAAAACTGGAGCTTCTCCAGCTTTGCCTCGGATAATTCTTTGTTTTCCATTTACCATGATTTGTAAAGATGGTCCTCGTTTAGGAAATAAATTTTCGTTTGGATATTTTGATTGCATAATAACATCCAATATCGTTAATTTTCCATTATCATAAAGCTTAATTTTACTTCCATTAAATGTTACATATAAGAAATTATTATTTTGCTCATAAAAATTCAAACAAATACCAACTGGCGTTACAAAAAGCGAATCTTTTCCATCCGATCCATTTAAAAAATGTATATTTCCAATTGCATCTACAGAGCGAAGTGCAACACGTTCATTTAAAATTTCAAGATAATCAGCTAACCGATCACAAAATCCAATAAATTTACCGCCACCACCTACTATGAAAACTGCGCTTACTGTTTTATTTCCATTCATTTCTTTTATTTTATCCGATACCTTCTTCGCTAATTCATCCAAAACTGGTGCAACAATTGTTTGAATTTCTTCCTTTTTAATTATTTGATGCAATCCCATAATATCTTGATAAGATATTTCATTTTTTTCTTCGACTTCACGCTTAATCTTTTCTGCAGTTGTAAAATCACATAGGTAATGTTTTGATATCGCTTCTGTTATTGCATCCCCAGCAAATGGAATCATCCCATATCCAATAATACTTCCATCCCTTGTCACGGAAATATCAGAAGTTCCCGCCCCGATATCAACCATTGCAATATTCAAGGTTCGATATGTTTCTGGTATTGCCACCTGTATTGCAGCAATCGGCTCTAACGTCATATTTGAAACATGTAATCCAGCTTTTTCTACAGCTTCATATAATCCCGAAACAACATCATCTGGTAAAAATGTTGCAATCAAATCCACCGATATAGATTTTGCTTTATGATCAAGTAAATTTTGAATGGGATACCCATTTAAATAATATTGAACAACCGAATATCCTACACAATAAAATGGAATATCCGAGTCATTTTCTTTATTAAACTCTTGATATGCCTTTTCAACTCCCAATGCATTGATTCCATACAAATCATCTTCCACAATTTTACGATCTGTACGATATGTTTCTTCTACATTAATTTTAATTGTTTTTAATACACGTCCAGCTGCTGCTATACAAACCTCTGAGAATTCTCTTTTTGTTTCTTTTTCTAAAATATTTTTAACTAAAACAATTGTTTCTGCCACTTTAGAAATATCATGAATTTGACCATCCATCATTGCACGCGATTCATGTTCTTTCATAGCTTGCGCAATGACATAAAACTGATTTTCATCTTTGTATCCTACCGTACCAACAATACTCCTTGTTCCAATATCCAAACCGAATACCAATTGACCAGGATAGTTTACTCTTTCTTCCACGAATACCCCTCCATTTTCTTAACGATTTGCTTTGTCGTTTCTTCCCAGAAACCACTATTATCTATTATAACATCACAAGCATTTTCATATTCTTTTTGAGAAATTTGCGACGCAAAAATCGCATCTATTTTTTTCTTCGTGTATCCTCGACTATCTTTCAAACGATTTTGTCGGATTTTTTTTTCTGCATATATATACCACATCTCATCAACAATATCCTTATAACCGGCTTCCACTAAAAGTGCTGCTTCTATAAATATAAATTGATATTTATTTTTCTTTTCCTCATTTTCACAAATTTCAACAATCTTTTTTTTAACGAAAGGATGAATTCTATCATTTACTTGTTTTAAGATTTCGGGGGATGAAAACATTATTTCTGCCATTTTCTTATTATCTATCATGCCATCTGGTTTTAAAATTTTTTTTCCTAATAAAGAAAGGATGGATTCATAACAAATTTCTCCAGGTTGTTTGAATGCATTTGCAATTACATCTGCTTGTATTACTTTGCATAAATAATTTTCTTCCAAATAAGTTAGGACTTTTGTTTTTCCACTTCCTATGCCCCCTGTAATTCCGATTTTAATCAATTTTTGATTATTTTGCATCATACCAATTTTCTCCCGTATGTACATCCACCTCAAGTTCTACTAAAAATTTTGCAGCATGTTTCATTTTATCCTCAACTATTTTTTTTACTTTCTCCAATTCTTCAATTTTTGTTTCGATTAGAATTTCATCATGAATCTGAAGTATTAATTTAGATTCTAATTTTTGTTTTTTTAATTCTCTATATACGTTTATCACAGCAAGTTTCATAACATCTGCTGCAGTTCCCTGAATTGGGGCATTCATTGCCACTCTTTCTCCAAAGGATCGTTTCATAAAGTTTGAAGATTTTAACTCTGGAATTGGTCGTTTTCTCCCAAAACAGGTTTCTGAATATCCATTTTTCTTTGCGTCTTCAATTAGTTTATCAAGAAACTCTTTTATCATTGGATATGTAGCAAAATATTCTTCAATATATCCAGCCGCCTCTTTTCTTGTTATACTCAAGTCTTGACTTAAACCAAATGCACTGATTCCATAAACGATTCCAAAATTTACCGCTTTTGCATTACTTCTCTGTATAGAAGTAACCTGATCTATAGGTGTATGAAATACTTGCGAAGCTGTTAGTGCATGAATATCTTGCTGTTCATTATATGCAGAAATCAAAGTCTCATCTTTAGACATATGTGCAAGAATTCGCAATTCAATTTGTGAATAATCGGCATCCACAAAAATAAATCCATTTTTGGGAACAAACACTTTACGAATCTTTCTTCCTAATTCCATTCGAATTGGAATATTTTGCAAATTTGGCTCTGTAGAACTAATTCTTCCTGTTGCTGCAATTGTTTGATTAAATGTCGTATGAATTCTTTCATCTTCAGAAATATAATTTGCTAATCCCTCTGCATAAGTCGATTTTAATTTCATCAATCCACGAAACTCTTGGATATTTTGAATGATTGAATATTTAGGTGCTAAGTAATCTAAAACATCCGCTGCTGTAGAATATCCAGTTTTTGTTTTTTTCCCTCCCTCAATTCCAAGCTCTTCAAATAATATAATTCCTAATTGCTTTGGAGAATTAATGTTAAATTCTTTTCCTGCCGCTTGATAAATAGCATTTTCCAATTCTAAAATACGTTCATCAAGTGCAAGAGAATATGCTTTTAAATCTTCTTTTCTTATTCCAATTCCTTCTTGTTCCATTTCATATAAAACATAAGAAGTCGGCATTTCAATTTCGTCAAATAACTGAAATGCATTATCTTGGACTAATGAATCTTTCAATACTGAATAACTATTAAATAAAGTATCACATACATAAACACTATATTTAATTTGATTTTCTTTCGTTGCATCTTTATCTTTCTTCCCAAGTAATTCTTCTCTCTCAGGCATGATTCTTTTTAAGTACTCGTTTGCTATGTTTTCTGGTTTGTAGTTACTAATTAAAGGATTTAAAACATAAGCCGCAATTTGTACATCAAAAAAGGCTTCATCATTTACCGATTTTAGGTTTTTATACATATCTTTTACAGAAAATCCAACCATTGTCCTCTTACGTTCCTTGCACCTATTTTCCTGAAGCATAGCCAACTTTTCCCACAAATAAGTTTCTGTTATAAATCCTCCAATTTCAATAAAGTAATTTTCATTTTTTTCTATTGATAAAGAAATTCCTTGAAACTCCAAATTTTCTTGTCCGATACTTTCACAATATAATGCAATGTGTTCTTTTTTTGTAGCCAACTCAAATATATTTTCAGCTTCTATAAAATCTGAAACAACCTTAAATATAATTTGCTCCTTATCCATTGCTTTCATATCATTTTCAAATCTTGGATAATATTTTTTAAATCCAAGATTTTTATATAATGTATATGCTTCTTTTGTGTATAAATTTCCATGTTTTGCCCTCGATAAATCAAATTCAATTGGGACATCAATATCGATCGTCGCAAGTTCTTTTGATAGATATGCAAGTTCTCTATTTTCTGCCAAATTTTTATGAAGTGATTTTCCAGAAATTTCATCTAAATTTGCATACACATTCTCAAGCGTCTGATACTGATCGAGCAATTTTTTCGCTGTGACTTTTCCAACTTTTGGTACCCCTGGAATATTATCCGCCGAATCTCCCATTAACGCTTTCATTTCAATTACTTGTGCGGGCGTGATTCCCAACACATCAATCACATCTTTTTCAAAATAATCCTCTACTTCCGTAATCCCTTTTTTCGTTTTTGGTATCCGAATTTTAATATGTTTTGATGCAATTTGTAATAAATCACGATCTCCAGATACAAGAGAAACCTCTAATTTTTCCTTCTCACAACGCTTTGCCCATGTCCCTAAAATATCATCGGCTTCATATCCCGCTTTTTCAACAAGAAGAATATTCATTGCCCTCAACACTTCTTTTAATACCGGGAACTGTTCTTTTAACTCTTCTGGCATTGCATGTCTTGTTCCCTTATATTCCTTAAACATAGTATGCCGAAATGTCGGTGCATGCACGTCAAATGCCACCAAAAGATATTCTGGATTCTCTTCATCAAGAAATTTAAATAAAATTGATAAAAATCCATAGATTGCATTTGTATGCATTCCATCCGCTGAAGTAAGATCAGGCACTCCATAAAAAGCTCTATTTGCAATGCTATTTCCATCTATCAATAATATTTTTTCTCGCATAATTTTCCCCTTCATATCCTTAATCTATATACTTTTCGTAAGTATCGTTTATTTCATCTAAATATACTACTGCAACAATATTAGGTCCTGTATGTGCACCAATTGCACATCCTATTTGTCCTTTCATAATATGCTTCGGATGATATGTTTCCATAATTGTTTCTGCCAAATGATCACAGTCCTCTTCATTGGTCCCATAACAAACTCCTATGGTTTGCTTATCTATCACTGCGCTCTCTTCACCCATTTTTGTGATAATTCGTTTTAATGCTTTTTTCCATCCATGTTCCTTTTCAACCGATTTTAAAGCTCCATTTTCATCAACAATAATAATTGGTTTAATTGAAAGTGCAGAACCTACCGCAGCAGAGGTACGACTTATTCTTCCCCCTTTATATAAATATTCAAGCGAATCTACTGTAAATGCATGTTTCATATGTGCACAAAAGAATTTTGCAGCTTCTATAATTAATTCTTTTGGTGCCTGATTCTTTTGCATCTGTAATAATTTATAAACAACAAGGCCATATCCAATTGACGCACAATGAGAATCAATAATCGTAATTTTGAATTCTGGATAGATTTCTTTTATTTCATCCACTGCTAATCTTGCTGCATTATATGTTCCTGCAATACCAGTTGAAAAACAAATATAAAGAATTTCATCTCCTTTTTCTGCAAATTTTTGAAAATGTTCTTGAAACATTAATTGACTAATATGATATGTCTTAATATCATGATTTTCTTTTTGCAATCTATAGAATTCATCTGGTAAAATTGTATCTCCATCAAAAAAATCTTCTTCGTCAACCAAAACTGGAGTTGGCATTACATATACGTTATACTCTTCGATAATACTTTTTGGTAAATCCGATGCTGAATCGGTTATAATATTAAAGCTCATAATTACTTCCTTTCATATCTCATAATTTCATGCTGCAAAGTATTTTAATTATACCTTAATTCATTGGACAAATAAAGTCATCACTTTTTAAATAGTTTAATTATATTACGCCTTTTCCCAAGTACCATAACCATATCATCTTTCTTTAATATTGTCACAGCCTTTGCTCTTTCAACTGTTCCATCCGGTTTTTTTATTAAAATCACCATAATTTCATGGATTTTACTGATTTCACTTTCAACTAACGTTTTATCTAACATACATTCTGGAACATTTCTAAGAACTACCGTCGCAACCACATCCTCGCCATACTCTTCTAATACAACAATCGTATTATTTTCCTCTTTTAAAATATGATTATAACAAAAGCTTTCAATCCACCAATCTATTTTCTTTTTTATAAATTTAATTTTTCGAATAATTGCAAATAATGAAAAAACAGAAAACAAAAGAATCAAACCCTTATAAGAGAATGTAATACTAGAAAAACCAAGAGATATAAACGCAGTGACAATACTAGAAACAATCGTAGCAGAAAAAGCATATCCAAAAATCATAATTATTTTTGCTAAGTTTCTTCGAGTTCTTGTCTCAAGGATAATTTCACTTTCTTTCGTCGTAAATCCAGAATTCGTTAATAATGAAATCACTTGTAATCTTGCCATTTCTTCTGTCATACCAGTCAAGCGAAATAAAATAGTAAAAATATCTGCAATCGAAATATATAAAATGATTACTAAAAAAAACAAGAAAATTGCTAAATTCATCTTAAGCCTCCTTAAGTAACTACACGTAAATATAACTTGTATATATTTTAGTCGAATTACTACCATAAAGCAAACTTTTTCAGCATTTATCTAATAAAAAAAGAACCAAGAGATTACCCTTGATTCCTCATGTATGCCGTTGGTGGGACTTGAACCCACACGAGGTTGCCCTCGCCAGATTTTGAGTCTGGTGCGTCTGCCATTCCGCCACAACGGCCTATACTTGTCAACTAAGTGACCGAAAATAATTTTATCATAAACATACACAATTGACAAGTATTATATTTATTTTTCCGTTATTTTTTTATAAATCGGAAAACAATCCAGTGTTGCAAAATAATCCTTCACTGTTTCTGCTCTACGTATCATAACAACTTCACCATCCGACTTTAATAATAATTCTGCCGACTTTAATTTACCATTATAATTATAACCCATTGCAGAGCCGTGTGCTCCCGTATCATGTATCACTAAATAATCTCCAATGCTAATTTCAGGTAACATTCGATCCACCGCAAATTTATCATTATTTTCACATAATGACCCAACAACATCATATTTATTTGTTGCCTTTTCCTTTTCTTTTCCTAAAACAGTTATATGGTGATATGCTCCATACATAGCAGGTCTCATAAGATTTACTGCACAAGCATCACAACCAATATATTCTTTATAAATATGTTTTTGATGAATAGCTTGTGTGATTAAATGACCATATGGTGCAAGTATAAATCTTCCGAGTTCAGTATAGATTGCAACATCATTCATTCCCGCTGGTTCAAATATTTCCTGATATACTTTTTGAACTCCCGCACCAATTATTCGAATATCGTTTGGTTCTTTGTCCGGCGTATAAGGAACTCCAATTCCTCCGGACAAATTAACAAACTTAATTTTCACTCCAATTTCCTCTTTTAAACGAACAGCAAGTTCAAACATTTGTTTTGCAAGCATTGGATAATAATCATTTGTTACTGTATTACTTGCAAGGAATGCATGCAAACCAAACTCTTTTACCCCTTTTTCTTTTAATATTCGAAATCCTTCGAATAATTGCTTTTCAGTAAATCCATATTTTGCGTCTCCTGGATTATCCATAATTCCATTTGAAACATGATAAACACCACCCGGATTAAATCGACAGCTTATTGTTTTGGGTAACTTCCCTAACGTTTTTTCTAAATATGCAATATGAGTAAAATCATCTAGATTTATTGTCGCTCCAATCTCAGATGCATACTTAAATTCACTAGCAGGTGTTTCATTTGAAGAAAACATAATCTCTTCTCCTTGAAATCCCATCCTATTAGCTAATAGTAATTCGGAATAAGAAGAAGCGTCACATCCAAATCCATATTCTCTTAAAATATCAATTAAGAAAGGATTCGGATTTGCTTTCACAGCAAAAAATTCTTTAAATCCTTTATTCCAGGCAAATGCCTCTTTTACTGCCTTTGCATTTTCTCTCATTCCTTTTTCATCATAAATATGAAATGGTGTTGGATAGGTCTTTACTATTTCCTCAATTTGCTCTTTTGTTACAAAAGGTTTCTTTTCCATTTTTATTTCCTTTCTTTTTCTATTTCGATTAATCGAATTTCATTTTTAAGTGCTTCTTTAAAAAAGTTCACAAAATTTATTTGAGAAGAATATAAGCAAGTATCTACTTGTGTTCCTACAAGTTCACCCGTTAAAACATAACTCGAATCACTTACCAAATGAAATTGTGCATTTTCTTCTTTTTTTTTGTATATAATAAAATCTTTTTCACTTGTGTCATTTACAAGATTATTTAAAATTTTATTTGTCTCCAAATCTATATTCCCTTTTAAAATCAAAACAATTTTTTTCTTTTGTTTATATAATTCAATAAATTCCTTTCTATATGCTGCCATTATATCAGCTGGCCCAGAAAAATAAATTCTTTTATCCGTACCTTTAATCATCGTACGAATTTTATCTAAAATATTCTCATATCCTTGAATTGTAATATACCCATCTTGATCTTTTGTATTAATAACTGGAATGTTTTGTTTTAAATACTCCATATTTTTTTTTAAATGTATAAAATGGTTGTCACAGAACTCACGAATTGAAACCGTAACATATTTTGTTGTTGTGCCTTCCTCTAACGTATATACCGCCCCTTTTTCTGATAAATTTGCAAGTGTATTATATACATTTGACCTAGATATTCCAGTCATTTTTGCAATTTCATAACCCGTACTTTTTGAGTTTTGATATAAAAAAAGATAAACAATTGCCTCTTGTCTGGTCAATCCAAAACTTAGTAATGCTTCAACCAATTCATTCATCAAAAAATCCCTTCTTCATTAGTAGTACTCTTTAGGAACACTATATTCTTAATTTTTGTTTTTGTCAATACCAAATGCAATTTGTCACCTTACGAATTTAACCCCTGTACATCAGCTAAAAATCCGACGCAAGGGGTTAAAACAATAAAGAACGCTATATTTCTACATTGTCAATTTGCCAATCAATTCCTCTAACACCATTTTTTTCCAAAAATTCATTACATCGACTAAAACACTGATTTCCAAAAAACCCACGATATGCAGATAACGGACTTGGATGAGTTGATTCTATTATCAGATGCATATCATTTGTTAAAAATCTTTTTTTTGTTTGTGCTTGTTTTCCCCATAAAAATATTACAATCGGACGATTTTGATCATTCACTTTTTGAATTACTACATCGGTAAATTTTTCCCACCCTTTGTTCTTATGCGAATTAGCAAGATGTGCTTCTACTGTTAAAACTGTATTTAATAGCAATACTCCTTGGTCCGCCCATTTTTTTAAATATCCATTATTAGGTATTTCACAATTCAAATCATTTTTTAATTCTTTGTAGATATTTAATAATGATTTGGGAATTGGTTGATTTACTTGCACAGAAAAGGACATCCCATGCGCCTGATTTTCTCCATGATATGGATCCTGTCCAACAATTAACACTTTTATATTTTCTAATTGCGTATATTCAAAAGCTTGAAAAAGATTTTTTCTTTTCGGGTAAATTGTCTTATTCTTGTATTCATTTTCAATAAATTTCATTAATTCTTTAAAATACGGTTTTTGGAATTCCATACATAGTTCTTGATCCCATTTTTTATTTATCATATTAATTTTCCATTCTATTACTTATAATCGAACCGAAATATCTTTTTCTTTTAAATAGTTTTTTAAATCATATATTTCTAATTCCTTAAAATGAAACAAGGACGCCGCTAATGCAGCATCTGCTTTTCCTTCTACTAACGCCTCTCGAAAATGTTCTTTTGTTCCTGCTCCACCAGAAGCAATAACTGGTATCGATACACTTTCTGATACAGCTTTTGTCAGCTCAATATCATATCCAACTTTTGTGCCATCACAATCCATACTGGTTAATAAAATTTCACCCGCTCCTAAACTTTCCACTTTCTTAGCCCATTCAATTGCATCCATTTTCATGTCAATTCTTCCACCATTTTTGTAAATAGTCCAACCTTTTTTATCCATTGTTCTTTTTGCATCGATTGCTACAACTACACATTGACTACCAAATTTATTTGCTGCTTCCGTTATTAATTCCGGTGTCATAATTGCAGAAGAATTAATTGCAACTTTATCTGCACCTTCTCTTAAAATCGCACGAAAATCATCCACTGTACGAATTCCACCACCAACCGTGAATGGAATAAATACTTTTTTCGCAACTTTTCTAACCATATCAACTACTGTATCTCTTCCATCAGATGATGCTGTAATATCCAAAAAAACAACTTCATCTGCTCCGGCTTTATCATAAGCCTCTGCAACCGCTACTGGATCCCCTGCGTCGACAAGATTTACAAAATTAACACCTTTTACTACTCTTCCATTATGCACATCCAAACAAGGAATGATTCGTTTTGTAAACATACGTCCTCCTTTATAATTCTAAAAATCTTTTTAAAATCTGTAATCCTACGTCCGAGCTTTTTTCTGGATGAAACTGACAGGCAAATACATTACCTTTTTCAACCGCAGCATGAATTATCGTTCCATATTCAGTCGTTGCAGAAACAATGTCTAAATTTTCCGCTTGTAAATAATAAGAATGAACAAAATATACATAGTTCGTATTTATATTACCATCAAATAATTTTGTTTCTTTAGGAAATGATAATGCATTCCATCCAATATGAGGGATTTTTAATCCTTCTTTTGGAGGGATTTTCACAATATTACCTTTTAAAATACCAAGACCTTTAATCCCAGGACTTTCCTCACTAGAATCAAATAATAATTGAAGTCCCAAACAAATTCCTAAAAAAGGAATCTTCCTATTCACAACTTCTTTTATTACTTCTACTAATCCATACTTCTCTAGTTTTTCCATCGCATCTCCAAAACTCCCTACACCAGGTAAAATCACTTTATCTGCTGAAAGAATCGTTTCACGATTTCTTGAAATCACTGCCTCTTTTCCTAAAAATCCTATGGCATTTTCTACACTTTTAATATTTCCTGCATCATAATCAATTATTGCAATCATTCTTTACTCCTATATAAATTATGGCTGTTCTGGTATAAATTCCTCCATTGGTTCCACTTCTTCAAACGAATTAATCTCTTCTAAATTCATACCTTCTTCATCTTGTTGATCGAATTTTATATTGTTAGTATCACTACTTATATCTTCTATCAAATCATATTCTTCAGGTAGCATATCCTCATAAATATCTTCCGTTTCCACGTCTTCAATTGGTGGATATTGCTTACCTTCAAGTATGGATTCAATATGTTTTGTATAATCATAGTCATCTTCATATGCTTCGATTAATAACGCGGTTGTTTCATTAATTCCATATTCCGTATATAATAAGGATAAAATCTCTTGATATTTTGCATCAAACTCATCTATAACAGAATATGCTATAGCTTTTTCATAAAATTCCTGATATCTTGAAATTCCTTGAAGTAAAGAATCAATTGCATCTTTATCATTTAATAAAGTGCGATTATATCGATACATATCAATTTTTCTTTCTAATTGTAATAATACCGTTGCTCTTGAAAGAATAACTTGTTCACTCTCATTCAATTCTTTTCCATATAGCAATTGATATGTGGTTAAATAATCTTTATCCTCATATGCTTTTTTTGCTTTATTACTATCCATCATATCTGGAACAATTGTCACAATTAAAATTATCAAAAGAAGAAGGGAACAAGCAAATAAAAAAATTCTACGAACCGATTTTTTGTTGAGTGGTTTAATTTCTTTTTCAATGATAATTTTTTTTACTTTTTTCGGAGCTTTTTCTTTCTTCTCCTTTTTTTCTTTCTTTTCTTTCTTTTCTTTTTTACCTTTTTTCCCCTTTTTTTCTTTTTCTTCTGTTTCCTTTGCATCTAATTCTTCCATAATCTCTTTATTCTCTTTTGATGGAATAATACTCTCTAAATCAGAAGAATTTACATTGTCTCCTTTAGGTATTTCAAAGGAATCTTCCATAACTTCATTTTTATCAAAACTTTCAAAGAACTTATCAAAAAAATTACTAATTTTCCCTTTTTCCTTACTTTCTTCTTCTCTTTTATCTATTTTTTCTTTGTTTTTTGCTTCTTTTTTTTCTTTTTTTTCTTTTTCTTTTTCTTCTTTTTTTCTTTTTTTCTTTTCATTCTTTATATTTTCACTTGAACTGTTTTTTTGTAATTGATTTTCTATTTCTTCATCTACATCTGTTTCTTTATAAAATTCAGTATCTAACATATCAAGCATTTCATCTTCCGGTGAATCACTTGTCACTTCTTCTATTTCACTTAAAAAACTGTCTGTATCAATATTCTCATTATTATTTTCTTCGGAGATAATTGCTTGATCATTATCTGATTTATCTAATAAATCTTGAATTGCAGTTAAATCTTCATCCGCATCTATTGTTTCTATCAAATTAGATAATTCTGTTTTCTCATCCAATTCCACTTCCGTTTCTATATCTACTGTTTCTGCATCTATTGCTTCTGCATCTATTGCTTCTGCATCTATTGCTTCTGCATCTATTGCTTCTGCATCTATTGCTTCTGCATCTATTGCTTCTGCATCTATTGCTTCTGCATCTATTTCTTCTGCATCTATTTCTTCTGCATCAACTGGTTCATTCAATATTTGATCCTCTTCTATCTTATTTAACTCTATTTCTTCTACTAATATATCTTTTTTTTCTTTAATAGGTTTTAGTTCTTTCAACTCTTCTTTTTCTAAGTATTCCTTTGTTTTATTTTCTTTTTTATTCTTTTCTGTTTTATCAATAACATCACCTAATAAAGAATCTAAATACTCTTCATTTGAAGCCATTTTATTCCCCCTTATTCACTGATAAGAAATTATATTTATCCTTAATAATATCATAAGAAGCCATCGATTACAAACAATCATTTTATATTATTATCATAAAAAAAAGCCGGTAAAATTTACCGGCTTAAAAGTCACTCAATTATTTTTCATCAACCAATTCATCAATTGCATGAACAAGTTTTCCAATTTCTGGTTTTGACAATTGTGCAGAAGCCCCCAGTGCTTCCCCTTTTTTTATCATTTCTTCATTTACTAAAGATGAAAAGATAATAACTGGAATATCTTTTAATTCATCATCTTCCCGAATTAATTTTGTTAAACGATGTCCATCCATAAGCGGCATTTCTATGTCCGTAATTACACATTTCACATTTTCTTTAATAGTTCCTTCTTCTTTATATTTCAAAATCATATTCCATGCTTCTTGCCCATTTTTTGTGTTTTTAATATTTACATATCCAGCTTGTTCAAGACAATCAACAATCAATTTATTTAGTAAAGAAGAATCTTCAGCAATTAAAATTGAAGTTTCATTTCGTTCTCTCACTCCAAGTTCATCAATATCATGCATCTGTAATCCTGTTTCAGGATTAATATATGTCACTATTTTTTCAAAATCTAAAATTATAACTAATTTTTCCTTTAACTTAATAACTCCAGTAGAAATGCCTTCTTCAGAATTGGTAACTGTTTTACTAGGAGTAATGATGTCTTTCCAAGATACTCTATGTATTCCTACAACTGCATCTACATGAAAAGCAATATCTAGCTTATTAAAATTCGTTACAATAAACAAACCTTTTTCTTCACTTTCTCCTCTTTGAAGACAATTCTTCAAATCAATTGCAGTAATCATTGTATCACGTGGCATAAAAATACCTTCAACACTTGGATGTGAATTCGGCACTGGTGTAACATTTTGATAAGGAATAATTTCTCGTATTTTTGCAACGTTTATTCCATAGGAATTACCATCTAATAAGAACTCTAAAACTTCAAGCTCATTCGTTCCATTTTCTAATAATATTTTTGAATCCATTATCCACCTCGCTCAATTATTCATTTATAGAATAGCTTTCTCTATATTATATCAAATAAATTATACCATATTATCTTAAAAAAAACACCAAAAACAAAAAAACATTAAATTGTATCACTAATTTCTGTAATATATGCCCCCGTAATTATTGCTGTTGGTAAGCCAATCACAATCAAACCAACCGCTGAAGATATCATACTTACAAACTTTCCTATATACGTAACTGGCGCGATACCATTATAATTTGCTCTTGTAATTGTAGTTGTTGCCCAAAATAATGCATCAAATATAGAATTAAAACTATCCGGTTCCGCATGAAATATAATCATCCCTACAACTACAATATATCCTACAACAAACCATCCAACCGATATTAGAATTCTGCTTTGACTTTTTAAAACTTTTACAATCAAAAAAAAGCGTTTACTATATCGTAAAAATTTAAAAATACGTAATGATTTCAAAACTCTTAATAATTTAAGTAATCGAAAACCACTATTTAATATTGTAAGCGATGGTAAAATGGATAATAAATCGATGATTGCAAATGGAGTTAACGGATATACTAACAATGCTTTTTTCCCTAATACTTTCTTGTTAAATTCTCTATTTTTATAATCCGCTGTTAACCATCGTAAAATATAATCAATAATAAATATTCCAGCAGCAGTACGATCAATAATTAGTAATAATTCATTTTGTTCTTTAAAACATAACGGAATCAAGCTAATCAAAATAATCATAATTAAAAATCCATCATACGCGATACTAAAATAATCCTTCTTTTTTGGGACACTAACAATTTCATACAGTCTATGCTTCATAGCTTTTCGATCCATAATTTTTCCTTCGATTATTATATTTTTATATATCAAAAAAAGATTAATAACTATACATTATTAATCTTTTTGATTATACACTATAAAGTTATCTTTTGTACACTCAAAACCGAACAGATTGATTTTTTTCTAATTAGTAAAAACATCTTCATGACCTAAACCGTTAGGATAAGCCCTCGACCGATTAGTAACATTCAGCTCCATACATTACTGCACTTCCACCTATGCCCTA
>JBFHIZ010000002.1:0-146174 GCA_041596215.1 Lachnospiraceae bacterium
CTAAAAAAAGGATTGCGTAAATTTACCTTCGGATTGAATGGTGTAGAGTTCACCCACGATACTCTGACGTATCAGGCACTGACTTGCCTGTTTAATATACCTTATTTTTATACCATAAACAAGCCTAGTTCTTTGAACTAGAATCTTTTGTTTTTCTGTTTTCTTTTTTCTACAAAAGCCAAGTATGCGATTTGAAATAGGTTTTCTTTTTACTATCTCCTGTCAGGCTATGACTAATTGTATCTGTATATTTCCCTAACTCCCCATGTCGATTTTTTTCTGCACGTAGCATTTGCTCACAACTAATCACCTGATATTCTGTACCTACGGCTTTTGCTAGTTTCCTTTTTTGATATCTTACGAGTTCTAACATATCTCCACCATTTTTCTCATACACACATAGCTGTGCGACATTACTTGCACCTTTTTTACTCCACCCCCTTGGCTAGAACTCATTCTTTTTGATAGTATATGACTTACATGTCCTTCCGTACTACTTCCAATGACTCCTTCATTATTTGATAATCGTAGCTTTGCTGCCATCCAATTCGATAAAAGATATCCTCTTGCATCTTCCATACCCTGTAGACTACTTTTTAGCTTCGTTTTATTTTTGCTTTTTTCTTCCTGATAGTGCTTGAGTAAATCAACCAATGTACTAAAATCTTCTTTTTTTTATAACGAATCGTTTTTCGCATTTCATTTATATATGTGCTTTAAAACACGTGAGGGGAGCTGTGCGGAGCTTGTGGGGATATATACTGACAATAAAAAAGACCCTAGCATTTAATCTAAGGTCTAATACTTTTTTATACAATAATTAATCCCATTCGATATCAGACAACTTCAGATTATACTTTGTATCTGAATCAAACCTTCTTCGAATATTATAATCATTATATTTTTCTCGAATTATGTTTTTTACTTGATTATATATTTCATCACATTTTGTCACGCTGTCATATGACATTGATATAACTATGAGGTGAGAATATGTCGATACTCCAAATTCAATATTATTTTCAACTATTTCAGCCCAACTCTCTTTTCCATATGCGATAACACTATCATTAGAATTAAAGCATCTGCCATCACAATATACTTTCATATAATATTCTTGATTAAATCCTTTTTTATAACCTCTTGCAAATTTTAATTCTTCCATCTTTTCCCTATTCCTTTCAATCTAATTATTTGTTTACACATTTTTTCAATCATATAACTGCAAAGAAATAATTTCAAGCATTAAAATAAGCACCTTAATTAATATGTAAGGTACTTATTTTAGTGTTTGCTATTTTAATGTATTATATAAGGTCTTAATTTACGCCACTCACAAGCTGAATTTTACACCCATTTTTCGACCTTTTTGGCAAAAAATGACGATATTTGACGATACTTAACGATAGATAAATTTTTATTACTAAAATCCCGTAAGCCTTGTAAAGAGTGAACTTTCAGCCATTCTATCTACAACTCATAAGGTGTCACTTGATAAACATAATAATTTAACCAATTACTATACAAATTATTGGAATGTGCTCTCCACTGTAAGTTTGGTTTTGTTGTTGGATCATCGTTTGTGAAATAATTTTTTGGTACTTGAATTGGCTGTCCTTTTTCTTTGTCACGATTATATTCATTTTGTAATGTAACCCGGTCATATTCTGAATGCCCCATGACAAAAATCTGATGCCCCTCGTTTGCAATCACCAAATACACTCCTGCTTCAGCTGATTCGGCCAACACCGTCAATTCCTTGTTCGCATAGATATCCTCTCTAGAAACCGTGGTATGCCTACTATGTGGTGCAAAAAAAACATCGTCAAATCCTCGGACAAGAGGAACTTTACGATTTAAAACACGATGTGGGTATACCCCAAATAATTTTTCTTCCAATTGAATCTTATCGATTCCAAAATGATGATATAAACCAGCTTGCGCTCCCCAACATATATGAAATGTCGAAGTAACATTTGCTTTGCTCCAATCCATAATCTGGCATAATTCTTCCCAGTAATCCACTTCTTCAAATGGTATTTTTTCCACAGGTGCACCTGTAATAATGAGACCATCATACTTTTTCTCTTTGATTGTCCGAAAAGTCGTGTAAAATCGATCCAAATGGCTCTCTGGCGTGTTTTGAGATACATGTGTCTCCATATATAAAAAAGTAATATCTACTTGCAATGGAGTATTAGAAAGAGCGCGCATTAGTTGAAGCTCTGTATCTTCTTTTAATGGCATCAAATTCAAAATACAAATCTGTAATGGCCGAATTTCTTGCGATAAAGCACGTGTTTCATCCATCACAAATACATTCTCAAATTCTAATAATTCTTTTGCTGGTAAATCAGCATTAACTTTAATTGGCATAGTTATCCTCTTTTCAAAAATATTTATTTTACTTCGTTATCTCATAAACTGCTCTATAAACGTATCCTCATTAAATATAGGAATTCCTAATTCTTTTGCCTTCTTGTTTTTTGAGGAAGTTGAATTGGTATCATTATTAATCAAATAATCCGTTTTACTAGAAACACTACCAGTAACTTTACCTCCAAGCTTTTCAATAGCCTCTTTCATTTCCGTACGATCTTTATACTGAAAAAGAGAGCCGGTAATTACCATTGTTTTTCCTTCCAATTTTGAAGGGCCATTCCACGTAGTAATTTCTTCAAACGTTAAAATACTACAAAGCTTGTCAAACTCATTTCGATTTTTCTCTACTGCAAAATAAGAAACAAATGCTTTTGCAATGACATCTCCCACACCATCTAACGATACTAATTCTTCAAATGATGCATTTTTTAATGCCTCAAAATCATTCTTGTATTTTCGTACGATTACCTTGGCATTTGAAACACCAATATTGGCGATTCCTAATCCATATAATAACCTTGCCATTGTAGTCACTTTTGCATGTGCAATTGCTTCTAAAAGATTTGTTGCAGACTTTTCACCAAAACCTTCCATTTTGCTTATTTTTTCTTTATGTTTTTCCAATGCAAATATATCAGAAAAAGAATGAATCAACCCTTTTGCAATTAGTTTTTCCAATGTGGACTCAGATAATCCATCAATATTCATAGCATTTCTACTTACAAATAAGGCAAATGACTTATTCTTTTTTGCTGGACACTCCTGATTATTGCAAAACAAAACCCTTGCTTCATTTATCATTCGAATTTCCGTTTGTTCTCCACAAGCTGGACATTCCTTTGGAATTTCAATTGTATTCGTTTTTGATAGGTTTTCCGCGATCTGAGGGATGATCATATTGGCTTTATATACCAAAATATGATCATCTTTCCCTAATTTCAGGTTTTCCATCACGCTAAGATTATGAACACTTGCACGGCGAACACTTGTCCCTTCTAATTCCACCGCATCAAATACTGCAACAGGGTTAATTAGTCCTGTTCTAGAGGGGCTCCATTCTATATAGTTAAGCTTTGTTTCTGCAAGTTCATCCTTCCATTTAAAAGCAATCGAATCTCTTGGAAATTTTGCAGTTTTCCCTAAAGATTCTCCATAGGAAATATCATCGTATGTTAAGACCAATCCGTCGGATGGTAAGTTGTACGTTTTTACCTTTTTTGAAAATTCATCTAGTGCTGCAAATATGGTATTCTGCGTCACAACCTGATATTCTACCACAGAAAATCCTAAGCTTTTTAAAAATGTATATTGCTTTTCTTTTGAATTATCAAATAATTCTTTATCCGCAGCAACCAAAGAAAAAATATAAATTTCAACTTTTCGTTTTGCAGTCACTGCATTATTTAATTGGCGCACAGAACCAGAGCAAAGATTTCTAGGATTTTTATATTGTTCCTCTGGATTTTCGATTTCTTTATTGATCTTTTGAAACTCAGAATAAGAAATTACCGCTTCTCCGCGTAAAATGATTTCATCTTGATAAGGAATTGTTCCTGGAAGATTAATAAACATTTTTGCATTATTTGTAACTACCTCACCTATTTCTCCATTTCCTCTCGTAACTGCTTTTACTAACTGTCCTTTTCGATATGTCAAAACAATGGTTAACCCATCCATTTTCCAAGAAAGAAGACCTTTGTTATCTCCTAACCAGTTTTTAAGTTCTTCCTTGCTTTTTGTTTTGCTTAAAGATAACATGGGTTTATCATGCTTTTCTTTGGGAAGATTAGTAACTACTTCATACCCTACATGAAGTGTTGGAGAATTGGATAATACAGTGTGTAATTCTTTTTCTAATTTCTCTAATTGCTCATATTTTTTATCATATGCAATATTACTTATTTTTTCTTCACTCAATGCATAATAGTGATAGGAGGCATCATTTAGTTCTTCAATTAATGCTTTCATTTGTTTCATTTTATCCATGATGTTCCTCGTAACTAACGAATAAAATTCGTTCGATTTTCTTTTTCTGGTTGTGGTTGTCTGATCCCTGCTTGTTTTCCTGCTTCTATTGATTTTAAAAGCCAAGCCATATTATTGCCAAGATTTCTCATGGTTTGTAATCCTTCCAAATCTTGTTCAACTTCATCCGAATTGTTTCCATGCACCCCATTCCAATAAGAAGAAGATACAATTGGCATACATGCAAATGTCATATACTTATTTATTACATCGATAGAGGCTGTTGTTCCTGCTCTTCTAGCAGATGCAATTGCAGCCCCCGGTTTATACTTAAAGGCTTGGGACCCTGCGTAAAACATTCGATCCATGACGGAAAGTAATCTTCCACTTGGATGCGCATAATAAACTGGCGTTCCAAAGATAAACCCATCTGCGTGTTTTGCTTTTTCAATATATTCATTAATTGCATCATCATCATAAAAACAATATCCATTATTATTTCTACATGCTCCACACCCATTACAATCTCTTATTTCAACACCACCAATACATATAATTTCTGTATCAATTCCATTGTCATTTAATTCCTTTTCAATTTCTAGCAGCGCTCTATTCGTACAACCTTTTGCTTTACTACTTCCATTAAATAATAATACGTTCATCGTTTCCTCCCTTTTCTACTTTGGATAGATATTATAAGACCCTTCAATTTGTTTTCGCAATTGTTTTTCTTCCGATTGTGTCAGTTCTCGATACTCACCTTCTTTTAAATCTGTAAGCATTACATTCATAATTCGTATTCGTTTTAAAGACAATACTTTATAATCAAAAACTTCGCACATTCTTCTTATTTGGCGATTTAATCCTTGCGTTAATACTATTCGAAATTGATAGGTGTCAATTTTTTCAACAACACATGGTCTTGTCTTAGTATCTAGTATGTTAACACCTTCCGCCATCTGTTTCAAAAAGAAAGGTGTGATTTTTTTATCCACTCTTACGACATACTCTTTTTCATGATAATTTCCTGCACGCATTATTTTATTTATCAAATCACCTTCGTTGGTAAGCAAAAGAAGACCTTCCGAGTCTTTATCTAGTCTACCAACATACATTAATCGTTTATCGTACTGCAAAAAACGAAATACATTATTTTTCACATCTTCATTTGCAGTGCATTCAATTCCTTTTGGTTTATAAAACGCTAAAATTTTACGTTCCGTTTCTTTTGCAATTTTTTCCCCTTTTACATATAAAGTGGACCGTACTGGAACTTTTTGTCCTACGACTAGAACTTTGCCATTGCAGACAACCTGTCCTTCCTCGATTAATTGGTCCGCTTTTCTTCTCGAGCAGTAACCATACTCACTAAGCAATTTATTAACTCGTACATATTCTTCCATGATATCTCCATTTTTGTTATAAATCATATGAAACTGCTTTTCATTATAACACAATTTAAATACGCAAGAAACCCTATGATATAAAGAAGAAATATGAATCTTTGCAAAAAAAACTCCACTTAGCATTCACATAAGTGGAGTTTTCTATATACGCTTTCTAGTATGAAATTCTTAACAAATTCCTTGCGCTTTCATTGCATCCGCAACTTTTTCAAATCCGGCAAGATTAGCACCTGCTACATAATCACCATCTTTACCATATTTTTTTGCTGCTGCATCTAAATTTCTAAAAATATTAATCATAATTTCTTGTAATTTTTTATCAACTTCTTCAAATGTCCAACTGAGTCGTTCACTATTTTGTGACATTTCTAATGCACTAGTTGCCACGCCACCAGCATTTGCTGCTTTTCCAGGAATAAATATTACATTATTTGCTTGGAAATATGCAGTTGCATCAAGCGTTGTTGGCATATTGGCGCCTTCTCCAACATAGATACAACCATTCGCTACTAATTGTTTTGCATCTTCTATATGTAATTCATTTTGTGTTGCACAAGGCAATGCAATATCACATTTTACCGACCAAACACCTTTTCCTTCATGATATGTCGCATTTGGGCGATATTCTTTATAGGTTGATAGTCTAGCACGTTTCACTTCTTTGATTTCTTGTAATGCTTCTAAGTCAATTCCATCCGGATCATAAATCCATCCAGTAGAATCTGATGAAGTTACAACTTTAGCACCAAGTTCTTGCGCTTTTTTTGTCGCATAAATTGCAACATTCCCAGCTCCAGAAATTGCTACTGTTTTTCCTTTTATATCTATATTGTTTTGTTTTAAACATTCCTTGGTGATATAAAGCAGACCAAATCCAGTTGCCTCAGTCCTAGCTAAGGAACCTCCATAAGAAAGTCCTTTTCCAGTTAGTACTCCTTCATATCGGTTCTTCAATCTTTTATATTGACCAAACATATATCCAATTTCTCTTGCTCCTGTACCAATATCACCAGCCGGCACATCCGTATCTGCTCCAATATGTTTACTAAGTTCTGTCATAAAGCTTTGGCAAAAAGACATAATCTCTCTATCCGATTTTTCTTTTGGATCAAAATCCGATCCACCTTTTCCTCCTCCAATCGGAAGTCCAGTTAAAGAATTTTTTAATACTTGTTCGAATCCCAAGAATTTAATAATACCCAAATTAACGCTTGGATGTAATCGAATTCCACCTTTGTAAGGTCCTATTGCACTATTAAATTGTACTCGAAAACCTGTATTCACTTGTACTTTCCCTCTGTCATCCACCCAAGGAACACGAAATATAATTTGTCTTTCTGGATTTACTAATCGTTCTAACAATGCATCCGATCGAAATTCTTCTTCCTTCTTTTCTACAACAACTCTTAAAGATTCTAACACTTCCTTTACTGCTTGATGAAATTCTGGTTGAGATGGATTTTTCTCAATCACAAGTTCGATGATTTCGTCAATATAAGACATTATAACTTCCTCCCCATACTTTATTATAAAATAATTATATTCTTCAACATATCAAAACGCAAGTAATCTATTACAAATCCAAATAGTCACTCTTTATATATGCTTCTTCTCCATTAAATAAAATTTTACTCCATCCACTATCAAGATTTTCTAACAATTCAAAAGTTTCGCCTGCAAGTGCTGCTCCTATATTTTCTGCATTGATACTTGCTTCTTTTCGAATATGGACATTATCCGTCGTTGTAACCATCGTTCCTTCTACTGCAGCTCCTGCTTCCACTACTTTTTCTTCAACAACTTCTAAATACTCCGTTTTAATATATGCCTCTTGGTCTTCATATATAATTTTACTCCAACCATTATCTAAGTTTTCAAGGCAAGTCAATTCACTTCCTTCTTGAACCTTTCCAATTCTTTCGGCCGTTGTACTATCCGATTTACGGACATTTACAGTTGTTGTAGCTTTCACAGTTTGAATGATTACTTCTTCCACTACTTCTTCACTTACTACATCTTCTTCTTCAACAATTTCTTCGGTTTCAACCGTTTCATCTGAAATAGAAGCCAGTTCTTTGGCTACTTCTACAATGATTTGATCCGGTAATTCCGTAAGATATACTTCAACTTCAGGATTAGAAGCTACTAAATCATTATATTCCACCTGAACTTTTCGAAACAAATCTACGACATCTTCTTGTTTGGATATTGAGATCAAATAAGTCTGTACATCATCTTCTATTTCGGAACATTCGACTCTATAATTCTCTCCATCCTTTATAACATACATAGTACTTAACCCAGGAACAAGTTCCTCTAAATCATGAAATTTAACTTCATAGTATACATAACATACATATGTATCATCAAAGGGACCTGGCTTCGTATAGCAAGCTAAGTTTTGATAGGATTCCACAAAGTCACTCTTTTTTAATATTTTTATCCATTCTAAATCGTCCATTTCTGTCCGTGCATTTAAAACAGTATCTTTATTTCCTTCTGCAAGGGATGCAAAATAATCTGCAAAAAACAAATTCAGTTCCACATACTTATCTTTCTCTAGTGGGACCTCCTCAATTGCTTTGACTTGTTCTTCTTCTACTCCTAGAACTTCTTGTGCAGATTCCGCGACCATATTCGTTTCATTTGTTTCTTTCATCACGAAAATCCGAACAACAACAATAGAAAGTAAGCAAACAAAAAATCCTACCCAAAGAGCAAATACTAGTTTTTTATTTCTTTTCCCCCATCGATCAATCTTTTTGAAAAAATTGATAATGCCTGTTTTAATTCGATCATTTCTATCTGAAAATTTTTCCAATATTTACACCTTCTCATTCTAGTTTTTTGTCCAACTCAGTAAATACACCCGACAGGAATCGAACCTGCATCTAAGGCGTCGGAGGCCTTCATTCTATCCGTTATACTACGGGTGCAAAATACAAACTCTCTAATATTTCATCCCCATTGTTTGTACTCATACTAAGTAAAACGACACTTCCGATATATTACGAATTTATTACACTTCGTTGATAATAATATCATATTCTAAAGGTAATGTCTAGTTTTTTCAGGCATTAAAAATCCTCCTATGCAATCGTAAATTTTTGATTTTCAAATGAATAAAAATATACATTATTGGATAATATTTCTTCTTCAGAAACTTCCGATTCATTTACTTCTTTTACCATTTTTTTTAGCTTTTTTGCTTCCATTTCCTCTTGTTTTGGAACTAAAATGACCTCATGAATCGAACTTGGCAAAATATAAAAATCCTTTTTTATTCTTTTAGAAAAACTTTCTAATACATTATAATAAAGCATGCATGCTGCACCGAAAATTCCTTTTTGATTCGTTAACACATACATGTCATCTTGCTCCCTTTTAGAATCCAAGTGATATAATATCTCCTCTTTCATTTCTTCTTGGCGTAACATATCTTTTATTACGGCATGCATTCCACGAAGGCAAACTTTTAGTTGTTTTGGTGCATTTTTAATCGCAATTGCAAAGATATTTTCTTTCGTTTGGTTCCACATCTGTAAATGTGTGTTTCGAATCAAGATGGTTGCCTGTATAGGCTCTGAATTTTCGCAAATATAATAAAATACAATTGCTAAATCTAAAAATTGTACGTGTGGAATTTCTTCTAATAATGTTTTATTCTTTTCATAATTAATTAATTTATATACAATCCGTTCTTTTACATCATCAAAGACCAAATATTTATCCACCTGCATCGGTTTATTTATTTTTGAATATTGATAGCAATCTACAATATCCGCAATAAGCATCCCTATTTCTTCCCCCGCTTGATAGCGAGCAAAATATTGCTCCAAGTATATCAAAGGAGAAACTGGACAATCTTTTCTCATAATTCGCACGCCTTTTAAAATCACACCATTATTCTTTGGTACATCAATAATATCAATTTTACAAATCGATAATTTCTTCTGTAATTGTTCTTTAATTTCTTCAATAAATACCTGATAATTCATACTTTCCTCCTACTTAATTTTATACAAAAAAAAGACAATGGAATGTTTCCATTGTCTTACAGTTTGCTACTTTCAAAAATTACACTCTTGATAAATAATCTCCACTTCGTGTGTCAATTTTTATCTTATCTCCTTCTTCAACGAATAAAGGTACATATACCGTTGCTCCAGATTCCACTACACATGGTTTGGTAGCTCCTTGAGCAGTATCTCCCTTAATTCCTGGCTCTGTTTCCGTTACTAATAACTCAACAAAAAGTGGAGGTTCAATTGCAAAAACATTTTCTTTATGTGAGCATACTTTTACCATTTCGTTTTCTTTCACGAATTTCAAAGCATCTCCAACTGTTTCTGTATTCAAACCAACTTGCTCGTAATTTTCTGTATCCATAAAGTAAAATAATTCACCATCTGAATATAAGTATTGCATTTCTTTTCTTTCGATATGTGCTTGTTCACACTTCTCTGATGGACGGAAAGTTTTTTCAACGATTCCCCCATTAATAATATTTTTCAACTTTGTTCGAACAAATGCTGCCCCTTTTCCCGGCTTAACATGTTGAAACTCAAGTATTTGATAAATATTATTATCATACTCAATAGTTATTCCATTTCTGAAATCTCCTGCAGAAACCATAAAACCCTCCTAAAATTTACATATAATTCACTTATCATTTTATACTAAATATGATATCTTTTCAACTATTATTTTTACAATTCATAATCCAATCAATTGCTTGCAAATATCCATCCAATCCTTGCCCGTAAATTTGGTTGTCACATTCCTCTTTCGTAACTGATTTTTTTCTAAAATCTTCTCTTTTTGTTATATCGGATATGTGTACTTCTACTTTTGGAACCTCTATTGATGCTAACGCATCTCTAATTGCATACGAATAATGTGTATACGCTCCTGGATTAATTACAATGCCTTCTGTTCCATCAAAATAAGCATCTTGGATTCGATCAATGATGGCTCCTTCATGATTGCTTTGAAACACTTCGATCTGTGCATTCATTTCTTTGCTTTTATTTGCAATTATCTGTAATAAAAAATCATAATCTTCTTTTCCATAGATTGATTTTTCTCGAATGCCTAAAAAATTTAAATTCGGTCCATTGATTACTAATATTTTAATTTGACTCGCCCTCCTTTTTCAATTTACCAAGCACTTCATTTAATATACTTTTAAAATCTTTATGATCTACATCGATTACTACATCTGCAACTGCAAGATAAATAGGATCTCTACGATTTAACATTTCATTTATTTTCCCTTTCGGATCGCTTACTTGAAGCAAGGGACGATTCGTATCATGTTTAATTCTTTGAAAAACCGTTTCTGGTTTTGTACGCAAATAAATAACGGTTCCCATCCTTTTTAAAATCTTTTGATTTTCTTCTTTTATTGGCAGTCCTCCACCTGTGGAAATTACATGGCTTGCCGAATCGCTTTGCATTTCTATTAATGCCTGCGTTTCTAACTCTCGAAAATACGTTTCGCCTTCTTCCTTAAAAATATCTTTGATTGTACGCCCCTCTTTTTTTTCAATATAACTATCTACATCCAAAAATGTTTTACGCAATCGATAAGAAAGTCTTCTCCCAACCGTTGTTTTTCCTGCGCCCATAAATCCAATTAAAATTACATTAGTTTTGTGCATTCAATTCATCCTTCATTTTTACCAAGACCTTTTCAGACAACTCCAAAGGTATTTTTTTCTTTCTCCAAGTTTCATATGCTAGCACAGCTTGAAACAAAAGCATTTTCAATCCATTATATGCAATTCCACCTGCCTTCGTAACTTCTTTCATAAAAGCAGTTTCTTCTGGTGTATATATAATATCATAACCAATTGCAACCTTTTGAAAAAAAGATGCATCGGTCACAATGCAATCCTTTATAAACGGATATAACCCCACACTTGTTGTTTGTATCGCCAAATATCCCTTCTTACACTGTGGTATTTGTTCAAAACTATCCATTCCTAATCCAACGACTTGGTCACGACCAAAATAGTCATTCATTTCTTCTGCTAAAGAAATTGCCTTTTCTTTGGTGCGATTACATATATAAATATTTTTTTTTGAATATTTCATACACATATAAAGAACAGCTCTTGCTGCACCACCCGCCCCCAGAATAAGGATGTCTAATTCTTCCAATGGAATTCCATCCGATATAAATGCTTGATGCAGTCCTTCACAATCCGTATTTAACCCATGATATCCATCTTCTTGATACACCAAGGTATTAACTGCTCCAATTTTTTTTGCTTCTTCCTCAACAAATACCAACTTATCGATCACTTCTGTTTTAAAAGGAACTGTAATATTTAATCCTTGAATTTTTAATGCATAAGCACCTTTAATCGCTTGCTCTAATTGACCTTTTTCTACACAAAAAGTCTCATAAATTGCATCTTCTTGTAATTCCTCTGAAAACATATTATGAATGATTGGTGAAATCGAATGTTCGATTGGATTACCAAGTAATCCATATGTTTTTGTACTTGCTTTAATCTTCATAGCATCCCTTCTATTTTATCTTGCATCTATTTTTTATAATAAAAATATAACACTATTCGTTCCAATTTTCTTTTCAATACAATTTGTATTTCTTCTTTCGGATCAATCGGTTTTACCAAAATCCCAAAAACCTTTGCTCTTTTTGCTCCCCAAACATCTGTAAAAAGCTGATCTCCAATAAATACCGTATTTTCTTTATTGGTGTGCATGATTTGCATAGCCTTAACATAACTTTTACGGCTTGGTTTTCCAGCCTTATATATATATGCGGTTGCTTCGACTTCATCAAAGAACATTTTCACTCTTGGTTCTTTGTTATTTGACATAAGTACTAGTTGAAATCCCATTGTTTTCAGGGATTGTAACAATTTTTTTATTTCTTTGTTAGCCGGTGCCCCATGCATTACTAACGTATTATCGATATCAAAGATTAACCCTCTAATACCCCGATTCCATAATTCCAAAAAATCCACATCATATATTGAATCCATATATGCATCTGGAAAAAACGTTCGAAACATACTTATGTCCCTCCTTGCTTAATTATCCCATTATAACAAAACACCTTGCAAATAAGCAAGGTGTTTTGTTTTATCTATAAATCTATTTTTATAATTTCTGAAATACCATTCCATCATCACTTGCATTCATAAGATTTGAATCTAGTGCACTACCAACAAAATAATTATATTCTTGTAATACTTGATCTTTTTTTAAATCCGATAATGCTTTTTGCATATCTAATGTTTCTAATCCGCTATCTTTACCAACAAGATTAAAATCTTCAACTTTTAAAGTTAAGGAGATATCTTCTAAACTTGCATTATTGACACGATTTGTATCCGCTTGTGTAACAACGCTTTCAGGTATGCGTTTTGCTTCTTCTTGTTGTTGCTGTAATACAGTTTCTTCACTTACTTTTGGTATCGATGAATTTTTATAATCTGAGTATAATTCATTATATCCTGTAATTTGCATTCCCAAAACGCCACCTCCTTAACAATATTTTCATTGTATATATCGACATATTATCTGAAAACTTTATAGTTCAGTCACATTACTCTATATCCATTGAGAAGCTTCCATTAATTGCTTCATATAATCTGTGCTTGGATGTAAAAAGACCTCTTTCGTAATACCACTTTCTAAGACTTCTCCATCTTTCATTACAATAACATGGTCACATATATTATACACTAAACGCAAGTCATGTGAAATAAATAAAATAGATAAATCTAAGCTTTTTTGCATTTTTATCAACAATTCGACAATTTGCGCTTGAATTGTCATATCCAATGCAGATACTGCTTCATCTGCAACCAATAATTTACATCCCATAATAAGTGATGCTGCAATACACACTCTCTGTCTTTGCCCTCCAGATAAAGCCTCCGGATACCGATGGATAAGGCTTTTCTCAAGCCCCACTTTTACCATCATATCAAGTACTTTTTTTCGTCTTTCTATTTTTGAAAAACCACCCTCTATGCGTAATGGCTCTTCAAGAATCCTTCCAATTTTCATCGAAGGATTCAATGAATTTTTGGGATCTTGAAAAATCATTTGTGGACGTAAGGAATTATGAATTATTTCTCCATTATTTGGTTTTATCAAGCCCATAATCGCTTTTGCTACCGTTGATTTTCCACAACCACTTTCTCCTAATAATCCTACAATTTCGCCTTGATTTATGATAAACGAAACTTGATTACATCCAAGAATTTCCTTTTCGTTTGCTTTTTTATTATAGGATACGGATAATTTGTTCACTTCAAGTATCGCACTCATGAATTCTCACTTTCTATGAAACATCCCATTTGGGAATGGATTCAATTAATAATTTTGTATAGGGTTTCTTTGGAGATTGAAATACATCCTCTACCGTTCCTTGTTCAATAATCTGTCCATCTTTCATAACCAATACCTTTGTACAAAGTTTTGCAATCAAACTCAGATCATGAGAAATAAATAAAATCGCCATATTTTTTGTTCGATTTGTCTTTTTTAATAGTTTCATGATTTGTGCTTGAACGAGAACATCAAGTGCCGTTGTTGGTTCATCTGCAATTAATAATTTAGGATTACCTATAATTGCTGCCGCAATCATAACTCGTTGACGCATACCTCCGGATAATTGATGTGGATACATATGATACACCTTTTCCGGCTGATGTAATTCAACTTCATGAAACACCTCGATTACTTTCTTCTTTCTTTCTTCCTTGTTTAACTTCGTATGAATAACAAGGCTTTCTTCTACTTGCCATCCTATTTTTTTTACTGGATTTAACGAAGTCATTGGCTCTTGAAAAATAATTCCAATTTCCTTTCCTTGTAATTTTCTCAATACCTCTCTTTTACAGGTAAGTAAATTCACACCATCAAAAATAATTTCTCCGCTTTTTTCCATGTCATGTCTGGAAAGCAGTCCGGCAATTGCAAGTGCAGTCATCGTTTTCCCAGATCCGGATTCCCCTACAATTCCTAATATCTCAGATTCTTCCATTGAAAAACTAATGTTTTGCACTAACGTTTCTGGTAACGTATGATCAAAAACCTCAATCTTTAAATTATTGATTTTTAACATCGCAATCCCTCCCATTCGTTTTAGCTTTCAAGCCTTCTGCTAGTAAGGTAAATCCTAAAACCATGACAACGATCATAATTCCTGGAAAAATTGCACACCATGGTGCCGAAAATAAATATGCCTGGGATTCTGATAACATTCTTCCAAGACTTGCATCCGGTGGTTGCACTCCAATACTCAAATAACTCATTCCTGCTTCTGCTAAAATCGCATTATTAAATCCAATTAATACATTGGTCAAAATAATTGTTTTACAATTTGGTAATATGTGAATAAAAATAATTCGGAAATTATTAGCTCCCATTATTTTTGCAGCATCCACATATTCTTTTCCTCTTTGTTTTATATATTCTGCACGAATTACTCTTGTAAAACTTGGTATAAATGCAATACCAAGTGCGAGTAATATATAATATTTACCACTTCCAAACAAACTGACAATTACCAAAGCAATTAAAATTGCTGGAAATGCAAAAAAAGTATCCGTAATACGCATTACCATTTCATCATAAATACCGCCAAAATATCCACTTGTCGCGCCGTTAATAAATCCAAAGAAAAGCCCAATCGTTACGGTTCCCGTAGCAATAAGAAAAGAAACACCCATTCCTTTCATTACACGAGAAAAAACATCTCTGCCAAATTGATCGGTGCCAAAAATATGGTTCCAAGAAATACCTTGTAATTTTTCTGATACATTCATCGTTTCCACTTGATATGGTGTCCAAAAAATCCCCAAAAAAACGAGTACAATTACTACTCCCACAAGAATCGACCCTATGAATAACTCCCAATTTTTACGTTTTCTCATACTCACCTACCCATTCTTTATTTTGGGGTCAACCACTTGATAAAGAATTTCTATGATAAAATTCACTAGTAAAATAAAAAAAGCAAGAAACAAAATAATTGCTTGCACCACTGGATAATCTCTATTTGAAATTGAAGACAATAAAATTCTGCCAAGTCCAGGAATACCAAAAACTTGTTCGATTATGATACTTCCGACAAATAGATCCGTTAAAATCATCCCTACAAAAGTAAAGAAAGGAATAAATGCATTTTTTAAAATATGTTTATAAAATACATGACTTGAATTATTACCTCTACTATATGCTGTTCGAACATAATCTTTTCCAACTTCGTCCACGATGGCGTTTCGTAATACTTTAACAGTCATTGCAATTTTAGGAATTGCGATAGATATCGCGGGTAATAACAAATATGAAAGAAATGCTAGAAAATCTACATGATACGATACAAACTGTCCTGGCGTAAATATTCGTAAAACAATACCAAAAATATAAGTTAATATGATACCTATAAAAAAAGGTGGAATTGCCATGTTAATTTGACATAACCACACTATCAAGGAATCCATTATATGACCTTTTCTCTTTGCCGTATAGATTCCTAAGGGAATGGATACCATTAACAGTAACAAAAACGACAATCCGGATAAAATACTTGTTATAATTATTTTATCATAAAGTAAATCCTGCACAGACATTTGATAACTATATGAATTCCCAAAATCTCCCTGTATTGCATTTCCTATCCACTTCACATATTGTATTAAAATAGGTTGATTTAATCCCATTTCTTCACGTAGTGCTTGAATACTTTCCTCATTTGCATCCAGCCCTAATATTATTGTTGCAGGATCTGAAGGAATTATAGAAAAAGCCAAAAAAACAAGCAAGGATACGAAAAGCAATGTAAAAATCATCATCATGATCTTTTTTCCAATTTTCTCCATATCCTTGCCTTCTTTCCAAATATATTTCTATCCTGTTTATTCTTCTACCAATCGAAGTTTTGCAATATCCTGTACATATAACGGATAAAACGCATACCCTGTGAAACGATTACTAATTGCAACTAATTCTGGCATATCTTGAATATATACATTTGCAGCTTCCTCAGATAAAATTTTTTCGCATTCTTTATATGCAACTATTTTTTCTTCCTCAGAAACACTTGCTATCGCCTTTGCTAATGCCATATCGTAATCTTCGGAGTTAAAATTAATAAAATTATCGGATGCATCTGATTGAAAACGTTCCAGTAATGCTCTCGCCGTTAAATTTGCTGCATCCACTCCAATCACGGTTGTTTCATAGTTTCGATTCGTATAGACCTCACTTAACCATGTACTCCATTCAACAAGTTCAATGGTTGCATCCAAGCCGATTTTTTTATATTGTTCAACTAAAACTTGTGCCGTATCAATATGTGGCTGATAATTTGAAGGAACGGTAATGGTAAAGGAAAATCCATCCGGATATCCTGCCTCACTTAATAAGCTCTTTGCTTTTTCAATATCCGTTCTATATGTTTCGTTTAATTCTTCCGTATAGTATTTTGAAAATGAAGGGAACATACTACTTCCAATTTCTTGTCCACGTCCTTCAAAAATCAAATCTTGAATTTCTTGTTTATCAACAGCATAACTCATTGCTTGTCTTACTAGCATATTATCAAATGGTTCTACGGCATTATTCACATATAAAGCTTGTACTAAATTCATCGTGCCTTCATAAATGGTGAATGTATCATCTAATTCATCGGCTTGTGTTTGTGTTAAACGTGCATACATGTCTAAAGACCCACCATTTAAATTTAAAACTACCATATCTGCATTAGAAACAACTTTAAAAATCACATTCTCAATATTTGCTTTTGTTCCCCAATAAGAGGCGAATTTTTCAAAAACAATATTCTCCTGTGGAGTTCTAGATACAAACTGATAAGGCCCTGTTCCAATTGGATTTGCATTAGAATCTTCATTATCCTTTGGAATAATAGCCGTTGTCATATACGCTAAAAACTCCGTATCCTTTTGTTTTAAGGTGATTTGAATCGTCCATTCATCTAAAATATCAACAGATTCCAAATTAGAATACGCCGGCACAAATGTAGTCTCATCATTTGCATCGGCGCATCTTTCTAACGAATATTTAACATCCTCTGCTGTAACAATTGACTCATCGTGAAATTTCACATCTTTTCTTAATTCAAAAATGTACTTTTTTCCATCTTCTTCAATTTCATAATTGCTCGCCACAGCGGGAATAAAATTACCATCACTATCCGGTTTTACTAAACCTTCATAAACATTGAATAATACCTCTTTCGTTCCTGCCGCCTTTGCTTTGTGGGGATCAAGACTATCTTCAATATCTTGAGGTATGCCAATGGTAATAGATGAGGTTTCCGCACTGCTCTTATCACCTCTGCATCCACAGAGTGCAATAGAAAGCGAAACAAACATGGTTAGAAAAAGAAGTAATTTTCTTCTTTTTTTCATGTTTTCTCCTATCCTAAAATTTATCTTATAAAATACCATGACACACATCACTAGGAAGCAGTTATGGCATTCTATTTCTTATTAATTTAATACTTTTTTCAATTCATCCATAAAAGTGTTTACATCTTTAAATTCACGGTAAACAGATGCAAAACGAACATATGCTACCGCTTCTAAATCTTTTAATTTGTTCATAACCAAGCCACCAATAACCGTACTTGGAACCTCTTTTTCTCCCAAATTAAAAATTTCCGTTTCCACATCATCCACCAACTTATTGATTTGATTTGCACTAATTGGTCTTTTATGACATGCACGCAAAACACCTGCTTCAATTTTACTTCGATCATATGTTTCTCGATTATTATCCTTTTTTATAATAATCAAAGGAATAGTTTCGATTTTTTCATACGTAGTAAACCGTTTATTACATTCATCACATACACGTCTTCTACGAATCGAATTATTATCTTCTGCAGGTCTTGAATCAATGACTCTCGTGTTTTCATGGCCACAAAATGGACATTTCATATTTTTTCCCCCATCATATTACATCGATTTGATATTAACACAATTAGTATATTATCTTTTTCCTTTTATGTCAACCAAATGAAAAAAGGGGGAAGTTCACATATAAACTTTCCCCTTTTTCATGCTACCTTTATTTTTTTTGTAAGAAACTTGGAATACTAATGGTTCTTTCTTCTACATTACTCCGTATCGCTTTTGGTTTTTGCATTGATTCGGTTGTATCTTGCTCCACCTGTTTTTGTGGATGCATCTGCATCGATGGTTTGATTCCATTATTTAATGGTTTGCCTAGACTACTAGGCGCAAACCCTTTATTTTCTGTTTTATGAAAACGTGGTGTTTCCTCTAATCCCGTTGCAATAACGCTAATCGTACATTCTTCTGGTTTGGATTCATCATACATTGCACCAAAAATAATATTTACGTCCACACCTGATAATTCTTGAATATGACTTGCCGCTTCATTGGCATCATTTAAAGTAATATCACCTGAAATATTAATGATCACATCAGTTGCTCCATGAATGGTAGTTTCTAATAATGGTGATTCGATTGCCATTTGTACTGCTTCTTTTGCCTTATCATCACCTTTTCCAACACCAATACCAATATGTGCAACACCTTTATCTTTCATTACCGTCTGCACATCTGCAAAATCCAAATTAATAATGGCTGGACGATTAATCAAATCTGTAATTCCCTGTACGGATTGCTGTAAAACTTCATCTGCTTTTTTTAAAGCATCCGGCATTGTTGTACGACGGTCCACAATCTCTAATAATTTATCATTAGGAATAACAATGATGGTATCCACATTTTCTTTTAAACGGTCTATCCCACTTACTGCATTTATCATACGAACTTTTGCTTCAAAACGAAAAGGTTTTGTTACAACTCCAACAGTTAAGATACCCATTTCTTTTGCAAGTCTTGCAATCACAGGCGCTGCTCCTGTTCCAGTTCCGCCACCCATTCCACAAGTAACAAAAACCATATCTGCACCTTTTAGTACCGCAATAATCTCTTCTGAACTCTCTTCTGCCGCTTTTTGCCCAATTTCGGGTTTTGCACCAGCCCCCAGTCCTTTGGTTAACTTCTCACCTATTTGCAATAAGTGTGCAGCTTTACATAATTGTAACGCTTGTTTATCGGTATTTACACCAACAAACTCAACACCTTCAATTCCTTCATCTATCATTCTATTAACAGCATTATTTCCAGCACCACCAACACCCACTACTACGATTTTTGCAGCAAATTCTTGATTGTTTGATTTTATCTCTAGCAAAGTATATCCTCCTATCCCTTACACCATTTCCCCATAAACTTCTACACATCATCATATAATTTTTCTCGAAAATTATCAACCTATTTTTACTATTTTTGTAACATTTTATTGATTTTTTTCATATTCATCTTCTTGGAAAGTAATACTACAAGATTCTCCACTATAATTCTTCAAAGAAAGTTCTCCTTTTTTTCCTTCCAAACTTGGTAATATTTCAGATACAAATCCCAATTTTTCATCCAAAAAATCAGTATCTCCAATATGAATACGCACATCTACAAAATATAATACAATTTCTTGCTTCGTTGTAAAATAAATTTCCGTTGGGTCTAATTCATATTTTTGAAGTGTTTTGGTCAATTCTAGTATGGTTGGGAAAACATTATCCTCTTCTACTTGTAATTCATCAAAGAGAACCATATGCGAAAAATGTAATCCTGTTATATGGGGTATATTCTCAGGCACAATATTCGTACATTCCACAACAATTCCATCTTTATCAAAACATATATTTTCACCTAAATAAGTGACATATCCTGCTAAAAGTTTTTCATAAACCTTAATGCGTATGGTATCCGGTGCATCAACACTCACTTCTAAACGTTCAATAAACGGGATATCGGTAATTACTTTATTCTTATATTTTATAGAATAATATAAAGAATTTAAAGGGTAATCTTCCCGCAAAACAAATCCCTTAATTTCCTCTTCCGAATAGTGTACATTCCCTTCCACAAGAACATATGTAATTCGATATTTAAAATATAAAAATATGGTTACAATGACAATCATAAAAAAGAAAGCAAGAAATACTATCCAGCGAAATCGTTTACTTGTTTTATTCTTCTTTTTTCTTTTCATGCATCTCTTTCCTTTTTCTCATAAATACCACGACTCACATTTAGAACAAGCCCAACTTCAATCATAAGAAACAAAATAGAACTTCCTCCATAACTAATAAACGGCAATGTAACTCCCGTATTGGGAATAGAATTTGTAACAACCGCAATATTAATTAAAACCTGAATGATAAAATGTGACATAACACCCACAACAAGCATTGCTCCAAATAAGTCCGTTGTATTTTGTGCGATAATCAACATACGCCAAATCAATATAATATAAAGAATAATAACTGCCAACCCACCAAGCAACCCTAATTCCTCACAAATAATTGAAAAAATCATATCATTATGTGCCTCTGGCAAACTGCCCAACTTTTGCATGCTTTCGCCTAGTCCTTTTCCTAATAATCCACCGGACCCAATTGCATAAAGTGATTGTACGGTTTGTAATCCAGTATCCGTCATATACTCTTCTGGATTTAACCAAGCAAGTATTCGTAATCCTCTAAAATCAATTTGTTCTGTCCCTGCTTGATTTGCGCTCATTGAAACAATTATAAAAACAATTCCCGCTGCACATGCAATTCCTAATAGCGTGATTGCAATAAACCCTTTATAATTCTTATTTGCAACAAAAATCATACAAAATACAATTCCAAAAATAATAATTGCAGAACTAAGATTCTGGGTGAAAAAGAACAATTCCAAACAAATTGGAATTATCATCAACATAAGGATTGTCGCTGATTTTAATGTGTTAATTGCTTTTCCCATCTTGCAAATCATAACAGCAACAAATAAAATCACACATAATTTTGCCACTTCCGCTGGTTGCAACGAATATCCACCAATATTCAACCATCTTGTTGCTCCATGACTCTCTCTTGCAAGAGATTCAAACAATACCGCAGCAATCAACAACATGGATAAAATATAACCCAAAAAATAAAAATGCTTCCAAAAAGTATATGGAACAGCAATCATAAAAATCATAAATACAAGTCCAACCAATGCAGCTTTCGCTTGTTTTATCAAATAAAAAGCTGGAGACGATGTTTCGATTCCTGCCATATATGAGCTTGTGGAATAAATCATTAACAACCCAAACATAATCAAAAAAACGACAACAAGCAAAAGCGTGTAGTCAAAATATTGTTCTTTTTTTGAATTTGATCCTTTGCTTTTTTTAATATCTGTTCCCAATTCTTTTCCCCTTAACTACAACGCAAGCAATCCAATAAAACACATTAGAATTGTTACAATCGTAAATACTCCTACCACTTTTGTTTCTGACCAGCCGCTTTTTTCATAATGATGATGTAACGGTGCCATTTTGAAAATGCGCTTTCCATGGGTAAGTTTAAAATATCCAACTTGTAAAATCACAGATATAACTTCCGCTAAATATATGATAGCTATCATTGGAATAAATAATGGAATTTGTAATGCATAAGCAGATGCGACTACAAATCCACCTAAGGCTAACGAACCCGTATCTCCCATAAAAACTTTAGCGGGATATAAATTATACAATAAAAATCCTAATAATGCACCAAAAACAGCGGCAGCTATCGGTTCAATTCCCGCTTGAAGTATCAAAGAAACCACCATAAAAAACAATGCAATTACAGCAGTTACACTACTTGCTAATCCATCCACACCATCTGTAAAGTTAGCTCCATTTACCGTCCCCAATACTACTACAAACACTAAAATAATTGCAAAAATACCCAAATCATAAATACTTCCATTCCCGAAAGGAAGCCGTACTCCTAACATATCTTCCTGATATAAATAATAAGCATAACTCGCGGTTACTATTATTTGCATTCCCATTTTTTGCCATGCGCGAAGTCCCATCGCTCTTTTCAAAACCACTTTGATAAAATCATCCATAAATCCTATCACACCAAATGCAAAGGTAATTATTATTATTGGTAATATTTCTGTTCTCGTATGTATATTTAAAATTCCTATCACAAATATGGCAAACAAAAAGATTAATCCACCCATTACTGGTGTCCCTGTTTTTTTCTGATGTGTCTGTAACCCTTCTTCTCTCTCTGTTTGACCAATTTTATTTTTCTTTAACAATGTAATTATTAAAGGTCCGATTCCTGCACTTAAAACAAATGCCCCTAATAAAGGAAATACAATACTATAGTTGTCCATTTCTTTTCCTTCCTACTATTTTTTACCGAATTATTATATCATATTATTCCCCATCTGTATCTTCTATTTCTGTATCTTCTTCATTCACATCTTCCTTTTCCATATTTTCATTTTCTATATCCGTACTTTCAAAAATCGATTCTTTTGCCGAATCATCAATATTTTTAAACCACAAATTTTTATCCAGTTCAAGCATCTCTTCCATTTCTTTTTCACTTAATTCTTCGGTTTGATATAACCCTAAATAAGGTGCCGCTTCTGTCATAATAGCACGAACTAGAGCGGTTGCATAACCTGAATGGGCTTGATCTGCTACATTTGGTTCATCAATCACCACATAAATTAGAATTTCCGGGTTTTCTGCTGGCATATATCCAATAAAGGATACTACATAATTTTCTGTATCTCTTTCAGATACACCATTTGCATTAATCTTTGATTTTTCTGCCGTTCCTGTTTTTCCACCCATTGTGTATCCAGCAGGTCTTGCACTTGCACCTGTACCATTTGCCACTACACCATCTAAGTATTCTATCATTTGTGTGGAAGTCTCTTCTGAGATCGTCTGTTTAATGATTCTTGGTTCTATATTTTCGACCGTCATCCCATCTTTTGTTACAATTTTTGTGACTACATGCGGTTCATAATAATTTCCACCATTAATAATTGAAGAAAATCCAGATGCTAATTGTATCATTGTGACATTAAATCCTTGTCCAAAGGAAGAAACCGCTAAATCCGACGCAACCATATCCTCTGGAGTATATATTAAGCCATCCGTTCTAGTTTCTCCTACTAAATCAATATTGGTTTTTAATCCAAAATTAAAATCACCTAAGCTTTTCATAAAATCTTCTTTGCCAATAATTGCTGCAATTTTCATTAATGCAACATTACAGGACTCTGCTAATGCACCTGCAATGTCTAATGTTCCATGTCCATTTACATTATTACATTTAATCGTATGTCCACTAACCTCAAGAGATCCTCCACAATAAAAAGTTTCATTTCCGATTAGGCTTCCATATTCTAGTCCCGTTGCCACTGTAAATGGTTTTGCCGTAGAACCTGGTTCATAGGTATTAAAGATGCAAAAATTTCTCCACAAACTTTGCTGCTCTTCACTTTTCGTATCGGTATCCATTTCTGTAATTTCATCAGCCGTATAGATTCCAGACAAATCATATGGGTTGTTCAAATCAAACGTTGGATAATTTGCCATCGCAATAATTTCACCCGAATTTGGGTCCATGATAACAACACCTGTATTTGTACTCCCTGCTCCATCTCTTGCATTATTTGCATACTCTTCATTAAACTCTAGTACATATTTTTCAACAATTTTTTGCACATTTGCATCTATAGAAGTTACTAAATTATAACCATCCACCGCTGGTATCGTAGTTCGTTCTAACGTATTTGATTCATTTAAATATCCAAATTCTCTTCCATTGGTCCCACTTAAAATAGAATTGTAATATTCTTCCAATCCATAAATCCCTACATTATCGCTTCGTACAAATCCAATTACATCACATGCAAGACTATCATTTGGATATACCCTTTTATACTCTTCTTCAAACCATACTCCATATATTAAACTATTCAATTCATTATTATCACAATATTCTTCAAAATATTGAACTTCTTCATAAGATAATTGTTTCAATGGTACATAGTAACTAGATTCCTGATTTTCCTGTAAATAGTTTCTTAATTCTGTTTCATCTAGAGAAAAACAGGCGGTAACTGCCTGTACTGTTGGATCAATATAAATTCCATCTTTATAATGCATAACTTTACTATCAATTACCAAATTATATACCTTTTCGCTTACTGCAAGTTTGGTTCCATTGGTATCTAAAATTTCTCCTCGTCTATAAGATAAAGTTTTACTGTCATACTCTTGTTGGGATAATATTAATTTTGAATATTCTTCTCCATTATTATTACTAATCATAAATAGTCTAATTGCAAGTGCAACAAAAACTAGTAGTACTATTAAAAATAGTGCTACTAGTTTTTTTTGCATATAATCCATAAATTTTTCTTTTCGATAATTCTCTTTTTTCTTTTTCAAAAAAAACACCCACTTTGCATGTTTTTATTCATTGGGAATAGATTGCATTTGCGTAACATAATCATCCGTTTTTCCCGAAACAACAATGATTTGATCGGAAGAGGCATTTACCATACCTAATTCCTGTCTTGCCACACGATTTACTTCATCAAGATCCACGCTACTCATTAGTCTAGTATACTCTTCTTCATTTGCTATCGTCAATTCATTTAATTGACTTTCCATTTCAGAAATACGGTCAACTTGACTCGTAATTTCTGCTTGTATTTTAACATATCCAAACAAAACATACCCTACTGTAACAAGTGCACATACTAAAAACAATAAATAACCCAAAGACATTTTTACATGACTTCTTTGTTTTGGTATCGGAGCATTTGGTACTTCTACTAAGGTTCTTTTTCTTGGTTCAGCGATTGTAACATCCAGTTCACGTTTATGCGCAACGTTACTACGATTATAGAAAGATCTATCATATGTATTTTTCGTATTGCTTTTTTCATACATCATCTTTTTCATGTTTTCGCCTGCTTTCTTTATTTTTTGCTAAATACTCGAAGTTTTGCACTTTTACTTCTTTTATTCATCGCTATTTCTTCCTCAGTTGGTAGAATTGGCTTTCTAGTAATCACTTTTCCTTGAGATACCTTTCCACAAACACAAATCGGAAAATCGGGTGGACAAGTACAGGGGTCTTCATTTTTTCTAAATGCCGATTTTACAATTCTATCTTCTAAAGAATGAAATGTTATAATACAAAGTCTTCCATTTGGATTTAATAATAGAATTAATTCATCAATTGATTCTTTTAAAACATCCAATTCTCGGTTGCATTCTATTCGAATTGCTTGAAATGTTTTTTTGGATGGATGACCACCTTTAGCTCTTACTTTCATAGGAATTGCTGCTTTTATAATTTCATTTAACTCTCCCGTTGTATGAATTGGTTTTTCTTCTCTTGCCAGCACGATATGCTTTGCGATATTTCTTGCAAAAGAGTCTTCCCCATAATCACGAATCATTCGATATATTTCGTTTTGTGGATACGTATTTACAATATCCTCTGCCGTCATTCTTTGACGTTGATCCATGCGCATATCAAGTTTTGTATCATATTTATAGGAAAACCCACGCTCTATCGTATCTAATTGAAAAGAAGATACGCCTAAATCCAATAAAATGCCATCTACCTTTTCAACCGATTCTTTTTTTAATTGTTCCCTACAGTTTACATAGTTATCTCGAATAATCGTAACTTGCTCTTTAAACGGTTCCAGCCTTTTGGTAGCTGCTTGAATAGCATCTGCATCTTGATCAATTCCATATAAATGTCCATCTTTTGAAAGTCGTTCACATATATGATACGAATGACCCGCACCGCCAAGCGTTCCATCCACATAAATCCCATTTGGTTTTATGTTTAAATTTTCAATTGTTTCATGTAACAATACGGATACATGTTCAAAACTCATATTTCACTTCCCATCTTTTATGAAACTATATACTTAGCCCCAATGCTGCTAAATTCTCTGAAATTTGTTCAATATCTCCACAGGTCGCATCTTCCACATCCCATTTCTCTTGACTCCATATTTCCATTCTTCCAAGAACACCAACAACTACAACATTTTTATCCAAGTCTGCATATTGTCTCAAATTTGCAGGAACTAATATTCTTCCTTGTTTATCAAATTCTACAAGTGCTGCTTCTCCTAAAAAGAAACGATAGTAGGTTCTGACATCTTTTTGACTATTTGGTAGCATTTTTAATTTATCTTCAAATTTTTTCCATTCTTCCATATCATAAGCGAAGAGACAGCCATCAAGTCCACGTGTGATTACAAATTTCTCACCTAAATCCTCACGGAATTTAGATGGTATAATCAACCGTCCTTTTACATCAATTGTGTGATTGTACTTTCCCATCAACATAATTCTCACCTTTTGTTTTACGAAACAGAAAATATAGTGAATATTCACCACTTTTTTCCACTTTCAACCACTTTTCTCCACTTATTTGTTTATTTTACTCCTATCCTATGTAATTGGCAAGGCTTTTTCCGTGTTTTTTTAGGTGGGGAAAACAAAAAAAACACAAGCTTTCCACGATGGAAAGCTTGTGTTTTTAAAAAACTACAAGATATAGTATTTTATATATTTTTGTGTTCTAAATACAGTTTATACTCATCCTTTATTTATTTTCATTTTTTTTATTTTTTTTTACTTTTTGCAGTATTTTTACTCGTATTCCTATAATAGAAGCAAGTCCAATCACAAATGCAAGGATACCTATTAATCTTGAAATCGGGATTAGCGTATTCCATAATAACAATTGATCCGTTCTCAATCCTTCAACAAAAAACCTACCCAATCCATACCCTGTAATATAAAGTAATGCAATTTCACCTGTAAATTTCTTATGTTTTCGATAACATAATAAGCAAATCAATAATACTAAATTCCACATACTTTCATATAAAAATGTGGGATGAACTTGAATATAATTAATTCCTGGTTCTATATGTTGCATGATACTTTCCGAGATATCGGATGTTCTTACCATACTAATTGGTAAACGCATTGCAAACATCGAATCTGTATATTCCCCAAATGCTTCCCGATTCATAAAATTTGCATATCTTCCGATAACTTGCCCTAGCAATAATCCTAAAACTCCCGTATCCGCCATTTGTAAAAATGATTTCTTTTTTATTTTTGCATATACTGCGAGCGTTAAAAATGCAAAGATAATTCCTCCATAAATAGCAAGTCCACCATTTCGAATATTAAAAACACTCCATAAATTATCTTTGTAACTATCCCATTCAAAAATTACATAGAATAACCGAGCTCCAATAAGTGAAAAAACAATTACATATATTGCAAAATCCCAATATGTATCAGGATCTTGATTCGTTTTTTTTGCATCATGTGATGCAATTAAAACCCCTGCAATAAAAGCAATCGCAATTATCACTCCATAAAACGCAATTGGAAATCCAAAAACAGTAAAGTTTTTGGGAACATTTTTCAAATAGATCCCCAAATGCGGGAATGCAATATCCATATCATTCATTATATTTGTCATATAACATACTTCCTTTCTTTGTCTATACGTTAAATCGGAATAAAATTACATCGCCATCCTTTACAACATACTCTTTTCCTTCGATTCCAACCAAACCTTTTTCTTTTGCCGCAGAAATCGATCCTAATTCTAACAAATCTTTATAATTTACCACTTCAGCACGAATAAATCCTCTTTCAAAATCTGTATGAATTTTCCCTGCCGCTTTTGGTGCTTTCGATCCTTTTATAATCGTCCAAGCTCTTGTTTCATCTTCTCCTGCCGTCAAAAAACTAATTAACCCAAGCAAATGATAACTTGCTTTGATTAGTTTTTCTAATCCAGACTCACTAAGTCCTAAATCTTCAAGAAACATTTGTTTCTCGTCATCTTCTAATTCGGCAATTTCTTGTTCAATTTGAGCACAGACTGTAAAAACCTCGCAATTTTCTTTTTGCGCAAATTCACGAACTTTCTTTACCATAGAATTTTCCAATCCATCGGAAACCAAATCTTCTTCACTTACATTTGCTGCAAAAATAGTTGGCTTAGCAGTTAATAAATTGCAACCTGCAAACCATACCTCTTCATCGGCATCCTCTCTTTCAAAATTGATTGCCAATTTTCCTTCTTCTAAAAATTCTTTTAAACGAGTTAAAAAAGCAACTTCTTTTGCAAGTGTTTTATCATTTCTAGCACCTCTTGATTTTTTTGCAAGTTGTCTATCTAAAATTTCAATATCTGAAAAAATCAATTCGAAATTAATGGTTTCAATATCTCGAACAGGATCAACGGATCCGTCCACATGTACTACATTTGTATCTTCAAAACATCGAACCACATGAAGAATTGCGTCAACTTCACGAATATTACTTAAAAACTGATTCCCTAAGCCTTCTCCTTTTGACGCTCCCTTTACAAGGCCTGCAATATCTACAAATTCAATTACTGCTGGTGTAATTTTTTTGGAATGATACATTTCTCCTAATAAATCAATTCGCTCATCTGGCACCATAACAATTCCTACATTTGGATCAATGGTACAAAATGGATAATTTGCCGCATCTGCTCCTGCTTTTGTGAGTGAATTAAACAATGTACTTTTCCCTACATTTGGTAATCCAACAATTCCTAATTTCATTTACGTCCTCCTACCTATCTATAGGTTTTCCTTTTTATTTATAATAGCAAGCATTTCTTTTGTAATCTTTGAACTGTCTTTTTTGAAAATTGCAGAACCAACCACTAAAACATCTGCCCCTGCGTTGGAAACCATTTCAATATTTTCCAAATGTATTCCTCCATCCACTTCAAGGTGAATCGTATGATTTGTATCCTCTATCATTTTCTTTAATCGCTTAATCCGATTGGTACTAGAAGGAATATATGCTTGTCCTCCAAAACCAGGTTGCACACTCATTAATAACACCATATCTACATACTCCAGATAAGGTAAAAGCACTTCAATTGGTGTTTTGGGATTAATGGATACTCCCACTTTTTTCCCTAATTTTTTTATTTTCACAAGTGTCTCCATTAACACATTTGTGCTTTCATAATGCACCGTAATGCTATCTGCACCACATTCTGCAAATTCTTCCAGATATCTTTCTGGATTTGTGATCATTAAATGCACATCCAAAAAAGTTTCCGTATTCTTTCTTATCGCCTGCAATATAGGCATTCCAAAGGAAATTGATGGAACAAATATACCATCCATTACATCAATATGTAACCACTCTGCACCTGCATTGGTTACTTTTTCAATTTCTTTTCCTAACTGCCAAAAATCTGCAGCTAAAATAGATGGGGCTAATGTTTTCATTAATATTTTCTCTTTTCTTTTAATTCATTATATAGTAGTAAATAATTATTATATCTTATTTGGGAAATTTTTCCATCTGCTACTGCATTTTTTATTCCACAAATATTTTCTTTGGTATGAGAGCAACCAGCAAACTTGCAATTCACTTCATATGGAACAAAGTCAGGATAATATTTTGTTAAATCTTCTTTCTCCATTTCATCAATCTCTAAAGAGGAAAATCCTGGTGTGTCCATAATGTAGGAATCCAATCCTATTTCAAGTAACTGTGTATGTCTAGTTGTGTTTTTTCCACGTTTGATTTTATCACTAATTTCTCCCGTTTCCTGCGTATATGTTTTTAAAATTGCATTCACAAATGTGGATTTCCCCACACCACTAGGCCCTGCAAGCGCAGTTGTTTTCCCAATTAATTTTTCTTGCAATTTTTCCATTCCCGATTTTTCTTTTGCACTACAAAAAAACAGAGGATAGCCACATGAATCATAGATTTTATGTATGTGATTTATATCTTCTTCCTTTACCAGATCTTCTTTATTAAAACATATAAGAATTGGTAGTTGCAATCGCTCCATCATTACTAAAAATCGATCCAATAGGTTATAAGATGGATTTGGATATTTCAAAGCGAAAAAAACCAATGCTTGATCAATATTCGCAACTGTTGGTCTCTTCAATACACTTGTTCTTGGAAGAATCTTTTCAATATTTCCTTTTTTCTTCTGTGCATCTAATATGTTAAATATAACCATATCTCCGACCAATGGCGATTTTGCTTGATTTCGAAATATTCCTTTCGCTTTACATTCATATATTCCATTTTCTTCTTTCATTTTACTAGAATACAATCTTACATAATAAAATCCAGAAATAGCTTTGATTATTTTTCCTTGCATACACCTCACCCTTGAGTAAACGTTATCGGTATAGTATCCGTTTGCGCTTTTTGCGTCGTTTGTGTTTTAATATTTCCAGATTCATCTGTGTAATTCTCCGCTACACTTACGGTATAAATTACAGTAATGGTCCCTGAAGTTGCATTGGAAATCCCATTTATATTAATTGCTACTGGAAATCCAGTAACGGTATCACGAAAAAGCTCATCTCCTGCATCCGTTGTCAATATTACCGTAGCGCCTCCCGAAATATAATCTACTGGTGCTGCAACACTATAATTGCAATAGTATGTTGGTCCATCCGAAATACGTATTTTAATTTCCGAGCCAATGTCCGCAATCCCTCCTGCTGTTGGCATTTGATAAGCCACTTGCCCATTTGCATAATCTGGAGAGTCAATGGTTTGTCCCACTACACAAACAAATCCGGCTTCTTCAATTACTTCTACTGCTTCCGCTTCTGTCATACCTAGTAATACTGGAATTTTCGCCTGATTATCTTCATCCCCTAGGCTTACCACTATTACAACGGTTTCCATATTTGGTACTAATTCTTCTCCCTGTGGAGTTTGTGAAATAACATAATTCTTTGTAACTGCTTCCGCATAAGATTTTTCTACCACAACTTCTAATCCAATAGTTTCTAATCGTTCTATCGCATCTATTTCTTCCATTCCTACGACATTTGGAACAATTACTCCAGAAGTTCCCGAGGATAGCGTAACTGAAATCTTATCCGTTGAAATAATAACGTCTCCTTTTTTATAGGTGGTTGAAATCACATATCCAACTGGTACCACATCAGAAGACATATAAGTTGGTTCCTCATATTGAATGGAAGCTTGATCCAAAGCAATCTTTGCTTCTTCCCATGCCATTCCCTCAATATCAATCATTGTAATATCTGAAACATCATTGTTTCCAAAAATTCCTACTGCTCTTCCTACCAAAGCAACTATCCCCACACCGATAATAATTGTAGCAATAACAATAGCCAAGGTAACTATTTTTTCTCTACGGATTTCAGGATCCAATTCCTTTTTCTTAGAACGCTTATGTGCATTTTTTTTATAATCTTCTTTTTTTACTTTTTTATTCCATTCTTCTTGCTCACCTATTTGTTTTTTTATGGAATGCAATTCATGGTTTGAAATTTTTTTTGTTAAATTATCATTTGCAGTGTCCACCACTTTTACAAATGGTTCATCCGGATTCATCAACGAACGTTTCAAATCAACTAAAACTTCTTCTACCGTTAAATATCTGCGATCCGGACTTTTTTGTGTACATTTAAATATAATCTGTTCCACACTAATCGGAATTTCCGAAACAAAATCTCTTGGTGATGGCATTTCCTCTTGTATATGCTTAATTGCAATGGCAACCGTTGTTTCCCCATTAAAAGGAACACGACCAGTTAGCATTTCAAATAACGTAATACCAAGGGAATAAATATCACTCTTTTCATCCGAATATCCTCCTCTTGCCTGTTCTGGTGAAGTGTAATGCACCGAGCCCATAACATTAGATGTAATGGTATTACTTGTCGCTGCTTTTGCAATTCCAAAATCAGTCACTTTCACTTTTCCTGTTGTGGAAATAATAATGTTTTGTGGCTTAATATCTCTATGTATAATTCCATTACTATGCGCAGCCTGAATACCCATTGAAACTTGAATTGCAATGCTAATGGCTTCTTTCACGGATAATCTTGCTTTTTTTTCAATATATTGTTTTAATGTGATTCCATCTATTAGCTCCATCACAATATAATAAATGCCATTTTCTTCCCCAACATCATATACATTTACAATATTCGGATGTTCCAATCCTGCTGCAGCTTGTGCTTCCACACGAAATTTCGAAACAAAATTTTCATTTTCACTAAATTCTTGTTTCAATACTTTTACTGCCACAAAACGATTTAATTTATGACATTTTGCTTTATATACATCGGACATACCACCAGTCCCAATTTTTTCTAAAATCTCATAGCGGTCACCTATCATCATTCCTATTTTTATCATAAGGACCTCCCTGCATCTTCTAGCATATTAATGTATGGTTCAATTAAAATGACTGCTATGTTATCTCTTCCACCTTTATTATTTGCAGCCTTTACTAACTCTTGCGCTTTTTCCACAATATCAGATTGGTTTTCTAGAATCAATTGAATTTCTACATCTTCTAGCATATTGGTAAGTCCATCCGTACACATTAACACAACATCTCCTAATTTAAGGTCTGCTTTAAAGAAATCTGTTTGCACGGTATCTTCTACCCCAACGGCTCTCGTAATCACATTTTTGTCTGGATGACTCCTAGCACTCTCCTTATCAATACCTCCCAGTCTTACCATTTCTTCCACAAGTGAATGATCAATGGTAATTTGTTTAATATGCTCATTAATAATATATAGTCGACTGTCTCCTACATTTGCAACAAGTAATTGATGTCCATCAAAAGTAGCAACCACGACAGTAGTTCCCATTCCGGTTAGACTAGAATCTTCTGTTGCCATTTTTTTTACTATGGAATTTGCTTCTAATACAGCCTCTCTTAGTAATTCTTTTGGATCGGTTTTCTTTGATTCTCGAATGGATGAAACAATTGTTGTAACCGATACTTTAGAAGCTAAATCTCCCGCATTATGACCTCCCATACCATCCGCTACCACAAACAAATTAGGCAAATTCCCTACTGGTTGTTCCGAAGCGAACACATAATCTTGATTCAATTTTCTTTTCTTCCCAATATCAGTAATTGAAAATGTTTTTAACACGATTTGTTCTCCTTTAAATTTCTTTCATATGGCGACGTCGTAATTGACCACAAGCGCCATCAATATCCTGTCCCATTTCCCTTCTTATAGTAACATTTATCCCATTTTTTTCAAGTTTATTTTTAAATGCTTGTACCGCTTTTCGGTCCGGATTTATATAATCTCTTTCCGCAATTGGATTTACCGGAATCAAATTCACATGGCAATTCATATGTCTTATTTTTTTTGATAGTTCATCCGCTTCTTCTGAAGAATCGTTTACACCTGCAACCAAACTATATTCAAATGAAATTCTCCTCTTTGTCTGATCAAAATAATAAACACATGCCGCAAGCAATTCATCCATTTCATATTTCTTTGCAATTGGCATTAGCATTTTTCTTTTTTCATTATTCGATGCATGCAAAGAAATTGCTAACGTAATCTGTAATTTTTTATCAGCTAATTCATATATTTTAGGAACAATTCCACATGTAGATACCGTAATATTTCTTTGGCTTATATGAAGTCCAAATTCATCCGATAATAATTCAATAAATTTTAACAAGTAGGCAAAATTATCAAGTGGCTCTCCACTTCCCATTACAACCACATTGGATATTCGCTCCCCAACAGACCTAGTAATTGCATATATCTGTTCTAGCATCTCTGACGGTGTTAATGACCTCGCCAACCCATCAATAGTAGATGCACAAAAAGAACAGCCCATACGGCATCCAACTTGTGAAGAAATACAAACTGAATTCCCATGTTTGTATCTCATAAATACGCTTTCAATCACATTCCCATCGGCTAACTCAAATAAGTATTTTTTTGTACCATCCATCTTTGATTCCTGTATATCAACAATTTTTAACACTGGACATATATACAAATCCGATAATTTTTTGCGTAATAATTTAGGTAAATTATTCATATCTGAAAAAGAAGGAACAAGGTTAACATGAAGCCATTCATATATCTGTTTTGCCCGAAATTCTTTTTCCTTTATACTATGCATTTCTGCTTTTAATTCTTGTAAATTTAATGATTTAATATCTTTCATTTTATTCCTGCTTTCTAAATCTCGCAATAAAAAAACCATCGGTTTTATGAATACCTGGAAGCAACTGCAAACACCCTTCTGTTTTTTCTTCGCTTTGCAATTCCTTACATACAAAATGCTTAACAGATTCTCGTTTCAGTTCTAAATTTTCTTCCATCCAAATCATCATTTCTTCATTTTCCATTTTATTTATCGTGCAAGTAGAATAAATAAAAACCCCACCTTTTTTTACATATTTTGCTGCTACAGAAACAATGTTTTTTTGTAATTTGGGTAATGTCTTTATATCTTCTTTTTTTATTCGGTAGCGAATATCTCGTTTTTTTCCCATTACTCCAAGTCCAGAACAAGGCACATCCGCAATTACTATATCTGCTTTTTCAATATATGCTTCCTTTAAAATCGTTGCATCTCCAATTTCAAATGTTATATTTTTCAAATGCATGCGTGCTTGATTTTCTTCCATTTTTTTAAGTTTGTCCATGGATAAATCTCTTGCAATCACCTTACCCGTTCCATTTAATTTTGCTGCTACATGCATTGCCTTTCCCCCAGGGGCTGCACATACATCAATCACATAATCATTTTTTTGAGGATTTGCAATTTCAGCCACTAACATAGAACTAACATCTTGTACCGTTACCAATCCTTCGGAAAATCCCGGAACATTTTGTACGCCCTCCGTATTCGTTATTGTATAGGCATAGTTTAAATAAGGATGAGTTTTTAAATCCATCCCACTTTCTTGAATATTTGAAATCCATTCTTTTTTTTCATGTTCTAATAACGTTTCATCCAATCGAAGCGTAACCGGATGTTTTTTTTGCATATCCATTAGCATTCGTTCAATAATTTCCATAGAATAAGTAGATAACCAGTGTTCAATAATCCATTTGGGCATGGAATAGGTAATACTTGCATATTCTAAAAAATCTGCGGATGCATCTGGAAATTCTATATTTTCTTTATTTCTTGCTATATTTCGTAACACACCATTTACAAAACCTTTTAATGATTGGAACTTTCTTTTCTGCGCAAGTTTAACCGCTTCATCACATGCTGCAGAATCTGGTATCGCATCCATATAAAGGATTTGATAAGTTCCCATAAATAAAATCATTCGAATTGCTGGTTTCATTTTTGAAACTGGCAGCTTCGAAAATTGATTAATAATATATTCTAATCGTATTTTTTCTTCCACACAACCTTCACATAATCTTTTCACAAAAGATTTTTGATGTGCATCTAGATAATCATGTGTCTTTAACATATCATACATAACTACATGACTATATTCTCCATCTCTCAAAATTGATAATAACATATCAAAAACAAGCTCTCTTGGATCTGCTTTTTTATTCTCTCGATAATTCATACTTCCATTATAATTTTTCACATAAACCCCTAATCTCTGCTTGATCGATTTCCAAATAATAATACAAATCTTAATAATTGCATCAAAGAACTTGCTGCTGCTGCAACATAGGTTAATGCTGCTGCTTTGAGCACTTTCTTTCCTAATTTCAATTCCTCATCTTTTAAAATTCCTAATCCTGTTAATTCCTCAATGCCTCTTGCAGAAGCATTAAATTCAACAGGCAACGTAACCAATTGAAATAACACTGCTATTGCAAAAACCCAAATACCAATCTCTATCAATAATGCGTTATAACTTAAAATGATGCCAAGAATAATAATTGGAATCCCTAACTTAGAACCAAAATTAGCAAAAGGAACCAAGTACGTTCTAATGCTTAACGGCGCGTAATTTTTTTCGTGTTGTAAAGCATGCCCACATTCATGTGCAGCTACTGACACAGCAGAAATGGAATTCTTATCATACGTTGCTTCACTTAACGCAAGCGTTTTATTTTGTGGACTATAATGATCCGTTAAATTACCAGATGTTCGAATAATCTGCACATCAAACAAACCCTTTGCTCTTAAGATTCGTTCCGCTGCTTGGGCACCCGTCATTCCATTTGCATTTCTTATTTTCGCATATTTATTAAATGTACTTTTGACTCTTGCCGAAGCAATCATCGTTAGAATTGCACCAATGATTACTAAAAAATAAGTCCAATCATAAAAATAAAATCCTGTATCTTGCATAATCGTCCTCTCTTATATTAAATATTCACCTTGTGTTATCTTGTTTCCAAGCAAAAAACTTTGTACAGACATCTTTTTCTTTCCTTCTAATTGAACCATTACAATACTTATCTGACCATCTCCCGTATTTACAATAAACGAATCTTTCTTTACTTCGCTAATCGTACCAGGTTTTCCATCCGCTTTCGTATCTAACAGTTTGCACTCCCAGATTTTCATTTTTTTCCCTTGATAACTTGTATATGCACTAGGCCATGAATTCATACCTCGAACCAACCGATGAATTTTTCTTGCCGAATCACTCCATACAATTGCTCCCATTTCTTTTGTCAACATTTTTGCATATGCCGTTGTTGATTCTCCTTGCTTTATCGCTTTAAGTATTCCTTGTTCTAGCTTTCCAATTGCTTCTACAATGAGTTCTGCTCCCAGCATGCTTAATCTATCATGTAAAGAATCCGCAGTTTCTTCTTCCGATATGGTAAGTTCTTTTTTTAACAACATATCTCCCGTATCCAACCCTTGATCCATCTGCATAATTGTGATGCCTGTTGTTTTTTCTCCATTTAAAATAGCCCATTGTATGGGAGCTGCTCCGCGATATTTCGGCAATAATGACGCATGAATATTTAGACATCCATAAGGGGGCATATCTAAAATCTCTTTTGTTAATATTTGACCAAATGCAGCGACAACAAATATATCCGCGTTTTGTTCCTTTAATTTTTCTACTGCACTTTCTTCTTTTATTTTCTCAGGTTGAAACACCGGAAGTCCCAAGCGCAAAGCAGCATCCTTAACCGCAGAAAATTGCATTGTCTTTCCTCTTCCTTTTGGTTTATCCGGTTGTGTTACTACCAAACAAATTTCATGTCCCTTTTGATGTAATTTTTCTAATGCCCCTACGGAAAACATAGGGGTTCCCATAAATACAATACGCATTATATTTCCTCCACATCCTCTGTGTCCATTAATGGGCCTTCTACTTTTTCGACATATAATACACCATCCAAATGGTCTAGTTCATGACAAATTGCTCTTGCCAACAATTCCGTTCCTTCTATTTCAATCGGATTCATATGTTCATCTTTTGCTATGACTTTAACATAGTTTGGTCTTGTTACAATTCCAACTTTTCCAGGAACGCTTAAACAGCCTTCCTGCCCCGTTTGTTCTCCACTTCTTTCAATAATCGTTGGATTAATAAATACATGAAGATCTTCTCCTGTTGTATCAATCACAAAGATTCTTTTCAAAACACCAACTTGTGGCGCTGCTAAGCCAACTCCATTACTTTCATACATAGTTTCTACCATGTCATGAATTAATTCCTTTACTCTTGGTGTCATTTCTTTTACTTCTTTACTTTTTTTAATTAGTACAGAGTCCCCCTGTACACGAACTTCTCTGCTTGCCATGTTTTCTCCTCTTTCCCTTTTAATATACTTGGATTGGATCAAAATCAAATTGCATTAATATATTTTGATTCTTTCTTTCATTATACATCATTTCTATCGTTTCTTTACAAGCAATTAATGCATTTTCATCCATTGCTTTCATATAGAAACCATACCGATAATAATCCTTTATCTTCCCAATTTGAGAACTTGATGGGCCAAGTAATATTACTTTATTTTTTTTACATAATTCTTTTATATGATTGCTTATCGTAAATATAGCATTTTTTACTTCTTCTTCTTTTTTTGACATCATTAACACGGAAATCATATGTCCAACTGGTGGATACATACACATCTGTCGATATATCATTTCTTCCTCGTAAAAATTTTCATAATCTTGATGCGAAGCATGAATAATACTGTAATGCTCTGGCTGGTATGTTTGAATCACTACTTCTCCATCTTCGATTCCTCTCCCTGCTCTTCCCGCTGCTTGCGTTAATAATTGAAAGGTTTTTTCACCCGCACGAAAATCACTTAAGGATAAAGATAAATCCGCAGCTAAGATACCCACAAGTGTCACTTTAGGAAAATCATGTCCTTTAACAATCATTTGTGTGCCTACTAAAACATCCGCTTCTTCATTTGCAAAAGAAGACAATATTTTTTCATAGGCATGCTTGTTTTTTGTGGTATCTGCATCCATTCTTAATATTTTGCTTTTTGGATACATTTCTTGCAGTTTATCTACAATTTGTTGTGTTCCTGCACGAAAACCTGAAATATATTTGGAATGACAGGTTGGGCATTCCTTTACATTTTGTGTTTCATATCCGCAGTAATGGCATACCAATTTCCCCCCTACATGCTCTGTCAATGAAACATCGCAATGCGGACATTTCATTACATGACCACATGCTCTGCAAGAGACAAATCCCGCATATCCTCTTCGATTAATAAATAACATAATTTGTTGTTTCTTATCCAAACGGTCTTTTATTTTTTCTTGTAGGAGTTCACTAAAAATGCTACGGTTCCCATTTTTTAATTCTTCTCTTAAGTCCTTAACATAAATAGCAGGTAACTTACTTCCTGCATATCTCTCGTTTAAAAAATGTCCTTCAATTCTACCCATTTTATATGCATAGTAGGTTTCTAGTGATGGCGTTGCTGAGCCCAAAATCAAAAGGGCATGCTCTTGCTTTACAATTTTTTCTGCAACTTCACGTGCATGATATTTGGGAACATTTTCACTTTTATAACTACTTTCATGCTCCTCATCTATTATCACAATTCCAAGATTAGGAAAAGGGGTAAACAACGCCGATCTTGGTCCAATCATAATATCGACTTCCCCATGTTTTGCACGTTCCATTTGATCAAATCGTTCTCCTTTTGAGAGTTTTGAATTCATAATAGTAACTCGATCTGCAAATCGTTCTCGAAATCGCATAACCGTCTGATAAGTAAGTGCAATTTCCGGAATTAACACAATTGCCTGTTTTCCTTCTTCAATCATCCGAGAAATCAATTCAATATAAACTTGTGTTTTCCCACTTCCTGTAATTCCTTTTATCATATGGATCCGTTTTTCTTGTGTATTTCTAGATCGCATGATATTTTCTACAATATTTTGCTGTTCTTCGTTTAACGTATGCTTTTTTATTACAACCGTTTTATTTTCAAATGGATTTCGATATATCTTTTCTCCCGAAATTTTTATTACCTGATCTTTTTCAAGTGCTTGTAACGTAGACGACGAAATATTCAATATCTTCGTAATCCAAAGTTTTGGAATGCTGTTCTCTTTAATTAAACTCTTTAACACTCTAGCCTTAGCTGTAAAGTGTTTTTTTTCATATATTTTTAAAATCTCTAAAGCTTCTTCTTTAGAAAGCAACAATTCTACGGTAAATTTTTCTACTTCTTTTGTTTTGGATTTTACAGGCAATACTGTTTTTAATGCCTGAATCATAGTTGACCCATAACGTGTACGCATCCATAAAGCAAGTTTAATTAATTTTGTTTCCAATAGCACCGTATTTTCACAAACTCCTAAAATTGCTTTCATCTTATCTAATGGAATCCTTGGCTTATCGATGTACTCCACAACAAACCCGGTACGCTCATTATCTCCACGTCCAAACGGAATTCTTACTTGGCTTCCTATTTCAACTTGTTCCAATAATTCTTCAGGAATCAGGTAGGTAAAGGGATGATCCACTTTTTCATGCTCAATATCAATAATAATATTCGCATATATATTTTTCAATACATTCCCTCCCCCTCGTTTTTAATAAAAACTCATGTATAAAGATAGCATAAAAGCTCTGATTTTTCAACATATCGCCAATGTTCATAAGGTCATTTTCCTATTTTTATACGCAAGATATAATTCCTCTTATTTATCTATTTTATTTTTCTTTTTTCTTAATTTAATTGCTAATTATTTTATATTTTCAACACATTTTAAACACATTTTCTTTGTATAGTATACATAGATAGTAAGTAACACACTATCTCCCCCCCTCATAAGAAAGAAACGGAAGAGCCTAGTTTACTAGGCTTTTCTATTTTTTTGCTCGAATACCGATTTAAAATCTTCTAAAACAAATTGCAAGGTTTCTCTTCCTCTATATTCATTTATCATTGGATAGTATAATATATGCATATATTCTTTCTTTTCTATTTTCTCTCCTAAAAATATTTTTTCATACATGCCTTTTGGAAAACAATCCTCCATTCGTTTTTTCATCCAATCACTTCCTTTAAAACAAATTAATTCCATGCGCTTTCCTGTTTCTTCTTCTACGATTAATTTATGTACATTCCCTTTTTCCCCAATAATTTTTCCGATAATTAATCGCATATTTTTTTTTGCAAAAAGAGGTTTTTTATTTCCCATTCCAAAAGGCTCTAATATAGAAAACTGTTTCACTCTTGCAATCGTAAAGTAAGATAACGGTAATTCCATATCAATCGTAACGGTTTCTTGTAAATCTTCTTCTCTAAGCATACAATCATGATTTAATTGATTACGAAAAGCCTCTAAATTTTCAATTTTCATAGATAACCCGGCCGCTGCTTTATGCCCACCAAATTTATCTAGCAATTCTTTACAAGCATTCATTTTATCATACATATTATATGCTTCTATGGAACGACCAGAACCTTTTATTCCGTATTCTGTTTTCGTTAATACAAACGTAGGTTTCCAATATTTTTCACGAATTCTTCCAGCAATAATGCCTGCAATACTTTCATGACAATCTTCTAAATAAATGACAAGCACTTGATCTTCTTCTAAATTGTTTTCTTCTATATAAGTAATTGCTTGCTCCACACCCTTTGCTGTCATCAATTTGCGCTCTTCATTCATTATTTTTAATTCCATTGCAAATTTATTTGCCTCTTCTTTTTTAGAACTTAAGAAAAGGTTTAAAGCACGCTTTGCAGTATCTAATCTACCGGTAGCATTAATACAAGGTCCTAAAATAAAACCAATATGATATGGAGATAATTTTTTTTCATGCAAATCACATACTTTTTTTAATTCTTGTAATCCGACATTGTTTGTCTTTTCAAGAATTTTTAATCCTTCTTTTACCACAATACGATTTTCATCCACCAATTCCATAACATCTCCGACGGTTGCAAATGCTGCAAACCCCAACAATTCATCCAATTCTTTTTGCAGCATTCCATAGGACATAGAAAGAGCATCCATTACCTTATAAGCAATTAAGGCTCCACAAATCCCTTTATATGGGTAAGAACAATTCTTTTGTTTTGGATTAACAATGGCATCTGCTTCTGGCAAAATATACCTTACGCCTTTAGACGAAGTCGTATAAGGAATTTCATGATGATCCGTAATTATCACAGCTATATTTTTTTCCTTTGCCAATGCAATACTTTTTACAGCCGAAATACCATTATCACAAGTAATAATCAAATCTATTTCATCTTTTTCAGCTTCTAAAATTAATCTCTCATTTAGTCCATATCCATCTTTTATTCGTTCTGGAATACAAACATCAACATTTCCTCCAATTTGCCGAATTCCTTTGCATAAAATATACGAAGCACATACTCCATCGATATCATAATCTCCAATTACTCGAATTTTCGCATGCTTCGTTAGTTTCTCTTTTATTATATCCACACATAATTGCATATCTTTTAATAAAAATGGAGAATACATATCTTCTTTTCTTGCAAATAAAAAAGACGATATCTCCTTTTCCTTGTTAAATCCTCGATTTCTAATTATTCTCGCAAGAATAGGATCAATGGAAAATGTTTCACTTATTTGATTAAAATCTGCACTTTTATATTGCAACATCCACTTCGACATTTTCGTATCTCCTTTCATAAATTTACAAAAATTATAACATATTTTCAGTAAAGTATTGACATTTTCTTCTAATCATGTATTATTGTATTATGTAGATAATACAATAATGCAAAGAAAGGAAGGTAATTATGGCTTGGAATCTTGATTCAGATAGACCTATTTATTCACAACTCATTGAAATCGTACAAATGCAAATCATCTCTGGCACATACAAACCAGGCGAAAAACTACCTAGCGTTCGTATCTTAGCCACTAAAGCAAGCGTAAATCCAAACACCATGCAAAAAGCTCTATCCGAGCTGGAAAAAAGTGGTCTAATTATAACACAGCGAACCAGTGGACGATTTGTTACGGAGGATATACAAATGATACAATCTGCAAGAAAAGAATTAGCAACCATGGAAATTTCTGTATTTTTAGAAAAAATGAACAAACTAGGATTTGATAAAGAACATATTCTTTCTCTTATCCAAGATATTTTGAGGGAGGAAAAATAATGAGTTTTATGTTAGAAATAAAAAATATATGCAAAAAATACGGCCCACAATTTTACGCTGTAAATAATTTTAATCTCACACTAGAATCCGGAAAAATCATCGGCCTACTTGGACCAAATGGAAGTGGAAAAACCACTCTAATAAAAATGATTACTGGATTGCTTCAACCTACATCTGGTGAAATATCAATTTGCGAACAACCGGTAGGCGTTGCTTCCAAAAAATTGATTTCCTATCTTCCTGATTGCAATTATTTTAATAAAACATGGTATGTAAATGATACTCTTTCTTATTTTGAAGATTTCTATTCTGATTTTGATAAAGTACGTGCCATTACAATGCTTAATTCTTTAAATATTCCTGGTGATATACAAATCAAAAATTTATCCAAAGGAATGGTTGAAAAACTTCAATTAATTTTAGTAATGAGTCGAAATACAAAGTTGTATATTCTCGATGAACCACTTGCTGGTGTCGACCCAGCCGCAAGAGATTATATTCTTCATACCATTCTTACAAACTATAATCCAGAAGCTACCATTTTGTTATCCACACACTTAATTTCAGATATTGAAAACATCTTAGATGAAGTCGTTTTTATTCAAAATGGAATGGTTCGTTTACACGAAAGTGTGGAATCCATTCGTACAAAGCAAGGAAAATCTGTAGATACATATTTTAGGGAGGTGTTTGCATGCTATCAAAACTAATAAAACATGAATGGAAAGCTCTTTTCAAACATAATTTAATTATATTTATCACACTATTGTCTACCACATTATTTGTTTCCTGTATTCTTATTTTTTCAGGCAGCATAGATAATTATTCACCATTTGCTATTTTCCCTGCGGTATTTTTATACTATTTAATGATTCTTTGTGTTCCTATTGCAACACTTATTATATTTGCTATGCGATATTATAAAAGTTGCTTTGGAAATGAAGGGTATTTAACGAATACCTTACCGATAAAACCATCGACCATTGTCTTATCCAAACTAATTACTGGTGCAATATATATGTTCATCATGACTATATTTACGCTTTTAAGTCTTGGAACGGTAATTCTTTCTTTTCTTGCTTTTTCAAAGAATTTTTCAATGAATGAACTATCCTTTCAGCTTTCTACTTTGCCAGACTTTCAAACGATAAGTAGTATTTCTTTCCCTTTCTTTTTGGTATTTATACTACTTACTTTAATTTTGTCATCTTTTTCAAGCGTCAGTATGATTATTGGAAGTTTTTCTTTCGGAAATCTATGGAAAAAACATAAGATCCTTGGATCCATTGTAAGTTATGCTGGTATTTATTTTATCATGCAAATTTTATCTTTTTTATTTATTTTTCCATCTACCACAAAACTTTCCATGAATTTAATAAGTAATTCAGATCCATTTCTCTTTATTCATGGATATACAAAATTAATGTTAATTTTTATTCCATCAACCTCCATTATTATTACACTTACACTTTATATAATCAGTGTACATATTTTAAAAAAGAAAATAAATTTAGATTAATATCAACCAAAAAAACACCTACCATAAAAATGGTAGGTGTTTTCTTTTTTATAAAAACAAGTTATTTTTCCGTTTCTTCTTTTGGTTCCATCAATAATAACATAATGTCATTGGAACGTGCAATAAATTTTGTCATTGAATCTGCATCTAATGGGGCAGATTGAATTCTTGCCAAATCATATAATTGTTCTGCAACAATTTTCAAATTCTTATCACCTTCATGTTCAAGCACATATTTCACAAGAGTATTATTTGCATTCAAAATCAAGGTTTCTCCATCTTGACCCATAGAACCCAAATCCATTCCAGGCATTGCATACATTTTCATCATATCCTGCATTCTTCTGCTTTCTTCTGAAATGGTAATCAAAGATGCAATTTTTTTGTTTTTGAGTTTTTCAACTTTTACTGAAAATTTATCTTTTTTCAATGCCTTCTTAAATATTTCCGAAAGTGATTCTGCATGTTTTTCAAATTCTTGTGCCAATTTTTTAGAAGTTTTTGATTTAAAGGTGTCTGTCAAATCCGAATCAATTCTTACAAATTTAACGCCTTCATTTTTGGATTCTAATTGGCTTGTAAATGGTTGATCAATATTATGCGTAAGTATTACCGCATCCATTTTCGCTGTTTTAAACATATTAATATATTGGCTTTGCTGTTGTTCATCCGTTACATAATAAATGATTTTTTCTTTTTTCTCATCATTCTTTGTTTCTTCGGTATCTTCAACAACTTCTGCTTCTACTTGTTCTCCATTTTCATCCGTTGCTTGCTCTGCTTCATCTAATGGTTTTACTTCCAAACATTCAGGAAGTGTCATATATTTTCCTTCTAGATTTTTAAACAAAATATAATCATTCATTTTTGTACAGAATTTATCATCTTTTAAACAACCAAATTTAATAAATGGAGAGATATCATCCCAATATTTTTCATAAGACTCTTTATCTGTTTTACAAAGTCCAGCTAATTTATCCGCTACTTTTTTCGAAATATAATCGGAGATTTTTTGAACAAATCCATCATTTTGCAACGCACTTCTTGATACATTTAATGGTAAATCCGGGCAATCAATGACTCCTTTTAATAACATTAAAAATTCTGGTATCACTTCTTTAATATTATCTGCGATAAACACTTGATTGTTATATAATTTAATCATTCCTTCAATGGATTCATATTCGGTATTGATTTTTGGAAAATACAAAATACCTTTTAAATGAAATGGATAGTCCATATTTAAATGAATCCAAAACAAAGGTTCCTTATAGTCAGCAAATACATTACGATAAAATGCAAGATATTCTTCTTTGGTGCATTCATTTGGATGTTTCGTCCATAGAGGTACTGTTTCATTTAATAATTCTGGGCGTTTATATACTTTGACTTTTTTAACTTCTTCTTTATCTTCTTTGTCTTCTTTTTCTTCTTTGTCTTCTTTTTTCTCTTTGCTTTCTTCCACATATTCTATAATTTTTTCACCTGGAAGAACTTCGGTTTCGTTAATAGTAATGGTATCTTTTTCATTTTCATTACTTAAAAATATTTCCGTAGGCATAAAAGAACAATACTTTTTAATTACTTCTCTTGCTCTAAACATATTACAAAATTCGAGCGTTTCTTCACTTAAATGTAAGGTGATTTTTGTTCCAACTGTGTCTTTATCACCTTTTTCTATATCAAATTCGGTTCCTCCATCACATACCCAATGTACAGGTACCGCATCTTTCTTATGGGATAAGGTATCAATGACAACTTGTTCCGCAACCATAAACGCCGAATAAAATCCCAAACCAAAATGACCAATAATTTGATCCTCACTAGCTTTATCCTTGTATTTCTCAATAAAATCAGTTGCACCAGAAAAAGCGATTTGATTAATATATTCCTCTACTTCCTCAGCTGTCATTCCGAGCCCATTATCAATGAATTGCAAGGTTTTCTCTTCTGGGTTAACAATGACTTCCATCTTGCCTTTATAGTCGTCAGGAAGGCTATATTCCCCCATCATATCAAGTTTCTTAAGCTTTGTAATTGCATCACATCCATTTGATATTAATTCTCTAAAAAAGATATCATGGTCGGAGTATAACCACTTCTTAATAATCGGAAAAATATTATCTGAATTTATCGATAAATTTCCATGTGTTTTTTCCATCTGTATCACATTCCTTTCTTAAATAATTACTAATAAAATTTTAATTTAGTTTCTCAAAAATGTCAACATGAAATTAGCACTCAAATATGCTGAGTGCTAATAATTAACAAATTTTCCTTTATTTACAAGCTTTCTAAGATTTCTAAAAATTTTATAAACTCTACCAATTTATGGAAAAATACTGATTATACATGTCAAAAAAAGAACTCTTCGGTAAATTTTCCGTTGGAATTAATTGAATTTCATCAATGCTTTCCTGATTTAAACTTTTCGGAAGATCTTTTACAAAATCTAAATATTCTTTTTCAAATACTTCTTTTCTCTGTTCTTCCATAATCTTAATCTTATTTCTTTGTGTTTCTTCCAGATCAAAACTAGAAATACACTGAATGATATAATATCCATCCTCCGTGATGACAATATCACTGATTTCGCCTTCCGCTAAAGAAAAGGCTACTTCTTCATAATCTTGTGAAGTATCACCTTTTCCAAAGGAAAAGGAACTTTCTTTATCATCACTATATTCCTGAATTAAAAAATCAAAATCCTCTCCTTTATCCAAGCGTTCTCTTAAGTCTACCATCAAATCATACACATCTTTTTTTTGTTCCTCAGAATACGCAATCTTTTCTCCCAAACCATTTAAAGAATATGTTCGAAGATAAATATTCTTCACAGTAATGGTCCTTGCTTCGTCATCAGAAATTTCAGGATTGATATCTTTTATTATATAAGCATACACTTTATTTGCTAATGCATACTCTTGATACATTTTTAGCAAAATTTCATTGTCCACCATTAGAATATCGATTTCCTCTTCACTTAATGATTCATAAAAACTATTTGCTGCTTGCGTTGCTTTTTCGATTTCTTCCTCATCTAAAGAGATTCCTCTCTTATTTGCTAGTAATTGCATCGCTTTAATTTGTGATATCTTAGAAATTGCATTATCAACTAATTTTGATTCCATTGTCTCTTTATCTTCATTCATATAGGCCCAAAAACTTGAAGAAAATACGGTTTCATATTCTACTTGCATATCTACCAGATAAACATATACTTCTGCTTGCATACAGGAGAGTGTATCGAGTCGAAACGCCTCTCCTTTTTCAAAGCCCATACTAATAACAATCTTTGTATCTTGAAGTTCCTCTGTTAAGCCATCACAACTTGTCATACCTATGCATATTAAAATACAAACGAATATATATATTGTTCTTCGCATAATTTACTCCTAAATTCAATGCTTATCAACGATGTTTCTTATTTCTACTTATTTTTGTACTTTGGCACGAAAACTATACCAAAATGCACCTGCTAAACATACTGATGAATACGTTCCGCATAAAATACCTACGATTAAAGGCAATGCAAAATCTTTAATTGCTTGTACTCCAAGAACATATAATAACGCCACCATAATAAATGTTGTTAATGATGTAAAAACACTTCTTGCTAAGGTTTGAGAAATACTCATATTTACCACATCTTTTAAATCGTCTTTTCTTTTTGCTTCCGCTAAATTCTCACGAATACGATCAAAAATTACAATCGTAGCATTAATTGAATAGCCGACAATCGTCAACATACAAGCTACAAATGTATTTCCGACTGTTATCCAAGCAATTACATAGAATGTTAAAACAATCAATACATCATGAATCAAAGCCATAACCGAACTTGCAGCAAATCGAATATCCTTAAATCGGAACCAGATATAAATAAGCATACATAATGTTGCTACAATAATTGCTGTAATTGCATCCGATCTCATTTCTGAACTAATCGTGGAACTAATGGTTTCTGTACTAACTAACGTTGGATCCACATTGAAATTTTCAACCATTGCTTCTTTAAAAGCACTTCGTTCTTCAACCGTTAATTCTTTCGTTTTAAAAATTACTTCATTACTTCCATTTACGGTTTGTGAATAAACATTTGGTGCGCCTGTCACAGATTTAATAACTGGGTATACTTCTGCATTCAATTCATCAATATCATAATTTTCATTAAAGGTGACACTCGTTGAAGTTCCACCGATAAAATCTAATCCATAATTTAAAGCATCTCCATTTTTTGAATTATTAGTAAATGCAAATACTAATCCAATTAATACAACCGTCGTGGAAATAGCAAAAAATATTCTTCTTTTCCCAAGAAAATCGATTGTTTTTTTATGTGATGTTTTACCGTATAATTTTTCACTACGTAATCCAATTGCATAAAAAGCATTCAAAATCAATCTCGTAACTACCAATGCCGTAAACATGGATATTATAATACCAATCGCTAACGTTTCTGCAAATCCTTTTACACTTCCTGTTCCAATAATAAATAATACAAACGCAGCAATTAAAGTTGTAATATTACCATCCAAAATTGCAGACAATGCTTTTTGAAATCCTATTTTAATTGCAGACTTAATTGTTTTTCCATTTCCTATTTCTTCTTTGATTCTAGCAAAGATAATAACATTTGCATCAACCGCCATACCAATTGACAAAATAATACCTGCAATTCCTGGTAACGTTAATGTCACATCAAATGCATTTAAACTTCCTATCATTAATCCACAATATCCTACCAAAGCAATACTTGCTGCAAGTCCGGAAATCCGATATACAATTAACATAATCAAAACAACTACTAGCAGACCAATTAAACCTGCCGTCAAACTTGTTTGAATTGCAGCCTGTCCTAATTGTGCACCAACTACATTGGAACGTAATACTTCAAGATTAACTTTTAATCCACCAATACGAATTTGTGAAGCTAATTGATTCGCAGCTTCTATCGATTCCATATTTGTGATGTTTACAGTCGTTCCTGTTATTTTTTGTTGCACAGTTGGAGCTGATATTTGTTGATCGTCATAAATAATATAAATTGGTTTTCCAATAGAAATTGCCGTCGCTTCTTCAAATGCTTCACTTGCTTCATCCGTAATTTCAAGTTCTACCGCATATTCATTATTTCCCATATCATTTTGATATACACCTGCCGTTGCATCAATAACATCTGCACCTTCAATCACAACCGTACCATCTTCTAATAAGAAATACAAAGATCCTGGTTTCCCTAAATCGGTAAGAATTTTCTCTTCATCTGTTTCTCCTGGAATTTCAATATTAATACGTTTAGTTCCCTCTTTGTAGACTAAGGCTTCCGTACTATAAGATTCCACACGTTGTTGCAATTTGTAAATGGTGTCATCCATATCTGACGATGACGGATCTTCATCTCCTGTCACTTCATAAGTTATACTTACACCACCGGCTAAATCAAGTCCCTGTTTAATATTTGATGCAGCACCAGCTTTTTCTTCTCCTATACCAAAAACAGCCATACAAATAAGCCCTGATATTGCTAACAATAATCCTGCTAGCACGAGAATACCTTTACTTTTTTTCATTTCAATTCTCCTTTTCCTCATTAAAATTTATACTTGTATTTCGATCTATTTTTTTCTTTCTCTTTCTTCATCAATATCTGCATAAGCTGCTTTTAACATAATAGAGCATTCTACACGTTTTTTTTCTAATTCACATCCAACTTTATATTGCCCATTAATATCTCCAGTAAAATGGTAAGAGTTTGCAGCGCAACCACCACTACAATAATATTTTGCAAAACAAGTTTGACAATTTGGTTTTGCATATACATTGCAAACTTTGAATTTTTCCGATATTTCTGGATGCGTAATTCCTTCAAATACCGTTCCCATGATGAATTCTTCCTGTCCAACAAACTGATGACAAGGATAGATATCTCCCCATGGTGTAACTGCTAAATATTCTGTTCCAGAACCACATCCAACTAATCGTTTTGCAACACATGGTCCACCGCTTAAGTCTAACATAAAGTGGAAAAAATTAAATGCATTTCCCTCTTTATATCTTTTTACCATCTCTACTGCGAGCTTATCATATTCCTCAAATAATTGTGGCAAATCCTTTTCATGAAGTGCATATGCTTCTCTATCCTCACAAACAACAGGTTCCGCAGAAATTTGCTTAAATCCTAAATCTGCTAAATGTAGCACATCGTTTGAAAAATCTTTATTATATCCGGTAAATGTCCCTCTTACATAATAATCCATTTGCTTTCTTTGTTCTGCAAGTTTTATGTATTTAGGAATGATTAAGTCATAACTACCCTTCCCATTTCTAAAAGGGCGCATAAAGTCATTCGTTTCTTTTCTTCCATCAATACTTAATACCACATTGCTCATTTCTTTATTGGCAAACTCTGCAATTTCATCATTTAATAACACACCATTTGTTGTTAAAGTAAAACGAAACCGTTTATTATGCTCTTTTTCAATACTTCTACCATATTCTGTTAGTTGTTTTACAACACTCCAATTCATTGTAGGTTCTCCACCAAAAAAATCCACTTCCAAATTTTTTCGAGTGCCTGAATTGGCAACCAAGAAATCAAGTGCAGCTTTTCCAACTTCAAAGCTCATGAATGCACGTCTTCCGTGATATTCCCCTTCTTCTGCAAAACAATACTTACAAGCAAGATTACAATCATGTGCAATATGCAAGCAAAGTGCTTTACATACGGTTTTTCTATTTTTAAATTCTTCAATATAATCCTTATATAAGTCTTTTTGAAATAGGCGTTCCTTTTCTTTTAATTCCCATATTTCATCAAAAGCTTCTTTTACTTCTGTTTCCAAATATGGAAAAGATGCTTTTTTTATCAATTGAAAAGCCGCCTCTTTTGAAAGCATATCGTCATTTTCAACTGCATCTGCTATGCACGCAATCATATCGTAAACTAATTCATCCACGATATGAATGGAACCACTATTAATATCCATAACTATATTATATCCATTGTTTTTAAATTGATGTATCACGTTTTCCCTTTCTAAACTGTGCGAATTTTATTTCTTAGTAAAACTGCATAAGTTAAGCAGCGAACAATCGCTGCTTAACTTACACTTCATGCTATTTTACTTGTTCGCAACTTTGATTTCCTACTGTACAAGATGTTTTACATGCTGATTGGCAAGAAGTTTGGCATTCTCCACATCCACCTTTTTTCATTGATTCTTTAAAATCTCTCGTTTTAATTGTTTTAATATGTTTCATAGATTACCTCCAATATATTTAACTTTTCCTTATCATCTAAAACAAAAATAGTATATCATAATTTCATACACAATAAAAGTTTTTTATTGAACTCTTTATATAATCCCATGATAATCTTGCATTTTTCTTTTTTTTGATGTAATATCCACTGTATTAAGGGAAATACGCACAATTGAAAGGATACCTAATAGAATGGATCAGACTTCCATAACACAATTAATTACATTACTTATTTTGCTAGTGCTTTCTGCTTTCTTTTCTTCTGCAGAAACTGCACTGACAACAGTAAATACCTTGCGAATAAAAACACTTGCAGATAATCAAGACCGTAATGCGATTCTTCTACAAAAAATATTTCAAAATCATACCAAAATGCTAAGTACCATACTTATTGGAAATAATATTGTAAACTTAACGGCTTCTGCAATTACAACTATTTTTGTGAATCAAATCTGGGGGAATTTTGCAATTAGTATTGCAACTGGTATCTTAACCTTTGTTGTTTTAATTTTTGGTGAAATCGTTCCAAAAACCATTGCAACCGCACATGCAGAGATCATTTCCTTGAAATATGTATATATTATCTATATTCTAATAGTACTTTTTACCCCTTTCGTATTTATTATCGAAAAATTTGCCGATGTCATTTTCTTTTTGCTTCATTTTAGCAAAGAAAAAAACGCACAGATCTTTACGGAAACCGAAATCAAAACAATTTTAGATGCAAGTCATAAAGATGGAGAAATCGATTTAGAAGAACGCGAAATGATTTATAATGTGTTTGATTTTTCAGATTCCTTAGCTAAAGATATTATGGTTCCACGAATCGATATGACATCAATTGAAATCAATGCCTCCTATAATGAATTATTGGATTGTTTCAAATCTTCCATGTATACTAGAATACCAGTTTATAAGGATACTCTTGATAACATCATTGGTATTATTAATATAAAAGATGTGTTACTTATTCCACAAAAAAATACGTTTAAACTTAAAGATATTTTACGTACCGCATATTATACTTACGAATACAAAAAAACAGCTGATTTATTAATGGAAATGCGTGCTAATTCTGAAAGTATGGCGATTGTATTAAATGAATATGGAGTTACGGAAGGCATTATCACATTAGAAGATTTATTAGAAGAAATTGTTGGTGAAATTCATGATGAATTTGATGCAGATGAAAACGAATCCATTCAAGAACTTAAAAAAAACAGTTATCTCATCGATGCTTCCATGAAACTAGATGATATTAATGACGCAATCGGAAGTGATTTTTATTCAAAAGAATATGATTCGATTGGTGGATTAATGATTGAATTGCTAGACAAAATACCTGATGTAAACGAAGAAGTAATCACTGAAAATGGTTCCGTTATACGTGCCACACAAATAAATAAAAATCGTATTGAAAAAGTGGTTCTTACTTTGCAACCAATAAATAAAAAAAGCTAATTTCTTAGCTTTTTTTATTTATATATTCTAAAAATCGATCCCGAAATTCCTTCTTATACGTTCTGCTCACATCAACTCTTTTCCCATTAATTAACTCCACATAAGATGAAGTAATTCTTTCCACATAGGAAAAATTAATAATATAAGAATTGTGACTTCTCCCAAAGTTTTCCATATTTATTTGATTCCGAACTTTTTCCATCGTCATATAACATTCTTTTACTCCTAGCAATGTATGAATATATACTTTTCTTTTATTTTTCTCAAAAAAAAGGATATGATCCTGTTCAATGGTGTTATCTTTTTGAAAATATCGATAATGAAATGGTTTTTCCAAATTTCCAATATATCGAACTGCTCTTTCTAACACTCCATAAAAATTTTTCATGGTAACCGGTTCAATAAGACAATTAAAGATCACTACATCAAAAACAGGGAGCATACTCTCAATGTTTTCTGTCATAAAAACAATCAAGGCTTTTTGGTTCAAACTTCTTACCATTTTAGCCACCTCAATTCCTTGAACATGTTTCATATCTTTATGTATAAAAAAAATCGAAAATTCAATTGCATGGTTTAACATTTCTTTTGCATATTCTTTTTCAAAAGAAAAAATATCCCATTCAATGGGTAATACTTTTTTACAATACTCTAAATATTTTCTTTTCTCTTGCAATCGAATTCTAGAATCATCACAAATTGCCACCCTAATCAACTTAGCTCCTTTCAAAGCTTCGCAAACCCGCTTACAATATATTCCTTAATTCAATCCCCTACATCAATCTTTATTACCGATCGCAAATATTCAATAAGTCGTTCTTTTTTTTCTTTGCTGCAATCTTTTAATAAATTCGATATTTCCTTTTCAATACTCCCATCACAAGATATGCTATCTTGCAAGATATAATCCATTGTTGTATTCAATGAATTTGCTATATTAATCAATGTTTCAACGCTCACTTTACTCACACCATTTTCTATATTACTAATGTGTTTTGATGTTACGTTTACATTTTCAGCCAATCGTTCTTGTGTCATTTTCTGATATAGCCGTAGTTCACGAATTCTTGCTCCTAATTTATTATAATCCAACATATACGCAATCTCCTTTATCTATATTTTACGATAAAGGGTTTCATCAAATAATAACCTACAAAAATACATACTCTCTTTACAGGTTATGTTTATAAGGTTTTCGATATAGAGAATTTAAGAAATTTAAAGAAATGAAATTTTGATGTGTAATTAAGAATAGTAAAAGAATAAAAAAAGAATGCATCCTACATTTTTAACGAACAAAGAAAACCTTATAAACAAATTTTATTATTATTATTATAAAAAAAAAGAAAAGAAAAATTATAAGATGAAAAAATCAACCACTTTTATGTAACAAAAAACAAATAAGTACTATTCTTTTGTACAAATGCAAAACATATAATCTTTGGATTCTACAAACTTCAAAGATCCCCTCTCCAATGTCTGCATATCAAGTATTTTACCATGCTCTAAGTCTGTATAAAGTGATTGCAAATCATTTCGTAAACCTATTCGCATCATTTTTAAATAACTTTCTTTGCTCGTCCAAATTTGATAAAAATTTTTTGTTGCATTCTCTGAAGAATTAATTACATAATTTCTTTCTTTTTCACAAAAAAATCGGTTTACAAATACAGTTCTATCATCTTCTTTCATTTTCTGAATGTCAATTCCAATCGGCATATCCGAAATAGCACAAGCCACAAAATCGAAAGAGTGTGTAATAGAACAATATAATTTTGTTTGTATCACAAACTTCGGTGCTCCAGTCTCATCTTTTATTATTTCATCGGGCAAAAAACCAGACTCTTTTAATAACCGATTCATAAGTATTGTCGCTGCTGCACTTTCCATTCGTTTTTTTAAATTTGTTTTATTTAATATTTCATTTTTTCTTTCCATGCCAAAAGAAAGAATTGCTTGTGGCAACTCTTTCTCATTGATCAACTCATTAATTTTTGCTACGCAAAATTTTATCATAATAGATTAATCCTCTTTAACTAAAGATATCATCAATTCTTCTAATTGTTTCTTATCTACTACATTGGGAGCTTCCGTCATTAAACAGGATGCATCTTTAACCTTAGGAAATGCAATGACTTCTCGAATATTATCTTGATTTGCCATTAGCATAATCATTCGATCCAAACCATAAGCAAGTCCCGCATGTGGAGGTACGCCATATTTAAACGCATCTAACAAAAAACCAAATCGTTCATAAGCTTCTTCCTTAGAAAATCCCAAAACAGAAAACATCTTTTCTTGAATATCATTTTGAAAAATTCGGACACTACCTCCACCTAGTTCCGTCCCATTTAATACAATATCATATGCTTTCGCACGTACTTTTCCAGGATCTGTATCTAAAAGATGCAAATCTTCATCCATAGGCATGGTAAATGGATGATGCATCGCTACATATCGTCCAGCTTCCTCATTATATTCAAGCAAAGGAAATTCCGTAACCCATAAGAAATTATTTTGATTCTGATCATACAGCATTAATGTTTCAGCAAGTTCACATCGCAATGCCCCTAGTACATCCCAAACAAGCTTTCTTTTATCTGCTGCAAATAAAAGTAAATCCCCTGGTTTTCCATTCATTTTTTTAACTAACGCTTTTGTTTCTTCCTCAGAAAAGAATTTTCCAAAAGAGCACTTATATTCACCATTTTCTAAGATTGCTAAATACGGCAATCCTTTTACTCCATATCCTTTTGCAAACTCTACTAATTTATCTATTTTTTTACGTGGCATGGATGCTTGTCCTAATACATTGATTCCTTGAACAGAACCACCTTCTTTGATTGCATTTGAAAATACAACGAAATCAGAATCAGAAACAACCTCCGATACATCTACTAAATGCATACCAAATCTCGTATCTGGTTTATCGGACCCATAGGTATTCATAGCATCAATCCATTTGATTCGTTCAAATGGAATGGCAAGATCAATATCCAAATTATCCTTATATACTTTTTTTAATAATTTTTCATTTACTTCAATCACTTCATCCACCGATACAAACGACATTTCCATATCAATTTGTGTGAATTCTGGTTGTCGATCCGCACGCAAATCCTCATCCCGAAAACATTTTACAATTTGAAAATACCGATCATATCCAGAACACATTAATAATTGTTTGAATAATTGTGGAGACTGTGGTAATGCATAAAAATTACCTGGGTGAATACGACTTGGGACCAAATAATCACGGGCTCCTTCTGGTGTACTCTTTGTTAACATTGGTGTTTCAATCTCAAGAAATCCTTCTTCTGCTAAAAAAGTTCGTACACATGTTGCTACCTTACTTCTTAAAATTAAGTTCTTTTGAAGGTCTGGTCTACGCAAATCCAAATATCGATATTTCAAACGTAATTCTTCTTTTGTTTTAGAATCCGCTTCAATTGGAAATGGTGGTGTTTCTGCTTCCGATAGAATTCGAAGTTCTTTCGCCCGAATCTCTATTGTTCCTGTTTTCATTGCAGTATTTACAGCACCCGTTCTTTTTTCCACAACGCCTACAATTGCAACAACAAACTCACTTCTCAATTTTTCTGCTTTTTCAAAATGTGTTTTTCCGCATTCGCTTTCTTCAAAAATAACTTGTACCAAACCACTTCTGTCGCGTACATCAACAAAAATAATTCCACCTTTATTCCTTTGTTTTTGAACCCATCCCATAATTGTGACGATATTGCCAACATTTTGATCTGTAATTTCTGTACATCGATTTGATCTTTTTAATCCTTGCATTGATTCAGACATTTTTATTTCCTCATTTTCTTTCTATTTATAAGAAATCCATATAGAATTCTTTTATTTCTTCATAACCTTGTTCTTTTAATTGCTCTTTTTGAAACTTTTTATTTTTAATCATTTTCACAACAATTACTTGTTTTCCTTCTTCTCTAAGATTTGCAGCTTCCTTCATGACTTCACATAGTTTTTCTGTTGTATATTTACTATCAATAAGAAAAGCTATTTTTTTATGTTTCTTTGGTATTTGAAATCCATTTTCTAACAGTAACAACACAATTCGTTCAAACCCAATAGAGAAACCACAAGCTGGAATATCCTGACCCGTAAATTTTTTTATCATTCCATCATAACGGCCACCGCCTCCACAACTTCCACCAAATTCTGGTATCGCTATTTCAAAAATCGGTCCTGTATAATATCCCATACCTCTTACTAACGTTGGATCAAAAATCAAAGTAAAATCAGCGCTTTTTATTTCATTCACTCCTTGCATAATTTGTCTCATTGATTCTTTCACATCATCTTCTAAGTATTCCTCTAATTCCATAAATAAATATTCCATTACTTGATTGGATTTTTTCATATTTCGATAGATATTCAAATATTTTTTTGCAGATTCTTCTTTGAAGCCAGCTTCTATGAGTTCTTTTTCCACTCCATCTTCCCCAATTTTATCCATTTTATCCAAAATAATAAATACTAAATCAAAAGATGTTTCTTCAAATCCGCTATATTTTGCCATCGCTTTTAAAATATTACGGTCATTAATACGAACCTCAAATCCTCGAAATCCAAGTTTTGAAAGGGTTGTTGTTGTTGCAAGTATCAATTCAATTTCAGCAATATTCGAAGGTTCTCCTAATATGTCAATATCACATTGCATAAACTGCCGGTATCTTCCTCTTTGCGGCCTATCTGCTCTCCATACATTCCCCATTTGTAAAGATTTAAAAGGTTTTGGTAACGAATCCAAATTATTTGCATAATAACGAACCAAAGGCACGGTTAAATCATAACGAAGCCCCCCATCTACTACATCAAGTTCTTCTTTTGCTTCCAAAAGATTCAATTTTTTTCCACGTTTTAAGATTTTAAAAATAAGTTTTTCATTCTCCCCACCTTGTTTGCTACTCAAATTATTAATATCCTCTACACAGGGAGTCTCAATCGAAGAAAACCCGAAATCTCGATATGTTTTTTTTATAATCGATATTACATAATCTCTGATTTCCATCTCCTCAGGCAAAATGTCCTTCATACCTGTAACCGGTTTTTTCTTTAATTGCATATAATTACCTCATTTCTATTTTTTATATGTAAAAAGTTTCCTTTTTCTTTCTATCATTTCATCAATTTTATCAATATAAATATCCACATCTTTTACACAATCACAACGTTTAATCACATTCCCTGAAGCAACAAACTTAGAAACTGTGCCGGCCCCAACAGCTAAAATAGACTGTATTTCTTCCATAATTAGCACATTATAAATTCCATATTTTGTATCTTTTGCATATCCCACATTTTCAAAATTTCCCGCCATATTTTTTTGTCGATATAAATAATAAGGACTTAACCCCATCTCTCTTGCTGCCCGCTCTGCTAAAATCATCGTATCTTTTGTATTATGAATAGGTTCAACCCCTTTTTCCTCTAATACTTCTCTTAGTCTAGAGGCTCTTTTTATTGCTAATGAATGAATAGTCAAACTATCCGGTGCTAATTTCTTGATTTCATTTAATGTGACGGAAACATCTGCATCCGTCTCACCCGGAAGTCCGAGAATCAAATCCATATTTATATTATCAAATCCAACTTCTCTTGCTAAATAAAATGCTTCCTTCACCTGTTCCACCGAATGTTTTCTACCGATTAAATCCAATGTTTTTTGATGCATCGTTTGTGGATTAACCGATATTCTTGTTACCCCATATTTTTTCATTAGCAACAATTTTTCTCTTGTAATGCTATCCGGTCTTCCTGCTTCTAAATTAAACTCTAACACATTAGAAAAATCCAAGATTTCTCTTACACTACGTAATAATCGTTCTAATTGGAATTCATTCAGTGTTGTTGGTGTTCCTCCACCGATATACACACTATCTAAAGGTTTCCCTTTTTGAAGTGATGCAATAAATCGTAATTCTTTTTCCATTGCTTCGAGGTAATCATCCATTCGTTTTTCATATCGTTTCAAGGGATATGATGTAAAAGAACAATACAGACAAGTTGTTGGGCAAAATGGAATTCCTATATATACACTATATCCTTCCATACGATGCGTTTTATTTAAAAGAGTAAGTTCTCTTTTTGTAATTTCTATGCTCAATTTGGCTTTCGTTTCGCTCATCAAATATATTTTTTTCAATTGAAAAACCAATTCTTCTTCCATTTCTTTGGAAAATTCTTTATGCTCCCGCATTGCATACATCGGAATTTTTGTCGGTCTAATTCCTGTGAGCGTACCCCATGGTAATTCTATTTTCGTATATTTAGACAAAACAAGATATAATGCCTTCTTTAATGCATTTCTATGGGATCCTCTCGTTTCTAATGTTGTATTTTTTGTAATTCCAATTTCTGTTTTTGTCATTCTTATTTCTTTTTCAATAAGTTCGACTTGGATTTCCATTCCCTCATTTTTTTCAAAATAGTTAATCTCTAACCTAAGTTTATCTTCCTCTATTCGAAACGATTTTTCTTCCGATACAGCCACCTCTTTGTTCGGAAAAAACGCTTTTGTTAATGCTTGGATATCATAAGCAAATAATGGTTTTGAAATCCAGATTTTAATCATTTATATGCCAACTTTCTACTAACAAAATTTATTATACTTTATTTCTGTGTCCACACTAGTGGTTTCTCCATGTCCAGGATATACTTTTGTTTCTTTTGGAAGTTTATAAATCTTTTGTTGAATAGATTCACATAAACTTTCCATTTCTCCTGTTGGCAAATCCGTTCTTCCAACCGAATTTGCAAATAATGTGTCCCCTGAAAATAAAACATGACTTTCTTTGATATAAAAACAAACACTTCCTTTCGTATGACCAGGTGTATTGATTACACGAATCTTAAACGTATCTGTCGTAATTATTTCTCCATCTTTTAAATAAACATCAGCACGCAAAGACAAATCTCTACCAAATTGACCCGAAAGATTTTTATCCGGATCGCTTAATAATAATTTCTCTACTTCTGAAATATATACTGGAACTTTAGCAAAATCTTTTAGTGCTTCTAGCGCATTAATATGATCAAAATGTCCATGCGTCAACAGAATCCCTTTGATTTTAATTTTTTTCTCGTTTAAAAATCCAAGAATCGAATCTACGCTTCCGCCCGGATCAATACAAAATCCTTCTTTCGTGTTTTCATCATAAACGATATAACAATTGGTTTCTAACATTCCAACCACTAACCGCTTTACTTTTATCGAATCCATTTATCCTGTCGTCCTTTCTATATCAAGTACACTTTCAACGGTTCTAACTCTCTCAATTACTCGTAAAAGCTCTTCTTTTCCTGTGATTTCAAAAGAAACTGATAAGGTTGCAATCTCTTGTTTACTTGTTCTTGTATTTACACTTAATATATTTATATTCCGTTCTGTCAAGACTTTTGAAATATCTGCTAATAATCCAAATCGGTTATTTGCATAGATTGCAATTTCAGCAATGTATTTTTCTGTTGAATTTTCATCTACATCATCTTTCCATTCTGCATCAATTAATCTTTCTCTATCAAAATCCGACAAATTACAAATATTCACACAATCCGTTCTGTGAATAGTAATTCCTCTTCCTCTTGTTACGAAACCAAGTATCTCATCTCCTGGAACTGGTCCACAGCACTTTGCAAAACGTACCGCAACGTCATGAATTCCTTTAACCACAATCCCACTTTTTGATTTCTTTTCCTTTGGTTTATACCTGTTTTGCTCCTCTTCAATTGACGCAATAACTTCTTCATCTGACAAAATTTTCTTATGGTCTCGATCATACCATTCTTTCATCTTATTAATTATTTGGCCTTCTTTTAATCCACCATGACCAACCGCAGCACGCACAGCATCCCAATCACGGAAACCAAATTTTTTCATAATTGCTTCCATATATTCCGGTTTAAAAATTTCTATGGAATTAATAGCTTTTGCCTTACAATATGCTAAAAGCAATTCTTTTCCTCGTACAATATTTTCTTCTTTAAATTCATTTTTAAACCATTGATTAATCTTACTTTTTGCCTGTGGACTTTTTACAATACTAAGCCAATCTCTACTTGGTCCTTTTGAATTTTGTGAAGTGATAATATCAATTCGATCCCCATTATTAATCTTATAATCAATTGTAACTAATTTTCCATTTACTCTTGCACCAACCATTTTATTTCCAACAGCAGAATGAATTGAATAAGCAAAATCGATTGGCGTCGATCCCGCAGGAAGGTCCTTTACATCCCCTGAAGGGGTAAAGCAATATACATTTTCAGAAAATAAATCCAAATCACTTTTTAGCAAATTAAGAAATTCATTATTATCAGACATATCTTTTTGCCATTCTAAAATTTGTCTAAGCCATGTTAATTTTTCTTCCTCATTTGTGTCCGCTTTTTTCCCATCCGATGAATCTTTATATTTCCAATGTGCTGCGATTCCATAATCTGCAGTTTTATGCATATCAAAGGTACGTATTTGTACTTCAAATGGCTGTCCATTACTACCAATTAATGTCGTATGCAAGGACTGATACATATTTGCCTTTGGCATAGCAATATAATCTTTAAATCTACCAGGAATAGGTTTATACATTTCATGAATCACCCCTAAGACAGCATAGCAGTCTTTAACCGTATCTACGATAACGCGTACTGCAAATAAATCATATATTTGATCAATTGTTTTGTGTTGGTTTTTCATTTTCTTATAAATACTAAAAAAATGTTTCACTCTTCCATCAACTTTTGCATCGATTCCAGCATTTGTAATATGCGTTCTTACTTCTTCTACAATAGAGGCTACATAATTTTCTCTTGTACTTTTTCTTTCTTTAATTTGTCCTACCAAATCATAATACACATCCGGATGCAAATATTTTAATGACAAATCATCTAATTCTACTTTTATCTTTGATATACCTAATCGATTTGCAATTGGCGCATAGATATCCATAGTTTCTCTGGCTTTTTCTTGCTGTTTTTCTGGTGACATATGACTCAATGTACGCATATTATGCAATCGGTCAGCTAATTTAATCATAATTACCCGAATGTCTTTTGCCATAGCAAGAAACATTTTTCTTAAATTTTCAGCTTGTATATATGATTTATCAACTTCTAAATCTTCTTTGGTATTATTTGCATATTCTAATTTGGAAAGTTTGGTCACTCCATTTACTAACAAAGCAACATCTTCACCAAAAGTTTCTTTAATTTCTTCATCTGTCATGACCGTATCTTCTACAACATCATGCAGTAATCCAGCAACAATGGTTTCTTTATCAAGTTCTAAATCAGCAAGAATAATAGCAACACACAATGGATGAATAATATATGGTTCTCCCGATTTTCTTACTTGATCTTTATGGGCTTCATATGCGATGGTATATGCTTTATCAATTAGCGAAATATCTCCGGATGGATGATATTTTTTTACACGCGAAATAAGATCCTTATACAATTCTTCCGGACTCAAAAATTCTTCTATTGGTTCCATTCTACCTTCGGTAAAGATTCCACCATTATCAAAAATACCTATTTTAATTTTTTTAGTGTGTTCTTCACTTGTCGAATGTTCTTTCCCTTCGCACATAAAATCCTCCAATATTTATTTCCCTGGATATATAATTGCAGAATTCAATCGATAATTTGTAACTTTACTTCTACCGTTTAATCCTTCAAGTTCCATTAATACTACAATGCCTACTACAATGCCTCCAAGTGATTCAATCAATTCTACCATTGCTTTTGTTGTTCCACCGGTTGCAATCAAATCATCAACAATCAAAACTTTTTGACCTGGTTTTATTGAATCTTTATGCATCTCAATAACTGCTTTTCCATATTCTAAAGCATATTCCTTCGAAACCGTTTCACAAGGGAGTTTCCCTTCTTTCCGAATTAAGACAAATGGCTTTCTTTGGTTATAAGCCATTGGCATGCCAAAAATAAAACCTCTTGATTCTGGTCCTGCAATCACATCATATTCCAAATCCTTAACTAATTCTTGCATGCTATCTACCGCAAGATGTAATCCATCTGCGTCTTGCAAAACACTTGTCACATCACGAAACATAATTCCTTCTTCTGGAAAATCTGGTATTGTTCTCACATAATCTTCTAATTTTTTCATTGTTTCTCCTCTTAATCACTCTAGTTTCTATCTATTTTATTTCCTTAATATTTCTAAACATATCTGTTATTATATAATTATTCTTTTATGAAGTCAAAGTAAATTTCAACTGAAAAAGTTCTACTATTGCTTATGCAAATAGTAGAACTTTTTCGATTCCATAAGAATATTTTGAATAAATTACATTCCCATTCCACCCATACCACCTTGTGGCATAGCTGGCGTATCTTCTTTAATAATTGCAACTACGGACTCCGTCGTTAATAATGAAGATGCAACACTCGTTGCATTTTGTAACGCACTTCTTGTAACTTTTGCTGGGTCAAGAATTCCAGATTTTACCATATCCACATATTCATTCTTTAATGCATCATAGCCAACTCCAACTGGGGATTCTTTTACTTTATTTACGATTACAGACCCATTTACTCCAGCATTCATTGCAATATGATATAATGGAGCATCTAATGCTGTTAATATTATTTTCGCACCAGTTTTTTCATCACCTTCTAATGTAGCAATCAAATCATTGATTTCTTTTTCCGCATGAATATAAGCAGAACCACCACCAAAAATAATTCCTTCTTCAACAGCAGCTTTTGTTGCAGCAAGAGCATCTTCCATTCTAAGTTTTGCTTCTTTCATTTCTGTTTCTGTTGCAGCACCAACACGAATAACGGCAACCCCACCTGCAAGTTTTGCAAGTCTTTCTTGATATTTTTCACGATCAAAGTCGGATGTAGTTTCTTCAATTTGATTTTTTAATTGTGCAATTCTTGCTTTAATAGCACTGCTTTCACCACTGCCTTCAACAATTGTGGTATTTTCTTTTTGAATCTTAATTGATTTTGCTCTTCCTAATTGTTCCATGGTTACTTCTTTAATATCTAATCCAATTTCATCTGAAATCACTTTTCCACCGGTAAGGATTGCAATATCTTCTAACATTTCTTTTCTTCTATCACCATATCCAGGTGCTTTCACTGCTACGACATTAAAGGTTCCGCGTAATTTATTTACAATCAACGTTGTTAGCGCTTCTCCTTCAATATCTTCTGCAATAATCAATAATTTTGCTCCTGCTTGCACAATTTGCTCCAAAATTGGAAGAATTTCTTGAATGTTTGCAATTTTTTTGTCGGTAATTAAAATATAAGGATCATCCAATACCGTTTCCATCTTATCCATATCCGTAGCCATATAAGCAGAAATATATCCTCTATCAAATTGCATACCTTCTACCAAATCTAATTCCGTCATCATGGTTTTTGATTCCTCAATTGTAATGACTCCATCATTCGATACTTTTTCCATAGCATCTGCAACCATATTTCCAACTTCATCATCTCCTGCTGAGATAGCAGCAACTCTCGCAATTTGTTCTTTACCTTTGATTGGAGAACTCATTTTTGCAATGGTTTCTACAGCAATATTCGTTGCCTTTTTCATACCTTTTCTTAAAATGATTGGGTTTGCACCAGCTGCAAGATTTTTTATTCCTTCTTGAATCATTGCTTGTGCTAACACTGTAGCTGTTGTTGTTCCATCACCTGCAACATCATTTGTCTTTGTAGCCACTTCTTTTACAAGTTGTGCTCCCATATTTTCAAAAGCATCTTCTAACTCAATTTCTTTTGCAATGGTGACTCCATCGTTTGTAATAAGAGGAGCTCCATAAGATTTATCCAAAACTACATTTCTTCCTTTCGGTCCCAATGTAACACGTACCGTATTTGCTAATTGATTTACTCCTGATTCTAAAGAAGCACGTGCTTCTGCTCCAAATTTTATTTCTTTTGCCATTTTCAAACCTCCTGATTTATCTTTTTATTGTAATATCGCTAAAATATCACTTTGTTTTACGATAATATATTCTTTGTCATCTACTGTTACTTCTGTTCCAGCATATTTTGAATAAATAACTTGTTGATTTTCTTTTACTTCCATTTTAATTTCTTTTTCATCTACAATGCCTCCTGGTCCCACAGCAACTACTCTTGCCTGTTGTGGTTTTTCTTTGTTTTGACCTGGTAACACAATCCCAGATTTTGTTGTTTCTTCTGCAACTAATTGCTCTAAAATCACTCTGTCTCCTAATGGTATTAATTTCATCTTATTCCTCCTTAAATCGTTATTATTAGCACTCGCATCTTTTGAGTGCTAACCTATGTTCTTAATAATACAAATAGTTTCACATTATGCAACTTCCTTTGCATCTTATTTACTCGCTTTTTCTTTTTATTTCTCTCAATTTCATTCTTTTTCTTCCATTTTTATCATAAGGCAAAAAAATAATAATTTAATATTTTTTTTATATTTTATAGTTTTTTTTTCATAAATTTGATAGAATACAAATGTATTTTTAGAAAAGGAGATGAATCTTATGAAATTGCGCAACTACATAAGAAGTTTATTGCAAGGCGAACATACAATAATTATGCAGTCCTCTTACATTTTGCTTTTACGCCTAATTCTTTTATTATATTTCATTTATGGCGTACTATTTTCTATTTCTGGTCCATTTCCACTTTCCGTATTTGCTTTTATTTTCTTAATATTAACATATATAAATATCGAACTGTTCAATACGAATCGGGCCGTACTGTGTTTTATTTTAACACACTTAGAATTATTATCCTATTCTTTTCTGTGCACATTTTATTTAAAACAAGACTACGGATTTAGTTTATATTCTATTTCTATGATTCCCATGATATATTTTGTTTCTTCTTCTTTAAAGAAAAGCGAAAAAGAAGTGTTAAATCCGATTCCATTAACCGTTCTCTCCTGTCTTTTTTATATTTCATGTAAAGCATTTCAATTCCTTTCTCCTGTTGGTTATTTCGTAAATGCTCCTGTTCTTACAGTAGTTCTATATTGCTTCAATTCGGTTATCCCTATGATAATCATTATTCAAGTCTGCAAAGTTTTCTCTAAGGTATCTAAAAACAGACAAGCAATTTTGGAAATTGAAAATACACAACTTGATTACTATGCAAATCAAGACCCTCTTACCAATCTTCAAAATCGTAGATATTTTGAATCAAAGTTAAAAACTTCCGTAGAAAAAGCAAACAGCGAATCCTATCAATTTTCCATGCTTATGTGTGACTTAGATGATTTCAAAAAAATCAATGATACCTATGGACATATCATTGGAGATCAAGTACTAAAAAATGTTTCTCAAATTATTCAAACAAATATTCGAGATTTTGACTGTGCTGCACGTTGGGGTGGTGAAGAATTTATTATCCTAATCAAAGGTGGCATTCCTATTGCTAGTTTAATTGCAGATCGAATTAATAAAGCCGTTGCAGCTTCTAGTATTTCTATTGAAAATGATGAGGTCCACTATACCATCACGATAGGTATTGCCGAATATTCAAAAGATTTAACTTGTAGCAAGCTTATTGAAAAAGCAGATTCAAATCTATATATTGGAAAACGTACCGGGAAAAACTGTGTTATTTGCTGATTTTTTCGCTTATCTTCTATATTCTTATTAAATTTCTCTTTAAAATCAAAAATTCCTGATTTATCCCTTGCAAAATTCCCAATAACCAGTAAAATGTAATACGTATGATAAAAAATAAGTAAATAAGCAAAATAAAAGGAGTTAACTATGATTAGTGCAAATAACGTCACGCTTCGAATCGGGAAAAAAGCCTTGTTTGAAGACGTAAATATTAAATTTACAGAAGGGAATTGTTACGGATTAATTGGTGCCAATGGATCTGGAAAATCAACCTTTCTTAAAATACTTTCCTCGCAATTGGATACCACAAAAGGTGATATTGCAATTACCCCAGGCCAACGTCTTTCCTTTCTAGAACAAGATCATTTTAAATATGATGATTATACTGTATTAAATACGGTTATTATGGGAAATGCACGTCTTTATGACATCATGATTGAAAAGGATGCGATCTACGCAAAAGAAGATTTTTCCGATGCTGACGGAATGAAAGCAAGTGAATTAGAAGCAGAATTTGCGGAAATGGATGGTTGGGAAGCGGAATCAAGTGCTGCTACTCTACTAAATGGACTTGGCATTGAAACTACTCTTCATGAATTAAAAATGCAAGAATTAACAGGTAGTCAAAAAGTAAAAGTATTATTAGCCAAAGCTTTATTTGGTAATCCGGATATTTTACTTCTTGATGAACCTACAAACCATTTAGATATGGATGCTATTGAATGGCTTGAAGAATTCTTAATTAACTTTGAAAATATTATTATTGTCGTTTCTCATGATCGTTACTTTTTAAATAAAGTATGTACTCATATTGCAGATATTGATTATGGAAAAATACAACTATATTCTGGAAATTATGACTTCTGGTATGAATCTAGTCAATTGATTGTAAAGCAAATGCGTGATGCAAATAAGAAAAAAGAGGATAAAATAAAAGAATTGCAAGAATTTATTACTCGGTTTTCTGCAAATGCTTCCAAATCAAAGCAAGCTACTTCTAGAAAAAAAGCTTTAGAAAAAATCGAATTAGATACCATTAAACCTTCTAGTAGAAAATATCCTTATATTGATTTTAGACCAGATCGTGAAATCGGAAATGAAGTTTTATCTGTTGAGAATTTAACCAAAACAATTAATGGCGAATTAATTTTAGACCATGTTTCCTTTATCATCAACCAAAAAGATAAAGCGGCTTTTATTGGAGGCAACGAATTAGCAAAAACAACGCTTTTTCGTATTATCACAGGTGAACTCGAGCCCGATGAAGGAAGCTTCAAATGGGGAATTACTACTTCCCAATCTTATTTTCCAAAAGATAATACTGCGGAATTCTCGAATGACTATACCATTAGTGATTGGCTAATGAGCTATTCACCAGTTAAAGATATTACCTATGTTCGTGGATTTTTAGGAAGAATGCTTTTCCCTGGAGAAGATGGCATAAAAAAAGTAAAAATTCTTTCTGGTGGAGAAAAAGTACGTTGTCTTTTATCAAAAATGATGATATCCGGATCTAACTGTCTCATCCTTGATGAACCAACGAACCATTTAGATATGGAATCCATTACCGCTTTAAATGATGGCATGATAAAATTCCCCGGTGTTATTCTATTCTCATCACAAGATCATCAAATTGTACAAACAACTGCTAATCGCATCATTGAAATTCTTCCAAACGGTACCATCATTGATAAATTAACAACCTATGATGAATATTTAGAAAGTAATGAAGATGCCCGTAAACGTTTTGTATATACCGATGAAAACGATGAGGATACAAATTAAATGACAAACACAATTCGTAAAATCGATTTACATACCCATTCTAACAAATCAGATGGTTCTCTTTCGCCATCTGAACTTGTGGATGCTGCAATCAAGGAGAACATTTCTGCCATTGCTCTAACCGACCATGACACAACTTCCGGTATTGAGGAAGCCATTGCTTATGCAAAGAATAAACCTCTTCAAGTTATTCCCGGAATTGAACTTTCTACTTCTTATGGTCCCACGGATATTCATATCTTAGGACTATTTATTGACCACACCTCACCCATATTACAAAAACATCTAAATAGTATTATTGAAGCAAGAAATGAACGAAACACGAAAATGTGTACTTGTCTTAGCGAAAAAGGTATGCCGATAACCTTAGATGCTTTACAACAAGATAATCCAAATGCCGTTATCACTCGTGCGCATTTTGCAAAATATTTATATGAGCATGGATATATCAAATCCATCAAAGAAGCATTTGAACGATATATTGGAAATCACAGTCCTTGTTTTGTCCCAAGAGATCATATTTCGCCCGAATTAGGTATTCAAATCATTTTAGAAGCAGGTGGTTTACCGATTCTTGCGCACCCAGTTTTATATGCACTTTCTTCTATGCGTTTGGACACGTTAGTTTCTGAATTCGTTCGCTATGGACTCGTTGGCATCGAAACTATTTATTCTACCTATAGCACTGGGGATACAACGCAAATGAAAAAACTTGCGAAAAAATACGGTTTACTTGAAAGTGGTGGTTCAGATTTCCATGGTTCTTTAAAGCCAACCATACAATTGGGAACTGGACGGGGTAAACTGTTTATTCCTTCTACCCTTTTAGATGCTTTAGAAAAACAACTCAGAAAACAGTAATGGGAGAATGTATATGAAATTATTATTTACTGATATCGATGGAACTTTACTAAATACAGACAAAACCATATCCAGTAAATTAAGAGCTGGTATTTTATCTTTTATAGCTGCTGGAAATAAATTTGTTTTATGTTCTGGTAGACCTGAAAAAAGCATAATGCAAGTGAAATCTGCTTTATGCCTTCCTAACCAAAACATTTACCTTTCTTCTTGTAATGGTGCCAGATTATTCGATTGTGAAAACGAACAAGTCTTATCTGAAACAGGAATCCCTCTCCCACTTGTTCGAGAGGTCTTAGATGCTGCATATTCTTTTTCGTTACACTGTCATACCTATGATGAAGATTCTATTCTTAGTGAATATCAAACGAAAGAATTAGATTACTATACCTCACATATTAATATGCCTACACAAATTCTTCCTGATATTGCCTCTCATTTAAAAAAAGAACCTTTGAAAATGTTATCAGTTTCATTGGATACACCCTCACAATTTCCAAGTTTTCAAAAAACCATTACTAATCTTAGTAATGGTTCTTTAACTTCTCTTTTATCCAATCCAAACTATTTAGAAATCTTTGCAAGTTCTGCTGGAAAAGGGTCTTCCATTCGCAAATTAACGACTTATCTATCTGCCTCGTTTGAAGACACAATTGCAGTTGGAGATGCCGCAAATGATATTTCTATGATACAAGCTGCACATTTTGGTGTTGCTATGCAAAATGCAGATTCAGCAACAAAAAAACATGCAGACTACATTACAAAAAATGATAATAATCATGATGGTTTATTTGAAATTTTAAAACAATATTGCAATTAACCTTGTACAATTAAAAATCTTCCATCATTAATTGCAAACACTTCATCCGCTTCCAAAATTTCCTCTTCATCAGCACCTTCCATATCAATTCCTTCTTCATCAAAAAATTCCCATACTTCACTAACTGAATTCACAACAATTGCCATACTGTCTTCTAAAAAATGCTCTGCGGCTTCTAAATTCATTGCTACTTTTTCAGGGAAAAGCTGTAATTGATTGTCTAAAAAACATTGAAGCACTGCTTCATCATATTCTTCCATTTTAGTCCCCTTTCTGTTTAAACAAATAGTATATAATTCTTTATAATATCTATCTACACTCTTGTCAAGAATATTTTAAATATTATTTTATATATTCTTTTAATTCCTTTTGAAACGAATTATAGATTCTCGCAATTGGTAATCCATATACATTATAAAAGTCCCCTGAAATCTTTCGAATATATTTTGCTCCATATCCTTGAATTGCATAGGCTCCTGCCTTATCAAAACATTCCCCTGTTTTAATATAGGTATCCATTTCCTCTTCCTTCATTTTCTCCATATATACTTTTGTTCGTTCATAAAATGTATATGTTTTTTCCTCTCCACTTTCCAAAAAAATCAATGTTACTCCTGTATATACTTCATGTTTTTTCCCTTGCAAAAGATGAAGCATTCGCTTTACATCTTCTTTGTCTTTTGGTTTTCCCAAAATTTCTTTTTTCTTTACAACCAAAGTGTCTGCGCAAAGAATACAAACATCTGCATCAGATTTTAATTGCAGCACTTGTTCTTTTACATCCCTCGCTTTTTGTAACGATAATTCTCGAACAATTTCTTTTGGTTTCGTTCCCATAATTATTTCGTCTGTTAAACTAGGAAGTACTTCAAAAGATATTCCTACCTGTTTTAAAATATCACTTCTTCTTGGAGATGCCGAACCTAAAATAAAGCGTTTTTCTCTCATTTATTTTCTCCTCTGATATAATCAATAAATTGCTTTGCCGTTCGTCCTGATAAACCACCATGGGACAGCTCCCATTGATTTGCTAAATAGAGTAATTCCTCTTCTTGCATTGCAATATGATACCTATTGGCAAGCGTTGTAACAATTTTGGCAAACTCTTTTCGATTAGGTCTACAAAAGAATATGGAAACTCCAAACCGTGCAACCAAAGAAAGTTTTTCCTGCACCGTATCAGACGTATGCATATCTTCTCGGATTTCTTCTTTATCTGCATAGTTTTCTCGGATTAAATGACGTCGATTCGAAGTTGCATAAATAAGAATATTCTCCGCCTTGCTTCCCAATCCACCTTCAATAACTCCTTTTAAATACTTATATTCAATTTCAAAATCTTCAAAGCTTAAATCATCCATATAAATAATAAATTTATAATTTCGAGTCTTCAATAATTCCATCAAATCGTTTAAATACTTAAATTGATGTTTATATACTTCTACGATTCGCAAACCATCTTGATAATATGTATTTAAAATCCCCTTAATACTCGAAGACTTTCCCGTCCCTGCATCTCCAAATAGTAAGCAGTTATTGGCAGGTCTCCCATGAATAAATGCTTCCGTATTCGCAATTAGCTTATTTTTTGCTGTTTCATACCCCACCAAATCATCTAAATGTACCGCTTCTATATCCTGGATTGGAATCAAACTGATGTTTGAGTTTTCATAATCATTCATTCGAAATGCTTTATATAACCCAAAATTCCCAACTCCGATTTCTTTATAAAATTTCGTAACCACAACTTTCATTTCTTCTGCAGAAGAAGTTTTTTGCATCAAATGTGCCAATTCTTCAATTGCCTGAAGAAAGCTACCATTTTGAATTCTTGTTTCCTGGTCTTGCTTATCAAAATTACATAGTATTTCTAGGGTATCCTCTGCACATAAATGAAGAAATCTTTTTACATCAAATGTAAAATACGCAAAAATCATTTTTATATCCGCTAACGCGGCTATATTAATGGTTCCATTTACTACTCCCTTTTTTTCACAAGCAAGTGCATATGGATTCTCATCCATAACGATTTGTTCTGCGAGATAACAATGCCATAAATTACCATGATATCCCATTTGGCAGCCATGATAAATTAAATTCGCTATCACTTTTTGAAAACGTTCCTCCACTTCTTTTTCCGTGGATTTTACATGTTCCATACAATAAATCATTTCTTTTATTATTTGATTTTTTTCTAACTGATATAATAAACTAAAATTCGTTTTCATATTATCCTCGATTTTTCTATATATAATTTCCTAAAATTTTCAAATGTAGGGTTTCTTCTTGTAATCCAGACAAGGCATTTTGAACGGAAGCATCTTTTAAATTCCCTTCAAAATCAACAAAAAAACGATATTCCCAACTTTTGTTTGCTATTGGTCTGCTTTCGATTTTTGTCATGTTTAAATCATTGAAAATAATATGTGATAATGCTCGATATAAAGATGCCGTTTCATTTGATACTTCAAAAGAAATACTGATTTTATTAGCTTTTTCTAAAAACACTTTTTCTTTCGATATAATGATAAATCTGGTCGAATTATTTTTTTCATCATTAACTTGTCGTTGTAATATTGCAAGATCGTATATTTTCGCTGCATTTTCGCTAGCGATTGCCGCTTGATCCTTTGTTTGTTCGGAAGATATTTTTTTTGCAGCAAATGCATTGTTTTCCATTCTTATGGCTTCCATTTGCGGATGCTCATTTAAAAAACCAGTACTTTGAAGTAAGGATTGCGGATGAGAATATACACGTTTAATATCTTCTATTTTCGCATGTTTCTTTCCAAGCAAACAATGATTAATTGGAATGACTTGTTCCGCCAAAATAAAGGCATCATATATAACTAAAAGGTCAAATATTTCGTGCACAATACCCGCTGTAGAATTTTCAATTGGTAGTACTCCATAATTTGCTTTCCCTGATGTAATTGCTTTGTAAATATCCTGAAATGAATTTTCAAAATGACACTCTACATCTCTCCCAAAATATATTTTTGTCGCTTCTTCTGAATAAGATCCTGGCATACCTTGGTAAATAACCGTTATATTTTCTTTTGGAATCTCCTTAATTTTTTTAAACGAGTTGATAAACACCTGGGTTTCTGCTAATTTTTGATATTGAAACTTCCGACTAATTGCCATAATTTGGGAAAAAAGTTCCTCTGCTGCTTTCTCATTAAATGAGGATTTTGTATAGGATTTAATTTTTGCAATTTTTTCTTCTTCTCGTTTTCCATCAAAAATTTGTCTGTTATTTTTCTTTTTATATTCTGCAACCTCGTTTGTTAATTCCATTCGTTCTTCAAATAATTCTACGATTTTTTTATCTACTTGATCTATTTTTTCACGAATTGTTGTTAAATCTTTCATTGCATCATCCTTTCTATTTAATTTACTTGAAGCATATTCTAAAACATATTATAATCTATATAGAATTATATAGAGAACATTCTCTAATGGAGGTATCATGAATAAACAAAAAAAACAAATCCTTATCATTTTTATTGTGTTAATCACACTAATTGGCCTCTTTTTTCTTCTTACACAAACGGAAGAAATTTCTCAAAATCCCGACGATATTGTTGGCAATACTGCCGGAAATTTAAATAATGGTGGATATTTCTGTCAAAATGGGGATATCGTTTACTTTGCAAATGCCTATGACAATAATTGCTTATATTCCATGAATGTTGACGAAACAAATATCACAAAACTCTCCAATGCAAAAATCAAATACATAAATGCAGCCGGGGATTACTTATATTACTACCAAGAAGATTCCTCCAGTGTAAAAGATTTGGGATTTGTACAAAGAATTTATGGTGTATATCGTTCAAAAACTGATGGTACTGAGGCCTTTTGTTTAAACAAAAATCCTTCTGGTATCGTTTCGCTTATTGGAAATCACATTTTTTACCAACATTATGATCAACAAACGGGAATGACACTTCATAAAATATCCACAGATAAAAAAGACGAGGTAGAAATTGCTGACTATATTATCAATCCTGCCTCTTATGGTATTGGATATATTTTTTTTAACGGTATTGAAAATGACCATCATCTTTACCAACTAAATGTGAATTCTAATCTCATCACCTCTATTTGGGACGGTGATGTATGGAATCCCACCTATCATGATGGTTATATTTATTATATGGATATTTCAGACAATTATAAACTATGTCGATATTCCTTACAAAATAAAATTACGACAACTCTCACTACAGACCGTTTGGATTATTTTAACATATACGGGGATATCATCTATTACCAAAAAAGTAGTAGCACAGAACCTGCTTTAAAACGAATGAATGTGGATGGCTCTAATCTGGAAATCGTTGATGAAGGTAATTTTCAAAATCTAAATATCACTTCAAGATATGTTTACTATAATGCTTTTGATGTTCCAGTTCCTGTATATAAAACTTCAACTTATGGGCCAATTAATATCGAAACCTTCGATCAAGCTTTTCTTCAAGTCTCAATCATTGAAGAATAATCTTCCATGAAAATCTTTTCTAATTTTATCTTTATGTTTCACAATTTCAGTAAGGTTTCCTAAATAGGATAAAGAGCCAAATGCCACAATAACAGTTTGTGTATCAGCAAGTAAATAGGCCATTTCAACTGCTTCTTCTATACTGTCTGCCACCGTTACCACCGGATTGATTTTCTGAATCTCTTGCGCCAAATCATAGGCCGGTAACGCTCTATTATTTTGGGGTGTCGATACAGCAATCACATGATATGCAATTGGAACCATATTGGCAATTATTTTCTTACATTCTTTATCTTTTAATATTCCCATTATATAGATTATTTTATGATTTGTAAAATACCTATCCATTGTTTTTCTCAGTTTTTTTGCAGCATCTTCGTTGTGTGCACCATCCACTATAAAGGTAGGATTCTTTGATATTATTGTGAACCTTCCTTCCCATATTGTTTTTTTTATTCCATTTATCAATTGTGTATGTGAAATATCCTGTTTTAACCATTGTTTCTTTTCCCGTAAAACAAATAAAACTTCCATTGCTAGTGCTGCATTTTCAATCTGATAATCCGCACCTGATTGAAGGATTATCTTCTTTTCCGTTTTATAAGAAAACACTTGTTTGTCCAAAGATTGCTCTGTCACAAGAATATCATCTTTTGAAACCGATAAAAACGTTCCATTTTTGTGTATTGTCTCTTTTCTGATAATCTCTTTTACTACCGTTGTATTTTCTCCAACAACTACAATACTGTTTTCTGTAATTATACCAGCTTTTTCTTTTCCTATTTCTTCAATTGCATTTCCCAAAAAATCCATATGATCCATGCTAATTGAAGTAAATACACAAATTTTTTCTTGTGTCATAATATTTGTAGCATCTTTTGCTCCACCCAATCCTGTTTCTACTAGTATTATGCCGCATTTTTGTGCATAAAAATAACTATAAGCAATTGCTGTTTCTATTTCAAACGTCGTCGGATGAGAAAATCCATCCGTTACCATTTCCTCTGATATTTTTTTTATCTGTGTTACATATTTTGCAAACATCCGCTTTGAAATCATGGTATGATTAATTCTAATTTTTTCTAGATATTGATAAACGGATGGTGATGTATATTGTCCTACTTTCACACCCACTTCCATTAATACATTTGCTAGAAATGCTAATGTGGAACCTTTTCCATTTGTTCCAGCAATATGAATTACTTTCATCTCGCTTTCCGGATTTCCCAATCGTCGCATCATTTCTGTCATAGATTTTAATCCTAAAACAGATCCATATATCTTATTTTTCTCGATATATTCCATAGCCTCTTTATAATTCATCAATTCACCACCAATTCATTTCTTCTATCCATTAGTATAGCATACAAAAAAACGAAAAATCATTCTTGATAAAACTATTTCTTTGTGATAACATATTATAAAGTAAAGGAATTTAGGAGGAAATGGAAATGTTTCTATGTAAATGTATCACAATGTATCGAAACGTCAAAAAACCCTATGAAGCAAATATATTGGCTTCTTTATTTCCATTTTTTACAAATTATAATATAGCTATTCCTATTTTTTGAAGAGGTTATCCTCTTCCTTTTTTTTGGGAAAAAATAAAATAAGCAAAAGGAGATTCTATGAAACATTTAATGAGCCCACTTGATTTTTCTACCGAAGAATTAAATCAAATCTTTGATATCGCAAATGATATCGAAGAAAATCCAAAAAAATACGCACATATTTGTGATGGGAAAAAACTTGCAACTCTTTTCTATGAGCCAAGTACTAGAACACGATTAAGCTTTGAATCCGCAATGTTAGGTTTAGGTGGAAGTGTTCTTGGATTTTCAGATTCTACATCTTCATCAGCCTCAAAAGGTGAAAGTGTGTCCGATACCATACGTATCCTTTCATGCTATTCCGATATTTGTGCAATAAGACATCCGAAAGAAGGAGCTCCTCTTGTCGCCGCAAGTAAAAGTGGTATCCCTGTAATTAATGCAGGAGACGGTGGACATCAGCATCCAACACAAACCTTAACAGATTTATTAACCATTCGTTCTTTAAAAGGAAGTTTAGGTAATTGTACCATTGGATTATGTGGTGATTTAAAATTTGGACGTACCGTTCATTCACTTATTCATGCGTTAATTCGTTATCCAAATGTAACTTTTGTTTTTATATCTCCAGAAGAACTGCGAATTCCAGATTATATACGAGAAGATGTGTTAAATAAGAACAATATTTCATATACGGAAGTAAGCAAACTTGATGATAGTATTGGAAATCTAGACTTGCTTTATATGACTCGAGTACAAAAAGAACGGTTTTTTAATGAAGAAGAATACATTCGATTAAAAGACTACTATATTCTAGATAAAGAAAAAATGAATCTTGCAAAATCTACGATGCTTGTCTTACATCCGCTTCCTAGAGTAAATGAAATTGCTGTGGAAGTAGATGAAGATCCCAGAGCCGTTTATTTTAAACAAGTACAATATGGAGTATATGTTCGAATGGCATTAATCATTAGACTATTAGAGTTGGCATAAGGAGGAAAATATGTTAAATGTAGGACAAATTGAAGAAGGTATTGTATTAGATCATATCCAAGCAGGCAAAAGCCTCTCTTTGTATCATTACCTTCAATTAGATAAACTAGAATGTGCAACTGCAATTATTAAAAATGCAAAAAGCACAAAAATGGGAAAGAAAGATATTTTAAAAATCGAATGTAATCCTTCGCTTTTAAACATGGATGTCATTGGTTTTATTGACCACACCATTACTGTAAATGTAATTCGAAAAGGAAAAATTTCCGAAAAGTTAGATCTAGAATTACCAAAAGAAATTACCAATATTATAAAATGCAAGAATCCTAGATGTATTACTTCTATTGAGCAAGAACTGCCACATGTTTTTATACTAACGGATCAAGCAAAGGAAATCTATCGTTGTAAATATTGTGAAGAAAAATATATTCCGATTGATTAATCACTATGATGTTTTTTGAAGTCTTTTGGTGTCTCTCCATATTTTTTACGATAAGCTCGGAGAAATGTAGAGTATTCCTTATACCCGCAGGCATAGCAAGCTTCCGTTATTGGCACTCCACGATTTATTAATTCACGACCATAAGAGAGTCGCTTTGACGTAATATAAGATGCTAAGGTTTCTCCTGTTTCTTCTTTAAATAAATGCATAAGGTAATATCGACTTAAAAATAAAGCATTTGAAATTTCATCAATGGATAAATCACCTTGTAGATTTTGATTTACATATTTGCAAATTGCACTTATCTTACTATTTTCATAATGATTTGGAAGATAGATTGCATCTTCTTGCAATACTGCTCTATTTATTTGAATTAAGAATGCATAAATAATTGTTCGGACAAGCAATTCTTGTCCGAATTTTTTTTGTGCAATTTCTTCTTTATAATTATAAAGTTTTTTATATAGCTCTTCCGTTTTCATTGTGGAAAAATGCAATACATTACACTCTTTTTTTTTCACTTCATCAAAACAAGACCCCAAATTTACGGAAGCATTGGATTCTCTCAGAAATTCTGGTTTTAAATATAAAACAATTCTTTCATAAGGTATACTAGACATTACTTTTAATTTATGAAGGGTACCATGTGGAACAAATATAAAATCTTGTTCTTTGCATATATATGTTTTCCCTTCTATCGTATATTCAACATCTCCTGCTATAAAATAAATAATTTTATCAAAATCATGATAATGATATATAATTTCTTTGCAAGTTGTATCTGAAAGATAGAACGCTTTGAAATCTTCTGTCAAATATCCTCTTTTTTCATAAGCCTCCATATCCATCCCTTCCTTTATTTCTGATCCATTTCATTTTCCATTGTTTCCTGCTCTGCATCTTTTTTTCTATGATTACTTAAATATCCACGAATTTCCTCAATTGTACCAGAGAATTTTCTTGACCTCATTTTCGGATTCCCCTTAATCATCGAACGTTTATAAAAATCTTGTATTCCATATTTATGAATTCGAATTTGTTCTCCTCGCATTCGTATCCTACGCTCAAACTCTTCCATGATTCCTTCTTTGACATCTCCAGCAACTGCCACATACACGTCCATTCTTTTGTGCATTCTTGCAAGTTCGTTTTTGGCATCTTCCTTACTTTGCACCATAACACGTAACAAATCAGCTATATCTAGAGCAGCTTTAATGGATAAAGTCACATCGACAATAAAGAGGATTGAAATGCAATATATCACCGTTTTCAAAGTATTTTCTGATAACGATAAAACTAACCGTTCTGCAATCTTTTGAAAAAATGAAATCAAAAAAACAGATAATGCACCCCAAGCAATCGAAGTAAACAAAGAAATATGTCCTTTATAATTAAATTTTTCATCTGAATAATCCCAGTATCGAACTTTAAAAATAGATTCCATTAATATACCAGTTACAAGTTCTAATACGGTAGCACCTAACATTCCAAACAAAAACACAAGAATATAAGAATTCTCAACAGGTTTCGTTATAATTAGCATAACAAATGCTCCAAATCCATAAATTGGAATCCACGGTCCCCTCATAAATCCTCGATTGACAAATTTTTTACTGTTAATAGAAACATACGTTGTTTCAAAACACCATCCAAATAAACAATACAAATAAAAAAAAGCTAAGATTTGCAACAAAGAATATGCAAACATATCTATCCTCCTATATCAATAAATCTTCAATTTTATTTTTTTCAATTTCTTCTCCAATAACTTCAATATTACCGGTTGCTCGGTTCTTATCTTTTAAAATTACTAATTTCCCTTGTAAATAATCAACATGAATCGCCCCGATCTCTTCTTGTGAAAAAGAACCTTTGATACGAATAATATCTGGATACACCTCTGTCATCAAATCAATAATTTGATGAATTCTTGTTTCTTGAAATTGTTTATCCGTATGAAGAAGAAGCCCTCGGAACTTTTTTTGTTCCTCCATCACCTTTATTTCTTCACTTTTTTTTCGATCATAAACATTAGGCATTTTTTCTTTTGCGGTAATATTTCTAACAATGGATTCAAGTTGATTTGTAACTTCCATCGCATTTTTCAGATTAATACTCTCCATTTCATTCCATGGAGTAACAAAAACGGTTGCATGTGAATTAAATTTTCGAAGTGCAACTTCCTGTGCATATAATTCTTCTTTCGAAATTTCTTCCGTTCCGGATAATACAATACTTTGCGCATGTTCTATCTGTTCTTGAAATATATGTGGATATTTTTCTATATTCTCCATTCCCTGAAATACATTTACAATTGTTACAACTATATTTAATACGACCTCTCTGGAAATTGCTACTTGCTTTACGGCTTCTTTTATTTTAGAAACACTCATATTACCCGCCAATTCAATAACCACTCGACTGGGATCATATAAATCTATCGTATTTTGGATTGCGGCTGTTAATGTTTCAACATAAAACTTGGTATCCGTATTTATCGATATTTCAAACCCATTGATTCCAAATTTTTTCATGGAATATGCATCAAATTCTCCTTTTGCATTAGAACACTTCATATATGCAACTGTTTTTTTATCGATTCCATCCTTCAGTATTTTTTGAAGAAATCGTGTTTTTCCTGCACCATAAAAGCCTGCAACAATATCAATTTTCGTCATATAAATCACCTCCAAAACATTCTTCTTCCATCATGAGTTCCACTGGTAAAAAAACGAATTCCTCTTCTTTTGCACCAGATATCATACCAAGGTAATTTTGTTCAGAATCAAAAACACCCATACCAGAGCTTCCAGGTTCGACCACACCGGTACATCGAACCATATGAGAATGAAATTCCGGATGATATTCGAAACCATTTACAACTTCTGCTTCCATTCCTTCTGCAGTATAAACAAGCATTCCTGCATCCTTGATTTTTTCATTTTTGGAAATTGTTATTTCTTTCAATGTAGCAAATGTTTCTGCAGAAATATCTTCTTTCTTAACTTCCACAATTCCCATATCCAATTGTTCCGCATTCTTTATGCTTGTACCTTTTGCCGTGGTTCCATCAAAAAAATGAACCATTGGATTTAAAACATAAATAGTTAGATGTGCACTGCTTACAATATAAATCGATTCTTCATCCATTTTATATATAGAGCCACTCCCATACATATTATCCCCTATAATATAAACGCTCGAAGCAAGTATATCTTCCTCCAATACTTTATTTTCATCTTCATCGGATTCTTCCTCTGTACTTAATTCCGCAATATTCATTTCTTCAATTACATGGATTGTTTTTTCTTTTTTGCTATCAATTCTTATCATTGTAAATACCGCTATGCAAACGATACCTAACATGATACCAATCAAAATCTTTACTTTTTTTTTATTTTGCATCGGAAACCTCTTGTTTTGTAATTCATATAAACAAGAGCTAAGCAATGCCTAGCTCTTATAAATTTAATAAGCAAATCGTTAAGCCGGGTTATGTCGTTGAATGATCATCTATCTAGAATTATTGTTACCAATAATTTCAAGCGACCTACCTAAAAACCCAACGGGCAGTTGGATTGTTTTTAATTTGGTCTTGCTTCGAATGGGGTTTACATCTGCCCCTGCTGTTACCAGCAAGGCGGTAGTCTCTTACGCTACCATTCCACCCTTACTTTCCTAGGAAAGCGGTATTTTTCTGTTGCACTAGCCTTGGAGTCGCCTCCACCGGACGTTATCCGGCATTCTGCCCTGCGAAGCCCGGACTTTCCTCACCTACCATTTGGTAGCCGCGATCATCTGACTTACTTATATTAAATTTTAAACTTTAAAACAACTTCCCCCAACAAATTCACGAATAATAGAATTATTGGGAATATCTTCAGAGCTTACTCCTAAAAAATAATCAAGAAATTTCAATAAACGTTTTGCTTCATAATATTCTGGTTCTTCTTCTTTGATATTAAATAACAAAGGCTCCACATATTGTTTCAAAACAGCGAGTTCATAAATCAACGTCGAATTAAACATAATATCCGAACTTTCCTGATAAGGAAATATATTGTTTTCTTCCCCATCTCTCACGGAGGGCCACATTTGAATTGTTTTTTTAGCACTTGCCCCTCTTGTTCTAGCATCCCTTACGATTCGTCGAATTAATCTTGCATCCGTCGTTGGAATTCGATTATGTTCATCAATATTTAACGTCGTTAACGCACTTATGTATATCTTAAATTTACTTTCTGCTGGTAATTCATAAGACATTTTATCGTTCAATGCATGAATTCCCTCTATAACAAGGACATCTTCTTTTCCTAGTTGAAGAAATTCCTCGTGATATTCCCTTTTCCCAGAAACAAAATTAAAAATTGGAAGATCGACTTTTTCCCCTTGCAATAAAGCAAGCATATCATCATTAAACTGTTTGATATCAATGGCCTCTAAGCACTCAAAATTATAATTTCCAAAACTATCTTTAGGAGTTTCCTCTCGGTTTACGAAATAATTATCGACCCCAATGGGATGTGGTGATAATCCATGAGCAATCAATTCAATAGAAAGGCGATTTGCAAATGTCGTTTTTCCAGATGAAGAAGGTCCTGCAATCATAATAAACTTTATTCCTGGTTTTTTTGAAATTTCTTTTGCAATTTCTCCAACTCTCGTTTCCATTAAAGCTTCTTGAACTAACACAAGCTGACTGAATTTTCCTGCACATATTTGTTTATTCAAATCTCCAACGGTATCAATTCCCATTGTTTCATTCCACTTCGAAGCTTTTTCTAGCATTTGGAATAGTTTGTTTCGATTATCGGATTCAGGAACAACCGCATACTCCTGCATCTTTGGAAGGGTGAGCATAATTCCACCTTCGTAAACATCTAAACGAAATCTTTTGACATAGGATGTATTTGGCAGCATATAGCCATAGTAATAATCTCTATACTCTTCCATTGCATACACATTAACTTCCGAACTATTTCGATATCGGAATAAATCTACTTTATCATACATTCCTTGCTTTGAAAACATAGCAAGAACATCTGGCATCCGCATTGCCTTTTTTATAATCGGAATTTGTTTATCTCTTAATTCTTCCATACGTTTTTGTATCGTATCTACAAACTCTTTTGAAATTTGAAAATCTCCTTCACATCTACAAAACAATCCTGCACCTAAAGAAAACTCCATCTTTGCTTTTCTAACTTTTTCTTTGCCTACACAATCATATAATGCTTTAAACATTAACATGGTTGCTGTTCTTTCATAAGTTTTATGGCCTATACCATCAAGTAATGTAATAAATTCAACCTTACAATTAATGGATATTTTTCGAAACAATTCTCGAATTCTTCCATTTTGATATACAAGTACAATCGGTGCTTGGAACCTATCCTGATAATCTTTTGCAAGTTCTTCAAATGTGGTTTCTTTGTTATACTCTTTTTCTTCTCCATTTATAATTACTCTAACCATCTCACACATCTTTTTTCATCTCCCTATCATAGTATTCGAATGCAACCTCTATATAGTGTAATTCTTTTTCAATTTCATGGATTCTATCTTTTTGATTCTTTGAAAGCACCACATGGGATGATAAGGATTCATATATCTTTTGATATTCCTTTTTTTTCTGTATTAAAAATTGATACAAACATCTATCTTTTTTTTGTAAAAGAAATTTCCCAAAACGCAGTTCTAATTCGGTCCATGTTTGTTCCATCTCATCTTTTCTTTTTAACCGCATCATAACATAAAATTTGCCCTCTTCTATAAGTGCTTTTTCCTCTTCACATTCAAATCCAATTTGTGGAAGAATTTTTCGCACCTCTGCAAGTTCTGATTGTGGTTGTAAAATAAGAGTTTCTATCATTTTTGTTTTTTCAAGTTCCAAAGTTAAAATTGATTGGATTAATCTTCCACCCATCCCTGCAAGAATTGCAAGATTTACTTCTCCTATTTGTAATTGTTCCAATCCATTTGATAATCTGGTTTCAATATGTTCTTCTAGTCCATGTTTTACAATATTTCTCTCTGCTCTCTTTAAAGGGCCTTTATTAATATCCATTGCTATCACATGTTTTACTCGACCGGATTGAATAAGTGCAATGGATGCATACCCATGATCACATCCAATATCTGCAACCACATCTGTCTTTTGCACCAAATCGATAAGTGATTGTAATCTATTTGATAATTCCATACCTATCCTAATCTAGAAAATCTTTTAATTTTCTGCTTCTACTTGGGTGTCTCAATTTGCGAAGAGCTTTTGCTTCGATTTGACGAATTCGTTCTCTAGTAACATGAAATTCTTTTCCAACTTCTTCCAAAGTTCGAGCTCGACCATCATCTAGACCAAACCGTAATCGAAGTACTTTTTGCTCTCTTTCTGTTAAAGTACTTAGAACTTCTACCAATTGTTCCTTCAATAAGGTAAATGCAGCAGCATCTGCAGGAACAGGAACATTATCATCTTGTATAAAATCACCCAAATGACTATCTTCTTCTTCCCCAATTGGTGTTTCTAACGAAACTGGTTCCTGCGAAATTTTCAAAATTTCTCTTACACGATCTTCCGTCATTCCCATTTCTGAAGCAATTTCTTCTGGGGTAGGTTCTCGCCCTAATTCTTGTAGTAATTGTCTACTTACACGAATTAATTTATTAATTGTTTCTACCATATGTACTGGTATACGAATGGTTCTTGCCTGATCTGCAATTGCTCTTGTAATTGCTTGACGAATCCACCATGTTGCATACGTAGAAAACTTAAATCCTTTTCGATAATCAAATTTTTCAACCGCTTTTATTAATCCTAAATTTCCTTCTTGGATTAAATCTAAAAACAGCATTCCACGTCCAACATATCTTTTAGCAATACTTACAACCAATCGCAAATTTGCTTCTGCAAGTTTTTTCTTTGCTTCAACATCTCCCATTTCAAGACGTTTTGCCAAATCCACTTCTTCTTCTGCAGAAAGCAGTGGTACTTTACCAATTTCTTTTAGATACATACGAACAGGATCTTCAATATTAATTCCTTCTGGAACAGATAAATCAATTTTTTCTACATCAATTTCTGATTCTTCATCCTCATTAAGAATAATATCATCATCTTCCTCTTCGGATTTATCTACACGAAGAATTTCAATATTTTTTTCTTCAATTGTAGTTAATATTTTTTCAAAAGAGTCATCATCTAATGAAAACTCGGAAAAGATACTAAAAATATCTTTATCCTCAACTACATTTTTCTTTTCCTTCGCTAATTTTAAAATTTCATTTAGTTTTTCATCAAACTGGCTTTTAAGTTCTTCGTTCATTTTTCCACCTTCTGCTTTTTCAGCTGTTATTTCTATAATTGAATTTGTTCACGTGCTAATTTTTCTAGTGATTGTTTTGCTTCTACTACTTTTGAAATTGCCGTAATATCAACTCCCATTTTTTCACTATAATACTCATATGCATTTTTCTTTACGGAAACCAAAATATCATGTAATGCTTTTTCTCGTTCTTCTTTCGTCTTTAATTCCAATAAATGCGTATTAAACAGGGACGCTACTTCTTTTTGTTCCTCCTGTGTTTCAAACATACTTATAATTTTAGCCATATTTAAAGACTCTTCTTCAATCTCTTGTATTATCGTTTTTGCCACCGTTTGATACATTGGTGTAATAAAATCTTCTTCCGAAATATAAGTTTTGATTTTATTCAAAATAGCAGGTTCTTCACATATCCATGTCAATAATAATTTTTGTGATTTTTTCCCAAATTCCTCTTTTGTGGTTTTGGGTACCGTCGTTTTTAATGGTTTTTTGATTTCCTGTACAAATCCTGTTTTCATCGCATATGAATTTACTAATTTTCTCAAATTATCAGAAGAAATAAAATACTTTTCTGCTATTGCTGTCAAATAATTTTCTCGTTCTACCTCTTCCGAAAATTCACATAACCTTTTTGCAAGTTCCCTATGAAATCTAGTTTTACTTTCCGGATCATCCATCGAATATCCTTCCTGCATGATTCGTACTTCATAATAAAAAGAATTTTCTGCTTCATCCAACCTTTTTTGAAATTCTTCTTTTCCTAAGCGTTTGATAAATTCATCTGGGTCCTTATACGGTTTCAAATTAACAATCCGGGCAACTAATCCAGCCTCTTTTAAAATAGGAATTGCTCGTAAGGCTGCTTTTACTCCTGCATCATCCGAATCATAAATAAGCAAAACTTCTTCTGTATACCGATGCAATAAATTAGCCTGTCCTGAAGTAAATGCTGTTCCTAAAGATGCAACTGCTTGTGTAAAATCTGCTTGATGCAATGCAATCACATCCATATAGCCTTCACAAAGAATAAATTCTTTTTTTCGAGAAGTTCTAGCAAAATTCAAACCGTAAAGATTTCTTCCCTTATCAAATATTTCGGTACCTGGAGAATTAAGATATTTGGGTTTTCCATCTCCGATAACACGACCTCCAAATCCAATGACTCTATGATTGGTATCCTGAATCGGAAAAACAACACGATTCCACAATTTATCAGACATTCCATATTTCTCATTATAATTTGCTATTCCTGCTGCAATAATCAACTCATCTTCATACCCCATTTTTTTCAAATAGGTAATTAATGCATTGGAATTTGTAGGAGAATACCCCAATCCAAAACTATCCCTGGTTTTTTCGGTAAGTTCACGACTTTCTAAATATTCCATTCCAGGTTTTCCATTCGCCGAACGCAGCTGATAATAATAGAACTTTGCTGCTTCCTTTGCAATTTCTAGCAACTTTGCTCTTCGGCTCTCCCTTTTTCTAATTTCAGGAGAATTTAGCTCTTCTGGCAATTTCACACCTGCACGATCTGCCAGCATTTTAATGGCTTCCGAAAACGTATAATTCTCATATTCCATCACAAATGTAATGACATTCCCTCCTGCTCCACATCCAAAACAATAATAGATTTGTTTTGCAGGTGACACCGAAAAAGACGGACTTTTTTCATTATGGAATGGACAAAGTCCAAAAAAATTACTGCCTTGTTTTTTAAGTCGCACATAGCCTGCTATGACATCTTCTATTCTATTTTTTTCTCGAATTTCATCAATTATCTCTTCTGGATAATACATATTCTACACTTTCCTTCATAATTGCCATGCTTTTGGAACGTATAATTTTTCAAATACAAATATTGCATACCGATCCGTCATTGAAGCAATATAATCACATACAACTCGTTCATAAGAATCTTGATCCTTTTCAATTCGCTCTAACAAATCTTCTGGTAATTCATGAATATGGTTACAGTAATATGCGTACAATGTTTTAACAAGCTCAATGGCTTTTCCTTCTTCACTTTTTGCTTCTTGATTCGTATATAATCTTTCAAACATAAACTTTCTAAGTTTTATCATAGCATCTTCTACTTCTTTGGACATTTGAATATCATTTTTCCCTTCGCTATGCGTAATGATATCATGTATAAAACTATCCAAACGTTCATTTGTTTGATATCCAATCACTTCACAGATTTCCTTTGGGAAATCCGTTTCCTTTAATATCCCAGCACGTATTGCATCATCACAATCATGATGCATATAAGCAATTTTATCTGAAATTCTGACAATTTTCCCTTCTAAAGTAGCTGGTTTTCCTGTTGTTTGATGATTTTTTATTCCATCTCGAACTTCAAATGTTAAATTTAACCCTTGTCCATTTTTTTCTAAAATATCTACTGTTCTTACACTTTGTTCACTATGAATAAATCCCAATGGACAAATATCATTTAGCGCTCTTTCTCCAGCATGTCCAAATGGCGTATGTCCTAAATCATGTCCAAGTGCGATTGCTTCCACTAAATCTTCATTTAAACGTAGCGCTTTCGCAATTGTTCTTGCATTTTGTGAAACTTCCAGTGTGTGAGTAAGCCTAGTTCGGTAATGGTCCCCTTGTGGAATTAAAAATACTTGCGTTTTATCTTTTAATCTACGAAAGGATTTACAATGTAAAATTCGATCTCGATCTCTTTGAAATACCGGTCTAATATCACATTGTTCTTCTGGCAAAATTCTACCTTTTGACATCATGCTAAGTGCAGCATATGGACTTAGATATTTTTTTTCTTGAAGTTCTAAGTTTTCTCTAATTGACATAGTATTCCTTCTTTTTATATTTCTTAGATGTCATAAAAACACCTCTATTATATATATTCTGCGTTTTAAGTCAAATTCCTTTATTTTATCTACATATTTCAAAAATAAATTCTGCATTTTTTTCCATGGCATCATAAGCTGTCTTAAAAGGTGACATTTGAAACACATGCCACATATTTGGATAAACATCCAAATGTACAGAAACATTTACTGCCGCCATTTTATCATATAAACGTTTGGAATCATCTAATAATATTTCGTTTTCTCCCACTTGAATATAAGTGGGTGGAAATCCCGAAAAATTTGCAAATAAGGGAGATACCAACGGATTTTTCTTTGCAGTATCTTCTACATATACTGATATTGCTTGATTTAAATACGATTCACTTAAAATAGGATCTACTTCTGCTTTTTTTATATGTGATTTTCCTGAACTCGTTAAATCAGTCCATGGTGACATCAAAATCAATCCTCTTGGCAATAAGCGTTCCATTTGTTTTAATTGAATCACAAGCGTAAGTGCTAGATTTCCACCAGCACTATCACCCGCAACAATAATATCTCTCGCACCATAACCAAGTAGCATTAAATAATTCCATATTTTCAAGACATCATCAACGGCCGCTGGAAATGGATTTTCTGGTGCTAGTCGATAGTTGAAGCTTAATACATCCATAGATGTACTTTCAGCTAATTTAGAAGTGATTGTCCGTGCATATTCTTTACTGCCCGTCATATATCCACCACCATGGCAATATAAAATCATATATTTTTTCATATGTGCACGATTTACTCGAATCCATTCTGCTTCCATATCTGCAATTTTAATTTCTTCAATGGAAACATCTTTTACTTTTGCATACATTGTTCCGAAATTATTCTGCGCTTGTCTATTTTTTTCTAAATCTTGTTTTTCAACAAGACTATGTACTTTTTTTATAATTGTCATCAATCCTTGTACATTCAGATTACTATCTATCATTTGATACCTCCTAAAAGAATTTTTCTTCTATAAAAATTCTTCTTTTAATATACACCATTTTATACTCCTTGCAAAGCAAATACACTTGCCATATTTCAATACAAAGGATATACTTTATCTGTAAGGAAAGGAAAAACAAACATGGCAATTATGAAAAAAAATTCAAATTCAACATGGTATCAATTAGATTTATCTGCTCTTGTATTTCCAACGCTTCAACGGCGAGATTTTTCTTCAGTTTACCGCATTAGTATGCATTTAAAAGAAGAAATCAATCCAACAATTATGCAAACAGCAATTGATCTATCCATGCAACGATTTCCCACTTATAAAGTAGCAATTCATAAAGGAGTATTTTGGCGATATTTAGAACCAAACGACCGTCCTGGTCCTTTTCTAAAAGAAGATATTCAAAATCCTTGTATGCCCATGCCCTTTAAATCAAACAATCATTATTTGCTTCGTTTTTTTTACTACAAAAATAGAATTGCTTTTGAAGCACATCACTGCCTAGGTGATGGAAATGGTGCTATGAGTGTACTTCAAACAACAGTTGCTACCTATTTGAACCTGCTAGGGCATCACATTACGCCGAAAGATTATGTCCTTGATATCAATGAAACTCCAAAACCCGAAGAATTTGAAGATGCTTATTTACGATATGCCACTTCTAAAGTGAAACCAAAAAGAAATAGTGAAAAGACCTATTTATTTCAAGGGACAAAAGATCAATTATATTCCTTAAATATTATAAGTGGTATTATTTCCGTAAAAGAAATACTTGATTTATCTAGAAAAAACAATGTTTCCATTACCGAATATTTAGTTGCCACTCTACTTTTTGCTTTGCAAAAAGTTCAAGAAGCAGAAAATAATCATGCACAATATCCCGTACGTATTGCTCTTCCTGTAAATTTACGACAATTTTTCCCTTCCATTACTTTACGAAATTTTATAACTATGGTGTATCCCTATATTGACCCTCGTTTAGGCGACTATTCTTTTGAAGATACGGTTTCTTTTGTACATAATTTTATGCATTATGCCGTAAACGATAAATTATTGTGCGGCGATATTACTACCAATGCAGCAATTCAACAACAATCCTTTGTTCGTATCATTCCCCTTTTTATCAAAGATATTGTTGTGCGTTCTTTTTATAAACGTGTACAAACAAAGTATTCTTCCGCTGGCTTAACAAATCTCGGGAAAATTACAGTTCCAAAAGAAATGGAACCCTTTATCGAACGAATGGATGTTTACATGGGCCAACCATTTTCATCTAGAACTAACTGTGCAATTATTAGTTACCAAGATGTTCTTACCATAAATTTCACAAGCGGAATCCTTGAAACAGATGTTGAACGCGAATTTTTCCGTCTTCTTGTAAAAAATGGAATTTCTGTAAAAATAGAAACGAACCGAAATATGGATGAATTTTAAATTTAAATTTAACGAATGGAGGCTATTATGTCTTATTGTGTACATTGCGGTGTAAAGTTAGATGACAGTTGCAAACGCTGTCCTTTATGCCAAACACTTGTCCTTGATCCAAATAACTATGAACAAAAGGATATTATTTCAAAAGCAACTTCGCCTTTTCCTATCACACGTGGCGAAATCGAACCTTCCAAAAAAACGGATCTTGCTATCTTGCTTTCCGTTATACTTGGAACCACTGCTGTGACTTGTTTTCTTCTAAATTGGCTTGTATTTCACGGGACCTGGTGGTCTTTTTATATCATTGGAATTTGTGCGGTATTATGGGTTTTAATTTTTCCACCAATTACCTTTAAGAAGATAACCATCTTTTCCTATTTATTGATGGATTATGTTTCCATTACCCTATTCTTATTACTAATATCCATTCAACTTTCCAATGGTTCCTGGTTTTTCCCGATTGCTTTGCCAATTAGCACTGACCTTTTTATCTTAATTTGCTTAATCCTGTTTTTTCAAAAAAGATTTCGTGTTTCTTTTCTTTCCACTGCACTATATATTATTATATCGGTAGGAATCTTTTGTGCAACAATTGAATTTGCTTTGGACCGATATTTTTATAATACCATTTCCCTTTCTTGGTCTGCAGTTGTCCTTGCTGTCGTATTGGTTATTTCACTATCCTTAACAACTATACTTTCCAAACCAAAACTTAGAAATTCCTTCCGAAAAAGATTTCATTTTTGAGAAAATCCATTGACAACATTGTCTCAATTTGGTATTATTTTTAAGTTGGAAAACAGATAAATGCGTGAGTGCTGGAACTGGCAGACAGGCTAGACTAAGGATCTAGTGTCCGTATAGACGTGTGGGTTCAAGTCCCATCTCGCGCAGTATTTGAAAACAGAGAAAAGCCCGTACATTTCTTTTTTATATTAAGAATGTATGGGTTTTTCTTCTTCCCTAAGCAAAAACATATCTTGACACACTCAAATAAAACCATTAAAATTTGAATTATGTTAGCAGGAATGGCGGAACGGCAGACGCGCACGGTTCAGGTCCGTGTGATAGCAATATCATGAGGGTTCAAATCCCTTTTCCTGCATAAAAAAGTAGCTTTCTTAAGAAAGCTACTTTTTGTTTATTCCACACGAAACCGTTCTGCGTTTTCTTTTAAATATTTTCGAACTTCCTTATATTTTGGGAATTCCATAGCAACAATTTTCCAAAAGTCTTTTGAATGATTCATTTCTATCGTATGTGCAAGTTCATGTACCACACAATAATCTAGAATCTCGCAAGGCATCATTAAAAGTCTCCAGTTAAAATTCATATTTCGATGATTGCTGCAACTTCCCCAACGTGATTTTTGATCTTTAATATAGATTCGTTCAAACGACGTATGTAAACGTGCCGCATAAAAGTTTGCTCTTTCTGCAAATACTTCTTTCCCCTTTTTTCGATACCATTTTTCAAGCATCTCTTGAATTCTTTGTTTATACTCTGCATTTGAAGATTGTACCCATATCTCAATGATTTCGCCATCTTCTTTTAAACATTCTCTTCTATTTGTCTCATGAATATAAAGTCGATACGATTTTCCATAAAATGGTACCACCTCACTTTGTCCAATTTGAATGATCGGAGGTAGGGACTTATGTTCTCTTACTTTCACATAGTGTTGATAGATTTTATCTTTATTTGAAATTACCATTTTTTCAATCTCTTTTTGTTTCATTTGCCATGGTGCACGTGCAATAATTACACCATTTCTATCAATTGAAATCGCAAAAGTCTTACGTTTAGACCAAATAATTTGATATAATAATTCCTGTTTTTCAACATGCAGTTTTAAAAAAAATACATGCCGTTTATTTTCTTTCATTATTTCCCTGCTCCTATTTTTTAGATATATTTATAAAAAAACGACTTGCATATTTTATGCTTTTGTTATAAAATTTTTGTCAGGACATTTTATTTCGGGGTGTGGCTCAGTTTGGTTAGAGCGCCGTCTTAGGGAGGCGGAGGTCGCTAGTTCGAATCTAGTCACTCCGATTTATTTGCTTCTATTTTCTTCATGAAATTCACATAGGATTCTTTCATGTATTCTACAAAATCAAATCCAAAAGTTTCTTTTAAGATGGAAGGTTTCATCCCATCTTTTCCAAAAAATATTTTTTTCCCTTCCTTTATCATTAAAAAACGATTCGCTAATGTAGTCGCAAAAGAAACATCATGAAATACACCAATTAACGTATGATTTTCTTCTTTTTCCCATGTAAGCAAATATTCCATCAATTCTTTTTGATATCTGACGTCCATATGGTTTGTGGGTTCATCAAGAAGAATATAGTCCGGTTCTTGGGCAAACGTACGTGCCAAAAACACCCTTTGGAGCTGTCCTCCAGACAAGTTAGTGATTCGTCTGTCCTTTAATTTATCTAGGTCCATTTGGACCAAAATCGCATCAATCTTTTGATGTTCTTCTTCGGTCATATACATAAACCAACTTTTTTTCTTATAAGCATAACATCCCATAGCTACCGTTTCTTCTACCGTATAAGAAAAATCACCAAACATCATTTGCCCCAAATATGCAACTTTTTTCGCCATTTCTTCTCTTTTATAAGTACGAACCTCTCTTCCATCTAATAAAATACTTCCTTCATATGGTAGCAATCCAGCAAAAGCACGTAAAAGTGTCGTTTTACCACATCCATTCGGTCCTAAAATCACCAAAGAATTCCCTTTTTCCAACGCAAATGAAATCCGATGCACAACTTCCTGCTTTCCATAGCTAATCGAAACATTTTCAAAACAAATCATTTTTTCACCACCTTTCCTTTTGCAAAATAAATAAATGCAAAAAATGGTGCACCCACTAAAGCAGTAATGGAACCAACTGGTAATTCAATTGGTGCTAGAATGCTTCTTGAAATAGTGTCTGCAACAACCATAAACGCGCCACCAAATAAAGCGGAAAATGGAATTAACGTTTTATGATTAGATCCAAAAATTTTTCGAATAACATGTGGTGCAATTAAATCAATAAAGCCAATAATTCCAGTAAATGAAATTGCCGTAGCCGTTAACATCGTGCCAATAATTAAAAACATCTTTTTTTTCTTTTTCACATCAACTCCCATAGAATTGGCTTGTTCTTCTCCAAAAGAGAGAATATCTAATTCCATGGATTTTCCCCAAGCAATAATAATTCCAACCATAGCTACGACCGCCATAATGGAAACTTGAATCCATTTTTTACCTGACAAACTACCCATTTGCCAAATAATCAATTCTTTAATATTATTTTGATGTAATGCAGATACAATCGTCAAGATGGAATTTACAAATAAAGAAACGACCATTCCCATTAAAATAACAGTATGATTTTTTAAAGACAAATCCAAACGGCTCGATAAATAAAGAACAAGTAATACGGTCATTAAACCAAAAACAAATCCCACAATTGGTTTTGTGAACATTGTTAATATAGGCATTGAAAAATTACATACGATTACAATTGCTGCACCAAGAGATGTCCCAGAAGATACACCTAACGTATACCCCGAAGCCAAGGGATTTTGAAGCACCGATTGCATCAGTGTTCCTGCCACTCCTAACATTGCACCAACCAAAAAGCCCGCAACTGTTCTTGGTAATCGAATTTTCCAAAAAATTCCAACAAAAGATTGGTTAAAATCTACGGGTAATTCATAACCAAACATTTTATTCCCTAGGATTTGAAACAATTCTATTGGGGTTATTTTTGCACTTCCAATAAACAAAGTAAGAACCGGAAGTAACAAGCAAATCAACACCATAATTATCTGTTTTCTTTTCTTCGTCATTTCCGGTCCTCCTTTTTATTCATCTTATATATAATGCTAATTCTTATTCTAATCCAGCATATGCTTCTGGATACACTAATTTTGCAAATTCAACTAAAGCATCTACAACATGGTTATTTGGCAATGTACATGCCGCATTATCTACATAATATACATCTTCATTTATAACTGCCGTTACGCTTTCCCAACCTGGACGGGATAAGATTTCACCAACTGCATCTTCAAGATAATTTACACTGGTAATAATTACATCTGGATTTTTAGATACTGCATCTTCTTCGGACACAGCAATCCAATTTGTTTGGTCTTCATATACGTTAATTGCACCGATTGTGGTAATTATTTCATCCATATAAGTTTCTGTTCCCGTACTATATAAATATGGTACTCCTGACAATTCATATGCAACTGTTTTTTTATCCGTAATGCTTTTTGCAATTTCTGAAATTTCAGATACTATTGAATTCATTTCCTCTACTAATTTGGTTCCTTCACTTGATTCATTTACACAATCTGCTATGAATTGAACATCCTCTTCTACTCCTTCAATTGTTGTTGGTGTAGGAATGGTTACAACCGCAATCCCAGCTTCCTTAATTGGTGCAAAAATATCTTCTCCCCCCGCATTACTCATTTCACTAACAAAAACGAGATCTGGTTGTAAAACAATCAAAGCTTCAAAATCTGGTGCCATCATATCAAATAACAGAACATCTTCCGATAAGTCTTGCACATACATTGTAGAATAAGAATCCACTCCTACAATTTTTTCTGTCAACCCTAGTTCACTTAACACTTGAGTTGTTGATGCAGCTAAAGATACTACGGTATTTACCTCACTTGGCAAGGTCACTTCATTTCCTGCACGGTCTACCGTGATACCACCTGTTGTTTTTCCACAGCCCACAAGTGCTAGCACAAGAACCATTGCAAGTAAAACGCTTTTTAACTTTTTCATTCTTTTCTCCTTCTTTTTAAATCCATTGTTTTTCATCACTTATATAAGTGCATGTTAAGAAACATGATATTGAGAAAATGTTTCATTCAGAACCTCTTTTTATCCTTTATGGCTCTGAGAAGGTAGAAAACTTATTAAATAAAAAGTGTACCCCAAAAGGGTACACTTTTTCTACTAAGCAATCTAGTACTACCCATTCATTTCTCGTGAATTTCATACCTGAAAATCTGGTGCTCTGACTTAAGGATTCTATCCTATCACAGTGGCGGAACCGCTTGGGATTTACACCCAAATTCCCCATAAAAATATTTTCAGTGTTTCTATTATTTCTTGGTGAGTATAGCATATTTATTCGTTCTTGTCACTACTTGCTTTCTATAAATGCAACAAAAAATTCCCAAACTCTTTTTGTTGATGAAATCGACAACATTTCTTTCGTAGTATGAATATCCTTCATGTCTGGACCAATCGACACACAATCTAAATCTTCAATCTTTTCAGCCAAAAGTCCGCATTCCAATCCCGCATGAATCAATAAAACTTCCATTTCTTTTCCATACATTTCTTTATACAATTTACACATGCGATCTCGAAGTTCCGAATCTGCTTTGTATTCCCATGCTGGATATTCTCCGTGCAATTCCGATTTACCATTTGCATTTTTAATGAGCTCCGTTACTTTTTCAATCAATTCCCATTTGGCAGAAGAAAGACTACTTCTAACGGATACCACAAAATTAATTTCCTTCTCAGCAAATTTAAGAATTCCCATATTCAAAGACGTTTCAGGTAAACCTTTTACATCCATACTCATTGCTTGTACTCCATTTGGCATAAAAAGCATAAACTGTAAAAAAGAATCCAACGATTTTTCAACCAACACCTGCGTTTCTATTTCCTCTTCTTTTTGAAATGTTATCTGTAACTTTGGTTCTTTTCTAGCAAATTCTTTTTTAATCATCTCGCTTATTCTATCAATAACTTCCGAAAATTTATCTATATTCTCATTTGCCAACATAATTTTTGTCATAGCAAAACAAGGAATCGCATTATCTTTTTCTCCACCTTCAAAAGTAATTAGGGAAAATTTAATTTCTTTCTTTACATTTCTTAATATTCGTGAAAGTAAATACAATGCGTTTCCACGTTCCTTATCTATCTCAACCCCCGAATGGCCTCCTTTTAGGTCCGTTATTGATATGACAATTTCCCGTCCTTTTTTTTGCTCTCTTGAAATTGAAATACTCCCAGAAATCGTTCCTCCGCCAGCACATCCTGCTAACAAATACCCTTCTTCTTCTGAATCAATATTTATTAATCGTTTACCTTCAAGCGTGGATAAATCAATCCCTCTTGCTCCATCCATTCCCACTTCTTCATCTACCGTAAATATCACCTCCAGTTTTGGGTGAAAAATCGTATCACTTGCTAACAAGGCTAGACTATAAGCAAGTGCTATGCCATCATCCCCTCCGAGCGATGTATTTTTCGCATATATATAATCACCAGAAATATCCACTTCCAAACCGTCTGTCTCCATATTTTTGGAATCTTCTGGAGTTTGAACCGTTACCATATCCATATGTCCCTGTAAAATAATAGGTGGAATATTCTCATATCCTTTACTTGCTTCTTTAGTAATGATCACATTTTTATATTTATCCTGTATGTAGTTTAAATTTTTTTCTTTGGCAAAATCAACAAGATAATCACTGATTTTACTAATATTTTTTGATCCATGTGGGATATTACATATTTCTTCAAAATATCCAAACACTTCTTTTGGTTCAACTTTACTTAATTTACCATGCTCCATAATATGCTCCTGACACTCCATTCTTAAATGTGGAAAGCATGCTTACATCCGAAGCAATTCTTTCCGAATTTTCTTTTTCATAAATCATTAATTCACCATACATATCCTCCCAGTCAAAACTCTGAATAAATATGATGTAATCCGTATTTAATACAGTAAAAAAACTTACTTCATCTGCAATTTCTTTTTCTTTTTCATTTTTGTATATAACTAATGTAGAATTATAATTTTCATCATCCAAATCTCTCGAAAAAACAAGAGCATCTTCTTCTGGTAAAAATCCCAAGCTATCTATTCTGACATCAGAAACTATTTTCTCCGTATCACAATATAAATCACCCTCATAATTATCTACATCTTCATTACAGATATAATAAGCTTTTCCATTCATTATACCTTCAAACGAGTTGATTTCATCATCAAGTTCTCTAGTATCTCCAAACTTATCTTTCGATAAATCAAAGGAATATAAAGAATACGTCGGCACCTCATATTCATAAACATTCTCTTCGTAATAATCTCCTTCAAAATAATTTTCATCGTAATGAATTGTTTCTACTTCGTTATATACTCCATAATATAAAATTTCCTCATCGGACCAAACAAAACTAACATCTTCATCCTCCAGTATTTCCATTTCTCCATTACTGTAAACCATTGTTGACCAAATCATATTGTCATAATTATTTACCTGATATTCCAAATCATATACATCCCAAATATCATCAATAGAAACTTTAATATCATCCTTATACGTACTCATAGAACAGACAAAGAGATTTGCTGTTGGAATTTCTAAAAAATAATCAAAATTATCTATCACTAAAGAACTTTCATTTCCATCATAATAATAGAGTTCTTGTGAATATCTTATATACTTATAATCTTTTACTTGTTTTCGAATCTCGTTTCGATAAGCGATTTCGTCATAATCATACCTTGCATTATAATAAGCATCCCAATCCATATCTGTATAAGTATATCCCCAAAATTCATCATAATATTCTTCTTCGTAGTCCTCTATTTGTGGTTCTTCCATTTGATCATCTGATGCAAGATATGGGTCTTCCAAAAAAGGTAGTAAAGAATATTCTGTTTCCATTTCTACTGTGTAATAAAAGATTTGTTGTTCTAAATCAATCGGATACATTGCCGAACAATCGGAAACGATTTTTTGGGATGCACCATCTAGCGCATAACAATATAGGTCATTTTGTTTTTTTATATAAATCTTATGAAAATTGTCACTGTAACTCATTAAAATCACATCTTCTTCAATAACTATCTCTTTTTCATTTTCTCCAATAAGACAATAATAGATATCATACGTATATTGATAACTTTCTTCATCATACTTTTCATTCTCCGTCCAAAGGACAGATTTTTGATCTTGCGAAATATAATACGAAGAAATTCCAGATGCAATTTTTGTTTTTTCTTTTCCATCAAAATAATATAATTTTTCTTGTTTTTGATAAATTAGTGTATCATCTGCTAATAAGACATAAGAATATACATCATGATCTATATCTTCTACAAGTACTTCATTCTTTTTTATGGTTGCACTAGATAAAACAAATTGAAAATTATTATCTATCTCAGACGGAAAATAATAAGTCTTCCCATCAGCGGATATATTTAGATTTCCATACATAAATCCATAATCATCCCACCCTATTTTAGAATCTCGATATTCATCCGTCAATATCCTTGGATTAAAATCCGCTTTATCTAAATCTGCTAACACCAATTCGTTATCTTCCACATAGAAGAATTTACTCTTCTCCATATTTTTGTTTTTCGAAATAAACGTAATGATTAAAAATAATAATGCAAGCATCATCAAGCTTGCAGCAAGTATCCCAAGAATTAATCCTATATTTTTTTTCTTTTTTTGTATATTCATCGTTGTTACTACTGACGTCTTTTGTACTGGTGTTGATTGCATTTCAACATCAACTTTCGTTCCACATTTTACACAAAATAAATCTCCTTCGTGCAACAGATTTCCACAATTTTTACAGTTCATTTGATCCCCCCTCAAGATAAACATAGATTCATTACTTTCATCTATCATACCTTTTTTAAACAAATATATCAAATTCTTTTTGTTTTTAAACAAGAAAAAAACTCATGATTTCATGAGTTTTTTTCTTATATGAAATAATATCATTAACTTATAATTTTGCTTTTGCTACTTCTACTAAATCTGCAAATCCTTCTGCATCATTAACTGCTAATTCAGCTAAAATTTTTCTATTAATATCAATTTCTGCTAATTTAAGACCATGCATAAATTTACTATAAGATAAACCATTCATTCTTGCTGCTGCATTAATACGTGCAATCCATAATTGTCTAAATTGACGTTTTCTTTGTTTTCTACCTGCATATGAAGATGTTAAAGCTCTCATTACTGATTGTTTTGCAACTCTATATTGTTTTGATCTTGCTCCTCTATAACCTTTTGCAAGTTTTAATACTCTATTGTGTTTCTTTTTTGCGTTCATTCCGCCTTTAATTCTTGCCATTTTGCAATTTCCTCCTTATGCCTATAGATATGGTAATATCTTTTTCATATTTTTAACATTCGTTGAATCTACTTCAACTTCTTTTCTGAGATTTCTTTTTCTCTTTGTTGTTTTCTTTGTTAAAATATGCTGTTTGTTGGCTTTATTTCTCATTAGTTTTCCAGATCCTGTAGCTTTGAAACGCTTTGCTGCTGATCTATTTGTTTTAATCTTTGGCATATAATTATCCTCCTAATTAATCTATTTTAACTGCTTTTTTTCTCAGTTAAATACATCGTCATACTTCTCCCCTCAATTTTAGGGTTCTTTTCAATTACCGCAATATCACTCAAATCTTTTGCAATTTCCGCAAAAATAGGGCGGCTTGCATTCATATGTGCCATCTCTCTACCTCTAAAACGAATGGTAACTTTTACTCTGGCACCTTTTTCTAGAAATTTTCTAGCGGCACTTTTCTTTGTATTCAAATCATTGGTATCAATGTTTGGTGACATACGAATTTCTTTTACTTCAATTACTTTTTGTTTCTTTTTTGCTTCTTTTTCTTTTCTAGCTTGTTCATATTTGAACTTACCATAATCAACAATTTTGCAAACTGGTGGGTTTGCATTAGGCGCAATCTTCATCAAATCAAGACCCGCATCCTCTGCCATTTGTAATGCTTCTTTAGAAGACATAATTCCCAATTGTTCCCCGTTTTCACCAATCAATCGAATTTCTTTATCCCGTATTTGATTGTTCATCATTAAATTGCTAATAATTTGCACCTCCATATTCAACACATTTTTGTTTGCATACAAAAAAGTGGATAGGCAAACCATCCACACAAATACAAAAAACAAATCAATCCCTTGTTTTTCGAATTATAAACTCACGTAGCCTTTGGCACGAAGTGAGAGTGGATACTCTGCTTGTTTATACGTTACATGTTTAACACGCTCAATTAATATAACATGATTTCATTTCTCTGTCAACTTATTTTGTTTTTTTCTTTTTATCGGAAACAAATAAACCTATGACAACTAATGCTCCACCCATTCCCGTATATATCGTTATATTTTCTCCCAAGACAATCGCAGCAACTAAAAAGGTAACTACCGGAATCATATAAATAAATACCGTTGCCTTCACAGATCCCAAGATGGAAACCATTTTATTCCAAGCCAAATAGCCGATTCCAGATGCTCCAATTCCTAAAAATAATAAATTTCCCCATATTTGAGGACTTTTTAAAAGAATAAGATCTGTCTTTATTCCTAAAATAAAGTAGAAAGGAATTGCTGTCAACAGGCCATAACCTATGATTCTCTTGGTAGCTTCTAGCATATATTTATCCAACTTAATGTTTTGTTTTAACACAATCGAATATATTGCCCATGATAAAGCTGCACCTATCGCCAAAATATATCCCTTGATATTAAAATGAAAATCCGATAATACCTCATAATTAATTAATAAAATCCCTAAAATTGCCATTATAGATCCAATAAAATACCATAATGTGGGCTTTTCTTCTTTTATAAATAAAAAAGACAACAATGCCGTAAGAAGCGGTGCTAATGAAACCATCACACCCACATTTCCTGCTGTTGTAAATTGTAGTGCGGAACTTTCACACATAAAATAAATAGTTACACTTAAGGCTCCTGCTAAAAGGCAAAAACTTTCCATTCGAATTCCTAAAAAAGGCATGGGTTTTGGTTTTATAACCATAAGGGTTACATACCCAATTAGAAACCGAAAAAGTAAAATCTCAATCGGTTCTAATTGTTGTAATAATATTTTCGAAGAAATAAAGGTGCTTCCCCACATAAGTGCAATTAATACGCCAATGATATAAGCCTTTTTCTTTTGCATCTGTTTTACTCTTCTATCGTTTCTCTAATTTTTTTGGTACGAATTTCCTCATTTAATCCGTCCACAAATTCAGGTAATGATATTGTTCCTTCCTCTCCTTCAAATCTGCTACGTACCGATATACATTTTTCTTCTTCCTCTTTTTGGCCTACAATTACCATATAAGGAATTCGATTTAATCTTGCATCTCTAATTTTATATCCAATTTTTTCTGCTCTAGAATCAATTTGTGCACGGATTCCATTTTCCCTTAACGTATCTAAAACTTCCTTTGCATAATTAAAATACTTATCCGAAATTGGTAACACTTTTACTTGCACTGGTGCAATCCAAGTCGGAAATTTACCAGCAAAATGTTCTGTTAAAATTCCAATAAAACGTTCAATCGATCCAAACACAACACGATGTATCATAATTGGTCTATGCTTTTCACCATCTGCTCCAATATATTCAGCTTCAAATCGTTGTGGTAACTGAAAATCTAATTGAATGGTTCCACATTGCCAAGTTCTACCAATCGAATCTTCCAAATGGAAATCAATTTTCGGACCATAAAAAGCGCCATCTCCTTCATTTACAATGTATTCTGTTCCCATTTCATCAAGTGCTGTTCTAAGACCTTCCGTTGCTAATTCCCAGTCTTCATCACTTCCCACACTATTTTCAGGTTTCGTTGATAACTCCACATGATATTTAAATCCAAATAGATTATAAACTTCATCGATTAATCGAACGACACCTTTAATTTCTTCTGTAATTTGTTCTGGCATCATAAAAATATGCGCATCATCTTGCGTAAAGCAGCGTACTCGCATCAGCCCGTGGAGTGCACCTGATTTTTCATGTCTATGGACCAATCCCAACTCACCCATACGAAGAGGTAAATCTCGATAAGATCTTGGCTCAGATTTATAAACCAACAATCCACCCGGGCAATTCATTGGTTTGATTGCAAAATCCTCATCATCTATTATTGTAGTATACATGTTTTCTCGATAATGATCCCAATGTCCAGAAGTCTCCCATAAAGATCGATTTAACATCATAGGCGTTGATATTTCATCATACCCTTCTCTTACATGAATCTCTCTCCAATAATCCACTAATGTATTTTTTAGAATCATACCATTTGGTAAAAAGAAAGGAAATCCCGGACCTTCCTCCATCATTGTAAATAGTCCTATTTCTTTCCCTATTTTTCTATGATCTCTTTTTTTTGCTTCTTCCATGCGATACAAATATTCTTCTAATTCCGAAGCTTTAGAAAATGCAGTTCCATAAATTCTAGTTAACATCTTGTTTTTTTCACTTCCACGCCAATAAGCACCTGCAACGGACAGCAATTTAAATGCCTTCACTTCTTTCGTTGACCCCACATGTGGACCTGCACACAAGTCAACAAATTTTCCTTGGCTATAAAAAGATATCTCTGCGTCTTCTGGCAAGTCTTGAATCAATTCCACCTTATAGGGTTCCCCTAATTCTTCCATATATGCAATGGCTTCCTCTCTTGGTTTCGTAAACTTTTCAAACGAAGCATTTTCTTTCGTAATTTTTTTCATTTCCACTTCGATCTTTTCTAAATCCTCTTCGGATATTTTTACATCGTCAATATCATAATAAAACCCATCCTCAATGGAAGGTCCAATAGCCAATTTTGCTTCTGGATACAGTCTCTTTACCGCCTCTGCTAAAATATGTGATGCCGAATGACGAATGGTTCTAAGTCCTTCAGCGTCTTTTGCAGTAAAAATATTCAAAGTACAATCTTCCTTTACGATGGTTCGTATATCAACCACCTTTCCATTTATTTCTCCAGCTAAAGCCATGCGTCCTAGTCCTGCACTAATGTCCATTGCAATTTCTCGCACACTCATTCCTTGACCGTATTCTTTACTTGATCCATCTTTTAATGTTATTTTCATATTTTTTTCCTCCATATTTCAATTCCCTTTTCAAATAAAAAAAGCCCTCATGCGTATTATACACATGGGACGATTCTGTCGCGGTTCCACCCAATTTATTTTCTTTTCAAGAAAATCTCTCATTCATAATGATAACGGAATTACCGGACCGGATTAGGGCCACTCAAAGGTAGTTTTCAAATGGTTCCAGATAAAACACTTTCAGCATTTCTGTGTTTCTCTCTATATCTTTTCACATTTTACTCTTCTTTTCAGCGTGTTTTCTTCTTTTTATACTGTTCTTATTATAGTATCTCTTTTTTCGTGAAATGTAAAGCCTATTCTTCTTTCTTGCCTAAAATAGTTCTTTCAATTGAAATTCATTTTACATATGTTATAATCGAAAGAAATTAAAGATAGGAAACTTACCATGTCAACGATACGTAATAAATTTATTGGCGATAAAGCCTTTTATAAAAAAATTCTCATGATTGCTATTCCCATTATGCTTCAAAATGGAATCACCAATCTTGTTGGATTTTTGGATAATCTCATGATTGGACAATTAGGAACCGACCAAATGTCTGGTGTATCCATTATTAATCAATTATTTTTTGTATTTGCACTTTTTATATTCGGTGCTGTTTCTAGTGTCGGAATATTTACCGCTCAATTTTATGGACAAAAAAATATAAAAGGTGTACAAGAAACTTTTCGTTTTAAACTTTATATTGTTTTTTTTATTACTATATTAGGAATACTAACTTTTTTCCATTTTGGAGATTCTTTCATCCAATTATTCCTACATGAAGGTAGTATCACTGGAAATATTGCAAATACATTATCATTTTCCAAAGAATATCTACTTATTCTACTCCTAGGCTTTGTTCCCTTTTCTCTTTCCCAAGTATATGCTAGTACACTTAGAGAAATAGGAAAAACTGTGCTACCGATGATTGCAAGTTCCATTGCTGTTATTGTTAACTTACTCCTAAATTACCTTTTGATTTTTGGGAAATTTGGTTTTCCTCAATTAGGGGTAAAAGGTGCTGCAATTGCAACGGTTATTTCTCGTATAATTGAAGTATTCCTCATCGTTTTTTGGATCCATATTCATTCCAACACCTATCCTTTTATTGTTCGAATTTATCGTTCATTCGAAGTGCCTAGACGATTGGCTTTAAACATTTCAAAAAAAGGATTGCCGCTCTTAATTAACGAAGGCTTATGGGCATTAGGTATGACTGCTCTTTTACAGAATTACTCCATACGCGGTCTTGCTGTTGTTGGTAGCTTTAATATCTCAAATACCATTAGTAATGTATTTTATATTGTTTTTATTGCCCTTGGTGACACATTAGCTATTATTGTTGGTCAATTACTTGGTGCTAATAAAATGGAGGAAGCCGTTGACTCTGATCGTAAAATCATCACTTTTTCTGTCATTACCTGTTTATTTATCGGTTCCATTTTAATTATTACCGCTCCACTTTTTCCAAAACTTTATAATACCACCGAAGAAGTAAGAGCACTCGCCACTGTATTTATACGCACGGTTGGTTTTCTGATGCCTCTTCAAGGGTTTTTACATGCCACCTATTTTACACTTCGATCTGGTGGAAAAACATTAATTACCTTTTTATTTGACAGTTTCTTTGTCTGGGTAATTGCAATTCCCATTGCATATGTTCTTGTTCGTTTTACTACCCTTCCAATTACACAAATTTATCTCTTCGTTGGTTTAGCAGATATTTTTAAATGTATCCTTGGATTTATTTTAGTAAAAAACAAAACATGGGTACAAAATATTGTTGCATAAAAAAACTTGGCATTTGCCAAGTTTTTTTTAATTCTTACCACAACACTTTTTGTATTTTTTACCAGAGCCACAAGGACATGGATCATTTGGATAAACTTTATCTTCCTTTACAACCGTAGTAGAAAGTTTTTGTTCTTTATATAATTCTTTTCTTCTTGGCTCCTCAATTAGGTCATTCCATTCTTCAAGATTATATAACCAATCTGCTTGTGCTCCAACCATATTCTTATATAATAACTCCTTATCATATGCCAAGCTTACGTTCGTATCTTCTTTCATTTTTTCAATGTCATTTTTTTGAACCAAACTATCGTTAATCCCATCCAAAAAACCAGTCATTGTCATGATATCTACGTTAAATTTCTTAGCTAATTCTTTTACCGAACCTTTTACTTCTTCCGGATTTTTTAAAATACTTGCATAGATTTTTTTCTCTTCTTCAAAATAAATTGCCCAAAATCTCTGCAATTCTCCTTTGTCAACTTTTTCTGAATAGGCCATATCACGCCACTTTTTTAATAATGCCATTTTTTTCCACCTTTTTTTCAATTTATTAAAATTATTATATACTACCTGTTGAAAATTAGCAAAGATTTCTTTTTCTTATCTTACTTTTCAACTACCACATATTTTTCAATGATTTTCCACGCATTAAAAGAAGAAAGCAAAGAAGACATTGAAAAATGCCAAATTACAAAAACCGAAAATCCTATTTGAATAAATAAAAGAGATAAAATGGTTGGAACAACAATAAAAAGAAACAAAACTAGCATTTGTTTTGGAGATAAAAAAACGAGTAAAAACGCATTTTTCCATAATTGTTTCATTGGCAAATCAATCGTAGCAAGTAATCTTAGCAAATACATTATCCCTGCTAAAATATACAGCAAAATTACAAATGAAATAATAACAACAAATTGAAATGCTTTTGTTAATTCTGGATCTTTTACACTTACCCATATCGCGTAACCCATCAAACTTACGATAAGTGTTAACAAAAATCCAACAATTGCTGTTTTAAAAAAATCTTTCCGAAACTCCGAAAAATAAAGTTGAATAGGAAACAAATCCTTATCCCTTATCATATCCATTGTAACCTTTGAAATTGCTTTACAAGCAGGACCTATCGTAACAATCGGAATACAAGTTAGGACAAATACTATATTTAAATAAATAAGAATAAAAAAATATTTTTTTATTATATGAAAAAATAATGGGATTCCTTTTTTCTCCACCTCAATTCGTTTCATACCTACACCATTTTTATCCTTTCGCTTTCAATTAATTCAATATAAGTATGCCACAATTAAATCACTACTTCAAGAAACATTTTGTGCTTTCTTTTTTATGTGATTTTAGAATCTCGAAGTACATAAGAATTCATTGCAATACGAACAATGTATTTTTTAATTTCCAATGATAATAAAATCTTCATGATTTCCGAAACGGATTCTTCATCTCCTAGTTCTTCCGCAATTTCATTTATGTTTTTAGGATAGTAATCAATACAATTATACACTTTTCGTTCTTCTATGGTTAAACTCTTTCCTTTGTCTGCTTTCTCTATTTCATCAACAAAAGGTTTCCCCGCAAGGAATTCTTTCATGAAATCCGAAATAGAAGCAATTACTTCTGCTCCTTCTTTAATTAATTGATTACATCCTTCACTCAATCCATCCGTTATTCTTCCCGGAACAACATATACATCTTTTCCTTGCTCTAATGCCATTTCTACCGTAATCCTTGTTCCACTTTTTCTTCTTGCTTCTACTACAATTACACCATCGGATAATCCACTAATAATGCGATTTCTGGGTGGGAATAATCCTTTTCTTGGTTTTGTTCTTGGTACATATTCAGAAAGTACCCCTCCTCTTTTTTTTAACATTTCATACAATTCCATATTTTCTCTAGGATAGCATACATCAACTCCCGAACCTAATACTGCAAAACTTCTACCACCCTCTTGTAAAGCTGCACGTTGTGATATTCCATCGATTCCTTTTGCCATACCACTAATCACTTCAATACCATTTCTTCCAAGTATTTTTCCAATTTCTTTTGCCATATATTGCCCATATGACGTACATTCTCTTGCACCAATTATTGCTAACGCTGGTTTTTTCTCAAAAGGTAATTCTCCAAAATAAAAAAGTTGATACGGTGGGTCGGGAATATTAGCTAAACGTACGGGATATTTTCTATCCTCAAAAGTAATTCCCCGAATTCCTATTTCATTTAATCTTACAAAGTTTTCCTCCATATGTTTTCGTATTTCTTGATCATACAGTGCTTGCAAATTTTTATCCGTAACAAGATACTTTGATTCATCTTCTATTTTCCTTAAAGTCTCTTCTTTTGCATAGTATATTTTTTTTGCACTTCCTAATATACGAACCAATTTTATTTTTTTATTATTTCCTATATTAGGTAATTGTGCCAACCAATTTTGATATTTATCCAATCGTTTCTCCTTCCATTCTATCAATTCGATTGCGTTTTCGATAACCAATCGCTTCACTTAAATGAATCCTATTAATCTTATCTTTTCCATCAAGGTCTGCAATTGTTCTCGCAACTTTTAATAATTTGTGATATGCCCTTACCGATAAGTTTAATGTTTCATATACTTCTTCCATAAATTTTCTTTCTCGTTCATCTAATTTACAATAAAGTGATACTTCGGTGGGTGATAACTCTGCATTATATGTTATTGTTGCCTTTCGATAACGAAACTCTTGACGCATCCTTGCTTCCATTACTCGTTCTCTGATTTTTTCACTTCTCTCATTTTTTTCGTCCTTTTCTAATGTACGAAGCGTAATTGTTGAAATTTCCGTAGCTATATCTATCCGATCAAGTAATGCTCCTGATATGCGATTTTGATATCGTTTTATTTCATAATCTTTGCAATGGCACAAATTTCGATTTGGATAAAACCCACAGGGACATGGATTCATAGCAGCTACTAACATAAAGTTTGCAGGATATTCCAAATTACCATTTATTCTTGAAATTAATATCTTCTTATCTTCCATTGGTTGTCTTAAAACTTCCAATGTACTTCTTTTAAATTCCGGTAATTCATCTAAAAATAGAATACCACGATGCGCCAGACTAATCACTCCTGGCTTTGGGTTTCTTCCTCCACCAGCAAGTGCTCTTTCCGATATGGTATGATGCGGATTTAAAAATGGACGACTAGTTAGCATGTTTTTTTCTTTACTTAACAAGCCTGCTACACTATATATTTTTGACACTTCTAAACTTTCCTCAATAGAAAGAGGTGGCAAAATATATGGAATTCTTTTTGCAATCATCGTTTTCCCTGTACCTGGGGGGCCTGTCATTATCAGATTATGGAATCCTGCGGCAGCAATTTCAACTGCTCTTTTAGTAGCCTTTTGTCCTGTGACATCTAAGAAATCATACGGAATCTTTTTTTCTTGTTTCGAAAACATTGCTTTCAAAGATACCTTTGTTGGTTCAATCATTTGTTTTCGTTTTTCTTTTTCTGCTTGCAAATACAAAATCAATTGATTTAGTTCTTTAATTCCAATCACTTCAATTCCTTCTACAATGCCTCCTTCTCTTGCATTTTCTTCTGGAACCAAGCAATATTTTATGCCTCTTTTCCTTGCTTCTAAGACAGTAGGTAAAACAGCTTGTGTAAATTTTGTTTTCCCATCCAACCCAATCTCTCCCATAACCATGCAATCTTCCAAACTTTGTTCCGAAATAATCCCCAACCCAATTAGTAATCCAACTGCAATTGGTAATTCAAATGCTGTCCCTGACTTTCTAATGTGTGCAGGAGAAATATTGATAGTTACATGTTTGGGCGGAAATGGGATTCCAGAATTCATGATACTCACAGTAACACGTTCTCTCGCTTCTTTAACTTCGCTACTTAAATAGCCTACCATTTCAAAACATGGGAATCCATTATTGACGCATATTTCAACCTCAACTAAACAGACCTCAATGCCTAAAACAGCGCCTGAAATCACTTTACAATACATAATAGCCTTCCTTTCTTATGAAATTTTAATTCTTTGATTATTTATGGAATGAATCTTCCAAAAAGAAACGACCGATAGATCATCGGTCGCAGAAATTTAAACTAATTTTAACCCCATACCTTCTGGATCCTGGGCAAATTGAACTGCCATCTCCCGATTAATTTTCCCTTGATAATATAATTGTAAAATAGCATCATCCATTGTTACCATTCCTAATTTTCGATTGGTTTGCATAATAGAAATTAATTGATGCGATTTCCCTTCACGAATCAAATTTTTAACTGCAGATGTAGTATGTAAAACTTCAAAAGCGGCTACTCTACCAGAATCATCCGCAAGTGGTATCAATTGTTGTGATATTACAGATTCCAAAACATTTGCAAACTGTACTCTAATTTGTTGCTGTTGATATGGCGGAAAAACGTCAATTATACGATCCACAGTACTTGCCGCTCCAATGGTATGTAGTGTAGATAACACCAAATGCCCTGTTTCTGCCGCCGTTATTGCCACACTAATAGTTTCAAAGTCTCTCATTTCTCCTACCAAAATAACATCCGGGTCTTCACGAAGTGCTGCTCTTAATGCATTCGCATAATTATTCGTGTCTAGCCCTATTTCCCTTTGATTAACCATGGATTTCTTATGTTGATGTAAATATTCAATAGGGTCTTCTAACGTTATAACATGGCACTCTCTATTTTTATTAATTTTATCAATTAACGCTGCAAGGGTGGTTGACTTACCACTTCCTGTTGGTCCTGTAACGAGAATTAGGCCTCGTTTTCTATTATATAAATCAATTACCGTACTAGGAACTCCTAATACTTCTGGTGATGGAACAATGGTATCCACCAAACGAAGAGCTACTGCAACCGATCCTCTTTGCTTATATGCATTCACGCGATACCTACCCACATTGGGAATCGAAAAAGACAAATCATATTCACCACGTTTATGAAATCTCTCTTTTTGACTTTCTGTCATCATTTGGTTTACAGCATCTTCCGTATCATCTGGTAAACAACGATCATAAGACATTGTAATCAGATTTCCATTTACTCGCATCTTAGGTGGCACACCAACGGTAATATGTACATCCGACGCTCCAGCTTTCTTTGCTTCTCTTAGTATTTCTTCCATATGAATTTTGCTCATATATTTATAACCCCCACTATACCTCTACAAACTTAGGTATATCACCCGCTACTATATAATCTTTTAAAGCTTCGATATCCATTATATGCCGATTATCCATCGTCTTCATGATATCCACAATTTCCAAATCGGAAAAAGCATTTAAATTTGACAAATCATAAATTCGATTACTATTAAATCCTAATATCATTGGACGAAGAACATCCTTATGGTTTTCAGAAAGAACCAAACCTTTTTCCCCCGTATTTAACTCAACACATACACCGGGGCTTAATATATAAATAGAATGTACAAGTGCCATTACAACTTCTTGATCAAAATACTCCTCATTACAAAGTAATGTTTTTATTGCCAACACTTCCGATTCTGGATTTCTATCAAATTGCATTGCCGTCATTTCATCAAACATTTCTGCAACCAAAAGAATTTTTGCTCCCTCAATCATTTTGCTATTTGTATGTATTTTTTCATTCCAATCATCCATTCCTCTTTGTGCTTGCACACATGTTCTTTTTATTCCAGGATTTACAATTGTTGCATCTTCAATAATTGGAAACCCAGCTTGTTTTGCGTGTCTTTCTATTTTCTGATATTCTTCCTTATTTTTAACGGTAGAAAGATCTATTGATAATTCTCCGATTGCATGTAAAACAGCGGCGGAAATAATTTCCGTTTGATTTTTTAATGGAACATTCAATTTATGGCACATCACTGCGCATAAAATCGAAACATTTAACGAATGCTTATAAATCCTATCCTCTGCGCTTCTTAAACTTTGAATAAAATTAATTTTCCGATCAAGTCTACCATAATTACGAATAATATCCGCTACAATAACCTGTAACTTATCCGTTTTTCTAGTAGTAAGAACCTTCGTCAGTTCTTCTTGAATCGCAAACACTTCCATTGTTTGAAATCGTTCAAAAGCAATATCATCTCTCGTCATTGGTGGCACTGGTTCCGCTGGTTCTAATATGAAAATCCCAATAATCCCAAAATTTTTTATACTATTTACTCCTTGTACCGTTAACTTAGAATTTCTCTCATATAGCAATACTCCATTTTTATTATAAACAGGCCTTGCTAAGCGCATACCAACTTTTAATTCTTCCGTTTTAATAAATAGCATATGTTTCCTCCGCTCTTATCTCTAAGTAATATTATACAAAATAAACCAATCTATGTCTACTTTATACATCATTTTGTAGAAATTTTTCAAAAACATAGTTACTAAGATCCATACCTTTTGAAGTTAGACAAATATATCCTTCCTTTGTTTGTTTAATTAATTTTTCTTTTTTTAAAAATAAGATTTCACTCCCATAAATATCAAACATAGATTTTGAAAATGTGTCTGCAAACAACGCAATTGCAACACCTTCCTTCAATCGCAATCCTAAGAACATAAATTCTTCCATTTGTTCTTTTATTGACAATATATGTTTTTCTTCTCTATTATTTTTCCATCGTACATTATTTACCATTGAAGCTGCGGTTTCCCCAAACCCTAAATAATTATCTCTGGTCCAATATCCTATATTGTGCTCACAACAAAATCCTTTTTTCGCATAATTGCTAATTTCATATTGAATATATCCATAGTGTTTTAATGTTTTTTTTGTCAATGCATACATTCTTCGTTCTTCTTCTTCGGAAGGAAGTTGTTTCTTTTCCATGCAATATTTATCTTTTTGTAAAACATACCAATCATAAAATTTTGTATCTTCTTCTAAAATCAAGCTATAGGAAGAAATATGTTCTGGCTGTAGAGAACAAACCTTTTCTAACGTATCATAATATGATTCTTCTGTTTGCCCAGGTAAGGACTCCATAATATCAACATTAATATTTTGAAATCCCATTGCTCGAGCTTGGTTGTAAGTCTCAAGAAAATCTTCATAAGAATGACTTCGTCCCAACGCTTTTAATTCTTCGTTATTAGTCGATTGCATTCCTATGCTTAATCGATTAATTCCCATATTTTTATAAGCTTCTAATTTTCCCTTGGTTACCGTTTTGGGATTCATTTCAATTGAAATCTCGGCATGTTCTTCTATATTAAACGAACGGTACAATTGCTCCATAATTCGATGCAATAAATCAACAGAAAGGATGGATGGTGTCCCACCGCCAATAAAAATACTAGGAACTACAAATTCCTTATAATTTTTTGCTTCTTTTTTGATATCAAAAAGTAAGGAAGAAACATATTCTTCTTCCTCTTTTTCCGCTGGAACATGCGAGAAAAAATCACAGTAATAACATTTACTTATGCAAAATGGAATATGGATATACAGACGAAGCTGTCGATTTTTTCGACAGCTTTCTTTTTCTTTTCTCATATCATCACCTATTTATTATCATCTAGTTTTAAAACACTCATGAATGCTTTTTGTGGAATTTCTACATTTCCAACTTGTCGCATTCTTTTTTTACCTTCTTTTTGTTTCTCAAGTAATTTTCTTTTTCTTGATATATCGCCTCCGTAACATTTGGCGAGTACATCTTTTCGCATTGCTTTTACAGTTTCACGCGCAATAATCTTCCCACCGATTGCTGCTTGAATCGGAATTTCAAATAAATGTCTAGGAATTTCATCTTTTAATTTCTCACACATTTTTTTACCGCGTTCATACGAAGATTCCGCATGTACAATAAAGGATAAAGCATCGACTTCTTCATGATTAATTAAAATATCCAATTTGACTAATTCCGAGCGACTATACCCTTTGATTTCATAGTCAAAAGAAGCATATCCCTTTGATTTTGATTTTAATGCATCAAAGAAATCATATATAATCTCATTTAATGGTAATTCATATTTTAATAATGCTCTCGTTGTTTCCACATATTCCATACCCAAATATACACCACGACGTTCCTGACATAATTCCATAATACTACCAATGAACTCCGTCGTTACCATAATTTCTGCTTTTACAATTGGTTCTTCCATATAATCAATTTCCGTTGGTTTTGGTAAATTGGAGGGATTCGTTAATTCAATCATATCCCCATTATTCTTATACACTTTGTATACAACACCTGGTGCCGTCGTTACCAGATCCAAATTATATTCTCTTTCTAAACGTTCTTGTACAATTTCTAAATGAAGTAGGCCTAAAAATCCACAACGATAACCAAAACCCAGTGCAATGGATGTTTCTGGTTCATAATGCAAGGATCCATCATTTAATTTCAATTTTTCTAATGCATCTCTTAAATCTGGATATTTTGCACCATCTGCTGGGTACAAACCACAATACACAAAAGAATTTACTTTTTTATACCCTGGTAATGCCTTCAAACATGGATTATTAACTTTCGTAATAGTATCTCCAACCGTTGTTTCTTTCACATTTTTTATGGATGCCGTAATGTAACCAACCATTCCTGCACTAAGTTCTTCTGTTGGAATAAACTGACCAGCCCCAAAATAACCAACTTCGACAACTTCCGCCTTCGCTTTAGTCGCAATCATTGTTATTTTATCTCCTTTTTTTACACTTCCATCAAAAATTCTAGAGAAAATAATTACTCCTTTATAAGAATCATAAATAGAATCAAAAATTAGAGCTTTTAAAGGATTATTATACTCACCCTTTGGTGCCGGTATTTTTTTTACAATACTTTCTAAAACATCTTCAATTCCAATCCCATTTTTTGCAGAAATCAAAGGTGCTTCCTGTGCTTCAATTCCAATTACATCTTCAATTTCTGCAATGACACGTTCCGGATCCGCACTTGGCAAATCTATTTTATTAATTACCGGAAAAACATCAAGATTATTATCTAAAGCAAGATACACATTTGCCAGTGTTTGTGCCTCAATTCCTTGTGCCGCATCAACCACTAAAATAGCTCCATCACAAGCTGCAAGTGATCTACTTACCTCATAGTTAAAATCCACATGTCCCGGTGTATCAATCAAATTAAAAATATATTCTTTTCCATCTTTTGCTTTATAAACCGTTCGAATACACTGCGCCTTGATTGTAATTCCACGTTCTCTTTCAAGATCCATATTATCTAAAATCTGTGCTTTCATTTCTCGACTTGTTAATAACCCAGTCTTTTCTATAATACGATCTGCTAATGTAGATTTCCCATGATCAATATGTGCAACAATACAAAAATTTCTTATTTTACTTTTATCAAAATCGGACATATATTCCTCCATCATTCATTTTACGTCCCTAAGTATAGCATAGTATTCTAGAAATTGTCTATAAAATTCCTTTCGCAAAATTCAATTTAACTATTGACATATACCGTATTGTGCACTAGAATAAGTGAGTATGTATATATTATAACGTCCGTGTCCGGGTTTAATTTATTACATAATAATAAAACAAACACTTATAGGAGGTGGAACTCTTGGCAAATATCAAATCAGCAAAAAAAAGAATTTTAGTAAATAACAAAAAAGCAGAACAGAATAAATCAATTAAGTCTGGTGTAAAAACAGCTGTTAAAAAAGTAATCGTAGCAATTGATGCAAACGATGCTGCTGCTGCAAAAGAAGCTTTAACAATCGCAATATCTAAAATTGAAAAAGCTACTTCAAAAGGAATTTACCACAAAAATACTGCAGCTAGAAAAGTATCTCGTTTAACTATCGCTGTTAATAAACTTTCTTAAATTTGAATTATATATAAAAAAACAACCCATACCGTCATATAGGTTGTTTTTTTATTGCTTCTAATTTCTAATCTTTACTCTCTTTTTTTATCAAATCTTTTATGACCTCACCCGCTATAATAAGTCCTGCAACGGATGGCACAAATGGTACGCTTCCCACTATATCTGTATGTGGAGAACGTTCTTTCGAATATACAACTTTTGCATGAATAACACCTCTTTTTTTCAGTTCATAGCGCATTACTTTTGCTAATGGACAAATTGATGTTTTCGAAAGATCGGAAACTTCTAATTGCGTAGGGTCTAATTTATTTCCCGTTCCCATACAAGAAATTACAGGAATTTCATTTTCTTTTGCTCGTTGAATAATATCCATTTTTGCAGTAATGATATCAATTGCATCAACAACATAATCATAATTTTGAAAATTAATGGCATCTGCCGTTTCCGGCAAATAAAAAATCGGGAACGTTTCAACTTTACAATTGGGATTGATAGTAAGAATTCGTTCTTTCATCACTTCTGTTTTTTGTTTCCCAATGGTAACCTCGGTAGCAATTAACTGTCTATTTATATTGGTTTCATCTACTACATCCTTATCTACAAGAGCTATGGAACCAATACCGCTTCTTACCAAGGCCTCAATAGTATAACTTCCTACCCCACCAATTCCAAACACTAAAACTTTTGCATTTTTTAATTTATTTATTGCTTCCGTTCCTATTAATTTTTCTGTTCTACTCCATTTTTTTTCCATTTCACACTCCTAATACTAATGATGAAATAAACGCACTCCATTGCATACCATGACCATATCGTATTTATCGCAGCAAGCAATTACTGCATCGTCACGAATTGAACCGCCTGCTTGTGCGATATATTTCACACCACTTTGTTTTGCTCTTTCTATATTATCACTAAATGGAAAAAACGCATCCGATCCAAGGGCTACATGATCCATCTGATCTAACCATTCTCTTTTTTCTTTTTCTGTAAAAATCTCCGGTTGTTTTGAAAATACTTGTTGCCAGCAACCATCTTCTAAAACATCCTTATATGCCTCACCAATATAATTATCAATAGCATTATCTCTAACCGCTCTTCCAATTCCTTCAATAAACGGCAAGTTTAATACTTTGGGGCATTGTCTTAATAACCAATTATCTGCTTTTTGTCCTGCCAAACGAGTACAATGAATTCTTGACTGCTGGCCAGCCCCTACTCCAATTGCCTGTCCATCTTTCGCATAACATACCGAGTTCGACTGGGTATATTTTAAAGTAATTAAGGCAATAAGTAAATCTATTTTTGAAGATTTAGGAATATTTTTATTTTTTGTCACAATATTATCCAACAATTCCATATTCATTGGGATCTCATTTCTTCCCTGTTCAAAGGTGATTCCAAATACATCCTTTTGCTCAATTTTTTCAGGAATATATTCTGGGTCAACCTGAATCACATTATAATTTCCCTTTTTCTTCTCTTTTAATATTGCTAACGCTTCCGGTTCATACCCTGGTGCTATTACCCCATCTGATACCTCTCGCTTTATTATTCTTGCAGTTTGCACATCACAAATATCGGATAATGATACAAAATCTCCAAAAGATGACATTCGATCTGCACCCCTTGCTCTTGCATAAGCACATGCAAGTGGGGATAATTCACCCAAATCATCTACCCAGTAAATTTTGGCTAATGTTTCAGATAATGGAAGTCCAACTGCAGCTCCTGCGGGTGAAACATGTTTAAAGGAAGTTGCCGCTGGTAATCCAGTTGCCTCTTTTAATTCTTTTACCAATTGCCAACCATTTAATGCATCCATAAAATTAATATAACCTGGTTTCCCACATAATACTTTGATTGGCAATTCTTGTCCATTTTTCATTTTGATTTTTGCTGGTTTTTGCTGTGGATTACATCCATATTTCAACTCTAATTCCTTCATTTTTACCCTCCGTTTTTGTGTAATTCTTTCCTTCCAATCTATTTATTTTTATTTACTATACGTGTTTCTTTTTCTCCTGTTTCAAGATTGATGTAACGAACAAATAAAGAAACTTTATTTTTCTCATGTAAGTAATTCCAAAGATAGTCTGTAAAATCATCAATACTACCCTCTATCGAAACCCATGTTGGTTCCCCTTCAAAACTTGGTAATGGATCTCCATCTTGTTTATAAGTATGAATAAAATGTCCCTCTCCATCGATTGGATTTTCATATGCAAATGTATATCGATTTGCTGCCTTCGAATTCCCATTATTACTTTTCAATATTGACATTGCATAATTAAATTTATCTTTTTCTATATGTAAAATACCAGAAATTCTAGGTGTGAAATTTGGTGCATCTGGTTCAAACGTACGTTGACGTAAAGATTGTTCAAAGGTATATTGTTTATCCAATCCTTCGTAAATTGTATCTGTTTGATCTCCATTTGTAACAATCGTCTTATTTCCTATTACACGTACTGGAGCATAAATAATCAAACTCGGGTCCTCCATTTTTGATGGATCAAATGCTTCCGTACGAATACCTTCTCCCTCTTTAACAAAAATACGATTTCTACTATTTACACTTCTCCCCATAATAAAATATGCCGCTACTGCAAATTTACCATCCTTTGACTTTCCTAAAACAATTCCTCTTCCAGGATATGTGTTTTGGGACAACTCTACATCCATTTTCTTTAATTCCATTTCGTTCTCCTTTACCAATGCATTCCTTTTTAAGCAACAAAAAAACCGGCACTCCGAGCTTATATGCCCAGACGGTCGGCTATCATTCAAAACTACACTCCCTGTGGTTACTTCCACTTCCGTCAGTCGTGTAAACAATCTATCGATTGTATGAACTATTCTTATCATAGCATCATTCATACTATGAGACAATACCTGATTTTTATTTTTGACAAGTATCACAAATTCCATATAAATATAGACTATGTCCATCAATTGAAAAGCCTGTTTTTTCCTCTAGCTCTTTTGCATATGCTTCAATTGGACAACTATTTATCGTAAGGATTTTCTTGCATTTTTTACAAACTAAATAATGACAATGTTTTTTACTCTGTAAAGCAAATAATTTACGTCCATCCTCAAAAATACTAATTTTATTTACTAAGTTTGCCTCAGTAAATAATTCTAACGATCGATATATTGTAGACAAATCTATCCCTATGTGTTTATTTCTTAGCAAATCATGTAAATCTTCTGCAGATATCGGTTGATCTGCTAGTGCTAACTCTTCAAGAACTGAAATTCGTCCTTTTGTCACTTTCAACTGATGCTCTTTTAATTCATTTTTCCAAATTTCTTTCGTACTCATACCAACTCCCACTATGCGTTTTTTTGACGTGTCCGCTTTTCCAACATATTATGAACCCAATAAAAAAGAAAATAAGTCGATACCGCTAGTAATACAATACTTGCACCAGCTGGAATATTTAAATAATAAGAAATACCCAATCCAAAGGTACTAAAAAACAGTCCAAATCCAATAGCAATATAAATACGAGTTTTCATTTTATTCGATAAGAAACTAGCAATTGCTGCTGGTGCTGTTAATAAAGAAATCACCAGAATAATTCCTGCAACGCGAATTAATGCGACCACAGTAATTGCAATTAATAATAATAAAATATATTCAAGTCGTTCCGTATTAACACCTAGAATCCAAATAAATTCTTCATCAAATAAAAATCCCTTAACATAAGTAAATAATGTCCAAATTGTAATTGTAACCACACCTGTTAATATTGTCATTTGTAATAAATCAGCATGAGTAACTGCAAGAATATTTCCAAATAAATAAGAATTCATATCCGGTGGATAGCTTGGCATTTTTGCTAGAAACAAAATTCCTAATGCCATTCCAAAAGACCAAAATAATCCAATTAAAATATCCGCCTGTATTCCACCTTTTCTTTTGATTCGTCCAATTCCCAAAGCCGATAGCATCGCAAATGCAAATGCTCCTAAAATAGGCTCAAATCCTAATAAATAACCTAATCCAACACCACCATATGCTGTATGTGCAATTCCACCAGTCATCATAATCATTTTTTTCTCCACGATAATGACACCCATAATTCCACATATAATACTTGCCAATATACCTGCAAGAAATGCATTTTGTAAAAATTCATATGTAAATATTGCTTTTATCATTCTTTAATCTCCCCGTGATTATGGTCTCCTAGTACCCGATGTGGTATTCCGTGAGCAATTAAATCAATTGGACAACCATATAAATCTCTGACCGCCTCCGGTGTTAACGATGGTTTTCCATGATAAACTAATGAGTGATTTAAACACGCAATACTCTTTACATTTGATGAAATTGCCATTGTATCGTGTGTTACCATCAATATTGTTTTTTCCTGATTTAGTTGTGCTAAGATCATATATATTTCTTCTCTTGATTTAGCATCTACATTTGCAGTTGGTTCATCAAGAATCAATAATTCAGGTTCCACAGTAAGTGCCCTTGCAATTAAAACTTTCTGAAATTCACCACCTGACAATTCTTCCATTTGTCGGTTCCTATACTCTTTGAGCCCAACGAATTCAAGCTGTTTTGTCGCAATTTCAATATCTTCCTTTGTATAATGGTAAAATGGTCGAATCTTTTTTTTCGTTCTTCCTGTCAATACTACCTCTAATACAGAAATTGGAAATTCCCGATTTGCATGCGAAAGTTGTGGCACATATCCGATTGTATTTCCATGTTCTCTTATTGGTGCTCCAAATAATTTTATTTCACCTTTTGTGATGGGTACAATTCCTAAAATCGACTTAAGAAATGTTGTTTTTCCGCCACCATTTGGTCCAATTATCCCTAAATATTCTCCTTGCTTTACTTCCAAATTAATTTGCGATAGCACCTGAATTTTCCCATAGTATACAGATAAATTTTTAACTGAAATTACGTTTTTCATTTAGTTCATTCCCTCTATGATTTTCTTTGCCATTTCTTCCATATTATCCAAATAATCTGCTGCAAGTGGAGCAAGTTCAACTGCATTCCCATCAATTTCTGCTGCAAAAGCTTCCGATTGTTTGCTATCTACTTCTGCTTGATAAAAAACAGTATGAATATTCTTTTCCTTCGCAATATCGATAATTTCCTGTAAATGTGTTACGGTTGCTTCTTTTCCTTCCTCTTCCAATGAATACATAGTCAACCCGTACTCCTCTGCAAAATATCCAAACGATGGATGATAAGTAATAAAGCTTGATGCGTTACTATTTTCGAACATTTCACTTATTATCATACTTTTCGTTTCTATTTCTTCTATATATTTATCCTTATTTTCCTCATAATACGTTCTATTTTTTTCATCTAATAAAGAAATCTTTTCTGTAATAATTTCAACCATTACTTTTGCACGATTTAGCGAAAGCCATATATGTGGATCTCGTCCTCCTGCCTCAAAATATCGGTCCTCATATACCTCCGCTACCAATTCATGTAAATTAATTAAATCCGTATCCTCTCCAATTTTTGAAATAATATTAGCATCTTCTGCTGGAACTCCAATTGCAAAGTATAAATCTGCATCTTGAAAGAAAGACATCGTTTCTGGTGTCGGTTCATATGTTTCTGGGCTCATTCCTGGTGGAATCATTGTAATAATATGCACTTTATCTCCACAAATCGCACGAACGAAAGTCTCTTCCGGAATAATAGAAACTGCAACAATAAGCTTTTCGCTCTCTTCTTTCACCTCATTTTCACTCTGCTCATTCGTACAGCCTTGTACAAATAATAGAATTGCTATAATTAATAAAAAAATATATTTTCTCTGTTTCATAATACCTCCTTATTGCAATTGATTTGCATTTGCATTTATCTACAGTTTATCTCTTTTATATTTTTTAGTCAACCCTTCTTACTCGACAAAAAACTAGTTCCTCAAAAAGATAAAGTCCATATTTCTAATCATTTTTGAGAAACCAGTTCAAAACTGCACCATATTTGAACAATGCAAGATCTTATATTTAAATATACTTTCAATTATACTTCAAACCCTCTGCCTCTTCCTCTTGCATGGCATCCATTACCTGGACAACCCGTTTCAAAATCACCACAAAGTTGATATTCTCCTCCTGAAATCAATAGCACTTTTCCTTCCACGATTGACGCAGCAATTTTTTTTCTTGCACTATTATAGATTCCTTGTACCGTTGTTCTCGCTACATTCATTTGCTTTGCACATTGTTCTTGATTGTATCCTGCATGGTCTATCAATCGTATCGTTTCATATTCATCTACTGTCATTTGAACGACTCCATTGGAATGATTTGCTGCACCTAATGGTCCAAATTTTGTAACTCCTGGCATTCCACATACATTTCTCCATTTCATTGGTCTTGGCATTATTTTCTCCTTTAGAACACGAAATAACCAGCATTCACTGGCTATTTCATGGTTTTTTAATCCATTAAATCTAATTCATTTTGAATACGCGTTAATTGATTTTCTAAATATACTTTTCGTTCTTCTTTCGATTGATTATTACGAAGTATCGATGAATTATTGTTTATATTTCGTCTTAGGCCTTGACCACATCCTCTTCGTCTGCCTAATCCCAAACCAATTCCTATGCCAGCTCCTATTCCTGCTCCATAACCAATCCCGCGTTTCAAGTTACTTACTACATTTGGATTACAAGTTCCTAATCCTCTTCCTGTCATACTTCCTTGACCTAATGGTCCTGTTGCGTCTCCTCTTGGCATCTTTTTTCCTCCTAATCTATTTTTATTTATTGACATATGTCATTTACTAATTAAAGTATACTTTCTTTTTTGACATATGTCAATAACCTTTTTCTATTTTACCCAATGTTTTATACTTTCTTCTTCTAAAAAATCATCCTCAGCTTTTAAATAATCATTTTCTTCCTCATAGAATTCTTTATACGCAATCTTTCCTTTTTGAGAATAGCTTTTTCCAAAACATAAATAATAGAGAATAAGAAGCAAAAAAATACTGATGCATAGAATTAATTCTGTCACAATTCTAGAATCGTAACTTTTGAGCCCTCTTTTTGATAAATATCTTATCAATAGACCGACATAAGACCATACCATTGCTAGTCCAAATACAGGGTCTCGTCCTATTATTATCATTATTATCGTAAGAATTGCGAGAAAACAAACAAGAAGAATCATCCAAAACATCAAATTTCCTTCAAATAGGTTTCCGAAATTTTTTTGCAAAAACAAAGAAATATTAACAACGGTTAAAAAAACAATCCACCCATAATAAATACTGAATGGAACACGTAGAAAAATAATATCTTCCGTATCCAGATTTTCTTTTTTTATACGCAAGTCAATCAAAGCCAAACAAAATAAAAGCACAAAGACAAAAAGCATTGAAAACATTATTAATCCATAATACCAAGATATATATAATCCAACATTCAAAATTGCAGAAATAACAAAAATAATGGAAACTTCATTGTACATATCTGTTTTCTCATTTGCTTCAATAGAATGAACGGATTTCAAAAAGTAAACTATATATGTAAATAAGAAAAAATATATCCCACCCCAAATACAAAAAGTCAATGGAATTGGAACAAATAAATTAAAATTGTAGTACAACATATCTCCAATAGATGCACCATTTATTTGTAAGATTTTCGACAATATGTGAATTCCTGTCATTAAAATGAATGCTATCATAACAAATACTCTAATTCTTATGCTTATTCTCTTTTTCTTCATATGCTTTCCTCCCCTTTATGTAAGCAATAAACAAAAAGAAGCCTTCGCCGATTAGTATAGGTCTTCTTAAATATTCTTTTGTGAGTTGATTATATGAAATATCAATTTGATTGTCAAACCTCTCGCCCGTTTCAAACGGAAACATTGACATATTCTATCAATCGATTATACTAGTAATTAGTTATAACTAATTATAGTTAGCTTTTCATAAGAAAGGATTGTTCAATGGAACTTCATGAATCTGGTGAAATGTATTTAGAAACCATACTTATTTTATCAAAACGTATTCCCGTTGTTCGGGCAATAGACATTAGTGAGGAACTTCAGTATTCCAAACCTAGTGTAAGTAGAGCGCTAAAATTATTAGAAAAAGAAGAGTATATTTCTTTTGACAAAAACAAATTTATTTCGTTAACAAAAAAAGGATCTTTCATGGCAGAAAAAATGTATAGTAGACATCAAGTTCTCTCTTGCGCTTTAAAAGCATTAGGTGTAGATGAAACTACCGCAAATCAAGATGCCTGTCGAATCGAGCATGTAATTAGTGATTTATCCTATAATAAAATAAAAGCACATTTTCCTTCTTGTTTAGAAAAGGAAACGCAATAATTCGAACTTACAATCAAATTATCGCGTTTCCTTTTTCTATTTTTATTCTTTTTTTATATCATTATTCATCTTTTGGTTCATGACACATTCCAGCACTAGCGCAACTTCCACAAGAACTTCCACAACCTGTGCATCCATTTTTTTTATTTCTTCGAATGGAGCGAATAGCTAAAAATATCCAAATAATCAATATTGCAATCATACCTATTGTAATCCACATATATATCCTCCTAACGTTTCTATCATAATCGATTGGTTGTTTTTTTATACGGTTTAAATACTTGAACTATAATTAGTATTGCAACAACAATTGCTATTGTCAAGCCAAGGATACTTATCTCTCCATAAAAAATTTGAGCAAATTGATAAAAAATAAGTGCTATGGAATATGCAAAAATCGTTTGATATGCAATTGCAAACCATGTCCATTTTCTATTATTCATTTCTCTTTTAATAGCTCCAATTGCTGCAAAACAAGGTGCACATAATAAATTGAAAATCATAAATGAATATCCTTGAATTGGAGAATATGTATTTTGCAAGCTCAATAATAAAGAGGAATTTTCTTCTGAAACTTCTCCAATACCAAATAGCACTCCAAAAGTTGCTACCACTGTTTCTTTTGCAACAAGCCCTAGCACCGTCGCTACACTTGCCTTATCATCTCCAAACCCTAAAGGTTTAAAAACCCAAGCCAACCCAGATCCAATTGCTTGCAAGATACTTCCATCGTAATTCTCTACTGCTTTAAATCCCCAACTATAACTACTAATAAACCAAATTACAATTGCTGAAACAGTAATTATAGTACCTGCTTTTTTAATAAATGACCATCCACGCTCCCACATGGAACGAATTACAATACTAAATTTCGGCATATGATACGCCGGAAGTTCCATAACAAAAGGTGCCGGTTCTCCTTTAAATGGTTGGGTTTTCTTTAACATAACTCCTGAAACAATAATTGCAAAAATCCCAAGAAAATATGCACTAGGAGCCACCCATGCAGCATTCCCAAATAATGCGCTAGACAACAAAGCAATAATCGGAAGTTTCGCACCGCAAGGTACAAATGAAGTTGTCATAATTGTCATCCTTCTATCACTTTCATTTTCAATTGTTCTTGATGCCATTATCCCAGGTACACTACATCCTGACCCTATCAACATCGGAATAAAAGACTTTCCACTTAAGCCAAACTTACGGAAAATACGATCTAAAACAAAAGCAATTCGTGCCATATAGCCACACTCTTCTAAAAAAGCTAGCATAATAAACAAAACTAAAATTTGTGGAACAAATCCTAATACGGCACCTACTCCTCCTATAATCCCATCAACAACTAAACCCGTAAGCCAACTTGGCGTATTTTGTTCCATGATAGCTCGAATCGGTTCCATAATCCATTCTCCAAAAACAACATCATTGGTAAAATCCGTTAATATAGCACCTACCGAGCTTACTGCAATAAAATACACTAAAAATATTATGCTTGCAAAGATTGGTAATCCTAACCATCTATTTGTTACTATCCGATCAATTCGATCCGATTTTGATTGGTTATTTTTTTCGTTTTGTTTATATGTTTTTTTTAAAATAGATGCTATAACCTGGTATCTCTCATGAGTAATAATACTTTCTGCATCATCATCTAATTTAGATTCCACCTTATCAATTTCTTTTTCAATTCTAGAAAACTCCTTATTTTCTAACATAATTTCTTTTTTTACAATCTCATCTCGTTCAAATATTTTAATGGCATACCATCGTTTTTTTTCTTCACTCACCTTACCAACAATTATTTCTTCAATAAAATGAATGGTATCCTCCACCAATCCAGAAAAACGATGCTTTGCTGAAGTTTTTATTTGCTTTAAAATTGTTTTCTTTATCGAATTTACTAAAGTATCAATTCCAATATTCCTATATGCAGAAATTTCAAACACTGGGCATCCTAGTAGTCTTTCAAATTCATCTGTTTTTATGATATCTCCATTTTTATTTACCAAATCCATCATATTTACTACAACAATCATCGGTATCGATAATTCTAACAATTGTGTTGTCAAATATAAATTTCTTTCTAAATTTGTGCCATCAATAATATTAATAATGAAATCCGGTTTTTCTTCCATCAAATAATCTCTTGCTACCACTTCTTCTAATGTATATGGAGACAAGGAATATATTCCTGGTAAATCTACTAACATCAAATCTTCTTCTTTTTTAATAATTCCAGTTTTTTTCTCTACCGTTACACCTGGCCAATTACCAACATATTGATTTGAGCCTGTCAACGCATTAAATAATGTCGTCTTACCACTATTTGGGTTTCCAACAAGTGCAATTCTCGATTCCATTTTTCCACCTTTCGTGCATTTAGGTAATTATAGTTACCTAAAGCTAACCTATAATTAAATTTTTATTCAACAATTACCAATTCACAATCTGCTTTTCGTAAGGATAATTCATACCCCCTAACATTTATCTCTATAGGATCCCCTAATGGCGCAAGTTTTCTAACTATAATTTTTGTGCCTTTGGTAATTCCCATATCCATGATTCTGCGTTTTATTGCTCCTTCGCCCTGAACTTTTTTAACAATAAGTTCCTCTCCAACCAATGCTTCTCTTAAGGTTCTCATATTTTTCCTTTCTACTATACAAAGATTTTTCTTGCAAGACCTTTACTAATTGCTATCCTCGTATTTTTAATATTTAAAATCACATTTTCTCCGATTTTCGAAACGACTTGAATTTCACTGCCTGGAATAAATCCCAGCCTTTCTAAATGTTTTCTACTCTCTTCTTTTCCACCAACTCGAATAATATGTTTTTTCTCACCAATATCAGCATATACAATTTCCATACATACCTCCTTTCTTGTTGTCTAATGCTAACTATTGTTACTATATGCTATCCTTTGGGAATTGTCAAGTCTTTTCTATTTTATTATTCTATTGTTTCTCTTATCATTTTAGGATATAATTAAAATTGTATTTTACAAAAGATTGTGAGGAATTTATGAAAGATATTAAAACCGCTATGGATTATTTTTCAAATGATATATTTGCAGTAGAAACGACCGGGATTCAAATAGAAGAAGTGCAAGAAGACTATGTCATTTGTTCTTTAGATATCAAAAACAAACATTTAAATGCTGCAGGATATGTTATGGGTGGTGTCATGTTTACATTAGCAGATTTTACATTTGCAGTTGCTTCAAATACATTAGAAACGCATACCGTTTCCTTATCAAGTAGTATTAATTTTGTACGTGCTACGAAAGGGCCTATTCTATATGCAAAAAGTTGTTGTGTAAATTCTGGTAAAACAATTTGTTTTTATGAAATCACACTATATGATTCTCCAGAGCGAATTGTTTCAACTGTAACAATCAATGGTTTTATGAAAAAAAAGAAAAATAAAATGCCTCCCTATCTTACAAAATAAGGAGGCTTTTTATTTATTTCTTTACTTATTCAACAGTTATAACGGATACTGGACAATTATTCATTGCATCCATTGCTTCATTTTCTAAATTCTTAGGCACATCTTCTAAAATCACTTCTGCAAGTTCATCGTCTGCCATTTGAAATATTTCCGGACAACTTTGTGCACATAATCCACAAGAAATACATCCATCTCTATCGATTGCTGCTTTCATCTTTTTCCCTCCTTTTATACTTTATTCCATAAACAATTTCATATCCTCATCAACTTCTCCTATACCTGCAATTCCAAATGTTTCAATTAAAATTTTTGCTACATTTGGGGATAAAAATGCTGGTAATGTTGGTCCTAAATGAATGTTTTTTACGCCAAGATATAATAGTGCTAATAAAACAATGACAGCCTTTTGCTCGTACCAAGCAATATTATATGCAATTGGTAACTCATTAACATCTTCTAATTCAAAAATTTCTTTTAATTTTAACGCAATTAAAACTAAAGAATACGAATCATTACATTGCCCTGCATCTAAAACTCTAGGAATTCCACCAATATCTCCAAGATTTAATTTATTATATCGATACTTTGCGCATCCAGCTGTCAATATGACAGTATCCATAGGAAGTTTCTCTGCAAATTCTGTATAGTATTCTCTTGATGGCATTCTTCCATCACATCCAGCCATAACAAAAAACTTTTTAATTGCACCCGTCTTTACAGCTTCCACTACTTTATCCGCAAGTTCAAATACTTGATGATGCGCAAATCCACCAACAATACTTCCCGTTTCAATTTCTTCAGGCGTTGAAAGTGTTTTTGCTAATTCAATAATTTCAGAAAAATCTTTCTTTCCATCTTTGTCCGCTTCTATATGCGTACATCCTGGGAAGCCAGATGCTCCAGTAGTAAAGATTCGTTCTCTTACTTCCTCACTTTTAGGTGGAACAATACAATTCGTAGTAAATAAAATTGGGCCATGAAAAGATGCAAATTCTTTCACTTGTTTCCACCATGCATTCCCATAATTTCCAACAAAATTATCATATTTCTTAAACGCTGGATAATAATGTCCTGGCAACATTTCTCCATGAGTATATACATCCACTCCTGTTCCTTTTGTTTGTTCTAAAAGTTGTTCAAGATCCGTCAAATCATGTCCAGAAATTAAAATTGCTGGTTTGTTACGAACTCCAATATTTACTTCTGTTATTTCTGGATTTCCATATTTTGAAGTGTTCGCTTCATCTAAGAGTGCCATTACTTTCACTCCATATTCACCAGTTTTTAAAGTTAACGCAACTAATTCATCTGCTGTTTTTGAATTATCTAATGTTGCTGCTAATGCTTCATATGCAAATGCAAAAATAGAAAGATCCACTTTTCCTAAATTTAAAGCATGCTCAGCATATGCTGCAATACCTTTTAATCCATAAATCACAAGTTCTCTAAGTGATCGAATATCTTCATTTTCAGTTGAAAGCACACCAATTGTACTTGCTTTATCTAACATTTCAGCTCTATTATTTGTTTGGAATACAACTGCATCATGTGGATTTTCCAATACTACTTCCTTTTGCAAAGCATCTCTTTTTTCTATCATTTTCTTGATTTGTATTTCAAATGCATTTTCATCAAAGTTTGCATTCGTAATTGTCATAAATAAACTAGTCATCACTTCTTTATTTAATTCTTCCATCGAAGCGATTTCTTTCTTTCCATTTACAACTACTTCTGAAATCCCCTTTAAGGTATATATCAAAAGATCTTGAAGTTTTGCAACTTCCTCATTTTTACCACATACCCCTTTAATTTCACATCCTTTTCCTTTTGCTGTTTCTTGACATTGATAGCAAAACATACTCATATTCTTTTTTCCTCCTTATAAAGTATTCTACATTGATAGTTTCTTTTTGTAAGAAATTCTAGAAGGTAATATACTGTCATCTTAACCTTTCTTAAATAGAAATGCAATTATTTTCTCAAACACCTTGAATTCACTTACAATTTTCTTTTTTTTTCTGTCTCTAAGAATAATAGCACGCAATATTCATATGCTTTGTTGCCCCTGTCACATTTAAAAAGAGGCTGGAAACAACTTAATTCCAGCCTCTTTCTTTTTATGTTTTTTCTTTCAACTTTTCTTCTAATGAATTTATATAACTCGCATCTAATTGATACACCATATCCTTTCGTTCCACCACAATTTTTATTTTTTCGGATAATATTTTATCCTTTGAAATTCGCGTCAAAAGCTCTCTCGTAGGATTAATTGCAACAGGATTTCCAACAAATCGAAGCATATCAAAATCTCCATTGGTATCTCCATATGCAAAAGAATATCCTAAAGCAATCTTATATTTCTTTACAAAATCTGCAATCGCTTCTTTTTTATTTTGGCTATCCCACATCGGTTTATATTTACCTGTATATATTTGTTCTGAATTCAACTCATAATGCGTTCCAATATAATCTTCAAAGCCATATTTTTTTGCCATTGCTTTTACTAGTTCTATGGGGGCTCCAGAAACTGCAATCACTTTATGGTTTTGCGCCTTATGCCACTCAATACGATCTCTCGTATAGGTGTATACATTTTCTCCATATTGCTCAATCACTTTATTTGCAACATATTCTATCTGTGAATAGTGAAGACCTTCTATGGATTCAATATATATCTCTGCCATTTTTATTAAATAATCATCATAATCACCTTTTCGCCTTCGCCACAATCGATAGAGTTCCTTTACCTCGTTATTATAAACAGATTGCTCAATCATATCACTATTAATCATTTTCTTAAACATTTGCGTTAACAATGCTTCTCTATATAGAGTACCGTCAATATCAAAAAATGCTGCACGCAGTCTCATCTGAACACTCCTTTCTTTATATTTCTTATATTACTATTATAACAGAGACAGTAAAAAACCAATAGCTTTGCTATTGGTTTTTTACTGTTTCAATGAGTTTTAATATATTTTCTTCAATTATTTGAATTGTTTTTTCAAAGTAAATATCATCTTTTCCAGATGGATCTTCTAATCCCCAGTCTTCAAAATGTTTTGAAGGCACACTTGGACAAACAACATTACATCCCATACTAATTACGATATCTGGAGCCGGAATATCCGAAATTAACTTACTATATTGTGTTTCTTCCATATCAATTCCTTTTTTTTCTTTCATAATTCGAACGGCATCTTGATTAATATGTTCTTTTACCTCGGATCCAGCAGAATAACTTTCAAATACATTGGACGCAAGTTTTTTCCCTAACGCTTCTGCAATTTGACTTCTACATGAATTATGAACACAAATAAACGCCACAATTGGTTTCTTCATACATATGCCCTCCTATAATTAAATATACTCTTTTAATATTTTTATAGTTTCCTCTTTTTTAAGAACTTTTCCTGTTGAAACTACTTTATTATTGATTGTCCATGCTGGAAGAGACATAACACCCATGGCTGCGATTTCTGCAAAATCTTTCACATGTTCTACTTCACATACAATATCTAATTCCTTCATTCCAGCTTTTACATTTTCTTCTAATTGGTTACATTTTGCACAACCTCCGCCTAGAATTTTAATTGAATTAATTTCTCTTGTATCAAATAAAGTGGCTTTGCTCCCACAACTACATCCGCATCCGCATCCACCTCCACACTCACTTTCACTTTCAAAATCACTTTCATAGTCACTTTCATAGCCATTTTCGTAGTTTACTTCAACTTCATCTGTGCAACAACAATCATCTGTTTTTTTCTTACTAAATAATCCCATAATTTTCTCCTTTTCTTCTTCTATTTTTTTATAATAACCTACCTATCTTATATAATCAACTGCATTTGCTTCTTGCATTAAATAAATAAGTAAGAAAACATATTAAATAAATAACCCATACAAATTATACCGATTGCAACAATTATAATAAAGGAAAATAATAATTTTGGTTTCATTACTTTTTTTAACATTACCATCGATGGTAATGAAAGTGCAGTAACACTCATCATAAAAGTAATTACTGTTCCAAGTCCTGCTCCTTTAAACAATAATCCTTCCGCAATCGGAATAGCTCCAAAAATATCTGCATACATTGGAATTCCAACGAGAGCCGCCAATAGCACACTATACCAATGTTCGCCACCAAGAACTCCTTGTACTAATTCCTCTGGAATTACATTATGTATTAAAGAACCAATTCCTACTCCAATTAATATATATGGCCAAACTCGTTTAACAATATTTAGCACACCGTCTTTAGCAAAATATATTCTTTTATTTAAGGTAAGCGTTTCTTCTTCTTGATCCGTCACTTGAACATTTTTGACAAAGTCCTCAATATATTTTTCCATTCCCATTTTTTCTATTATTGTTCCACCTACTACTGCAATAATAAATCCTGTTACAAGATATGCAACTCCAATCTTCCATCCAAACAAAGAAAGTAATATTGTAAAGCTTCCCAAATCAGCCATTGGTGACATAATCAAAAAAGATAAAGTCACTCCAATTGGCAAACCAGCGCTTGTAAAGCCAATAAATAAAGGGATAGAAGAGCAAGAACAAAATGGTGTTAGAATCCCAAATGTCGCACCAAGCATCCTTCCTTTCAGTCCTTTTACCCCACCTAACAATCTTTTTGTTCTATGTGGTGGAAAATAACTCTGAATAAATGATATTAAAAAAATCAATACACAAAGTAATATCATAATTTTGATACTATCATAAAGAAAAAATTCAAAAAAAGAATATATTTTACTTCCTTCTTCTAATCCAATTACTTGTAATAATTCTCCCATCAATGAACGAATCCAATGCATTCCTAAAATTTGTTGTTGAAAAAATTCCCAACCATTTTCCAATTGTTCCACGATTAACCCTTTCTTTCTCTGCTTAATACATTTATATATCTATACATTTATATCTATCTATATAATCTTCTAAAGGAAAACCATCCATTGATGGTTTTTCTTTTCTATTTTACTTACAACAACTATTCTTACTTTTATTTGTATTTTTAATCTCTGTTAATGAGTATAACAAATCCTTGGCTAGATTGGTACCCTTTTCATCAATTGAATAATGCGTCCATTTTCCATCTTTTCTGGCCATTACTATCCCTGCATCACATAATATTTTCATATGATGAGAAAGTGTTGGTTGCGTAATCTCAAATTCCTCTAATATTTTACATGCACACTTTTCTCCCTGGACCAGCAATTTTAATATCTCAACTCTTCTTACGTCGCTAAATGCTTTAAATATTTTTGCAATTTCACTGTTTGACATAGATTCTTTATTCATATAGACACCTTTCTATATAAGTAATTATATCATTCCTTTCGCAAATGTCAATTATTTTTTATCCCAAAGCAACATCTAAGATCATCATTATTGAAAATCCAATCATACAACCAATGGTTGCGATATCGGTTTTTGAACCACCTTCTTCTCTTTGGGCTTCTGGAATCAACTCTTCTACAACAACATAAATCATTGCTCCTGCAGCAAATGCTAACGCATAAGGTAAAATTGGGCGCATACGAACCACTGCAACTGCGCCAATAACACCAGCGATTGGTTCTACAATACCAGATGCTTGCCCATATAGAAATGCTTTCCATCTAGAAAATCCTTCTCTTCTTAAAGGAACAGAAACGGCTGCACCTTCAGGAAAGTTTTGAATTCCGATTCCAAGAGCAAGTGCAATTGCTCCTGCAAGCGTTGCCGTTCCTAATTCTCCATTTGCAACTGCTCCAAAAGCTACACCAACCGCTAAACCTTCCGGTATATTGTGAAGCGTAATCGCTAAAACGAGAAGAACACTTCTTTGCCATTTGGTAGAAATTCCTTCTGCCTGTTCTTTATTTAATCCCATGTGTAGATGAGGAACTACTTTATCTGCAATATATAAGAATGCTCCTCCTAATAAAAATCCAATTGCTGCAACAGCCCATGCTCTACTTCCCTGTTCTTCTGCCATTTCAATTGCTGGCGATAGCAAAGACCAAAAACTCGCTGCAATCATAATCCCAGCAGCAAAACCTAGCATTCCATTTAAAACACTTTTCTTAATTGTTTTAAAAAAGAAAACCATAGCAGCACCTAATGCTGTTACACTCCAAGTAAACAATGTTCCAATTAACGCTTGCATTACTGGTGAAAATTGTTCGAACCAAGTTATCATAAAACCCTCCTTCAAATCGTTCCTTATATGTTGTTACTAAAACAATTGATTTCACTTATTTTCTTTCATTTATAAAATCCAAAATAATCTGCACCGTTATATTTTGTTGTTCTTCCGAACTAATGGTAGCGTCCGGGTCTCCTTTTTGCTTTCCATAATTCCCGAATTGTGCGTGATTCCCACCTTCAATAATATTTATATTTTTTGTATAATTTATATTTTCTTCTAAATTTGAATTCAATGTTCCATATATTGTTAATGCGTCATCTTCTAAAACATCTCCATAAATATATGCTCCAAGTAAGATTACTCCATCTAACTTATCCATATTGTCAGAAGCATAACTACTTGCCATGGCACCCCCCATGGAATGTCCGCAAATATACCATTTTTTTATTTCTGGTATTTCATCAAACACATCATCTGCCGCATCTTTGTTAAAAATTGCCATGTGAAATGGCATCTTAACTAAAACACAAGTAATTCCATTGTCTGCTAACTTTTTTAATAATGGGATATATGCTATTTCTTCAACTTTTGCTCCAGGATAAAATATAACCGCAGTATCTATTGATTCTTCTGGATAAATAATGGTCAAATTCTTTTCTTGTACAAAATTCAACTTATCTAGAATTTCCAATGCATAAGAATCTGCACGATAATAATCTGAAACATAAATAAAAAAAGCACTCACGAAAAGAACTAACGTAAGTAGTGATATACCTATGACTTTATAAATTCTTTTTTTTCTTATTTTCATTTTTTATCCCTCTATCTATGATGTTCTATTATCATATCATGTTACATACGAAAAATAAATATCAAAAAAAGGATTAGTATATATTTCTTCTAATCCTTTTTTACTATATATTTCTTAAACCCCCTCAAGAAATTTCTATTTGAGAATTTTGATTTTCCCAATCAGTGGTAATTCTTTCATTTTTCCATTTCCGGTATTCACCATTCCCATAATAGCGAGTACAAAACAAAAAATCCCTCCAAAAGGTAAAATGATTAACCATCCAATAATCGGAATAATCGTACCTATCGTTGTAACTGCGACGGAAAGAATTAATAATACCAATCCTTGATTTGCATGAAATCTATGCACTGTTTTATCTCCTTCGACAACCAAAGGTAAAAAGAATATGAGATATGCTAATACACATGCCCATTTTGCAATTACCACATTTTCCTCTGTGGTTGCTTGATTTGTTTCATTTGTTGCTTCATTTGTCACTTCACTCATTGTTGTACCCTCCTGCATAATATTTGCTAGCCTTCGAGATGCAATACTTGCACTCTTTTTTTGCTATATTAATCATACTAAGAATCTACATTGTAAACAACATATAACAAGTCATAAAGAAACCTTACAAGTCATCTTCTTTCTTAAATAAAAATGACCTTTGGCATATTTTTAAGCCATTGGTCATTTTTGTTAACGTAGAACATTTAATTTCTGTTTTATGATTCTTTTTTCATGATACATCTTTTCATCTGCTTCATTGATAATAGAATCAATATATTCTGTTGCATTAAATTTAAATTCCTCAACTCCATGACTAACACTAATTATATATTTTCTTCCTTCTGTCTCATTGATTCGTGTAAACTCCTTATCAATTCTTTTCCAAGCAAGTTCTGCTTCTTCTTCATTCATTCCATAAAATACAATTAAGAATTCATCTCCTCCAAATCTTGCAATAAGATCTGTAACTCTCATATTTGCTTTAATTACTTGAATGATACTTGTAATTAATTCATCACCAGCATCATGTCCTAATGCATCATTTACCTCTTTTAACCCATTTATATCAATGAAGCAAAGGCTTGTTTTACTATTTTTCTTAGTTGCTTCTTTATATATAGAGTTTAGTCTTTCAAATCCTGCACGACGATTATAGACTCCAGTCATAGAATCGTACTCCGAAAAATATTTTATCCGATCCTTTTCTATTCTATTCAAAGATATTAAAATACCAATCACACTTGCGAATATCGCAAGCATAATAAAAGTCAACCAATTTTCTTTAATAATCGTTAAAATCATATGAAATATATTATTCGAAAAAATTTGCCCTATTTCACTTTCTGCAGGAATATAAGAGATAAGATACCATACACCTTCACTTGAAACAATTGGTTGTTGTATTTCATCAATGTACAAATCTTCCAATGAAAGCATACTCGTATAACAAAAAATACCTTGTTCTGAAGTCATAACGCCTTCTTTAACCTTTGATATTTCATTCCACTCATCTGCATATAATATTGAAAAGTTATCTTCTAAACGGTCTTCATACATAAATCCCCATTCTTTGTCAAAATCTTCTCCATTATATAACCAATAGCCTTCCTCATTTACCAAAAAAACATATCCTTGACTTGTAGTTGCAATTTTACGCATTTGCTTAAGCATATCTTCTGCCAAATAATTCAAAACAATCACGCCAAGAAATTCATTCTTCGAGTCAAATATTGGAGTACTTAAACGTATTGTAGGTTTTATTGGATCTTCAATCACGCAATTTTCAACATTCAAATCCAATTCCGAAATATAAATTTGTCCTTTTTGTAGAGCTATTGACTCCGAAAAATAATATCTATCTGCTTTATTTTGAAGCACATTATCTTCAACAACATATGCCCCCTCCTCACTATAATTCACTCTAATAATCTCATTTCCATTTTTATCAATAAAACGAATCTGATCATATATTGCTTTCCGATTTGAAAAAGCAATCCATTGATTTTCTAGCAATTCATAATTTTCATTCTTTTTTTCACATAACTCATATGTATCCGAAATATAAAGTACATCCGTAGTCAATCGTTCGATTCGATTTGTTAAAATATCTTTTTCAACATCTACAATCATTTCTTCACTACCAATCACTTCTTCTTTACTAATCCTTTCAAAATTAGCCTGAATTACCGTAGCAAACAAAAGATAAATTATTCCAAAAAACAGAAAAAGACCACAAGCAAAAGCCACAGTTCCCCTCATATTATTAAATATTGTATTTTTTTCATCTGTTTTTCTGTTTTTCATTTCACACCTCATTTTTTCTCTTTTTCCCACTTTAACTCATATATATAGAAAACCGCTACTAAATAATAAAGTAGCGGTTTTTCAAAATTTGAATCTTTTATAGTTCGATAAAGGCATCTTTCTCCAAACCACATACAGGGCAAGTCCAAGTATCTGGAACATCTTCCCATGCAGTTCCTGGTGCAACACCGTTATCTGGATCTCCTAATTCTGGATCATATACATATCCACAAGTACATTCCCACTTTTTCATATAAAGCCTCCTTATATTTTGTTTTTATTGATACTTCATAATTATATCATTTCTTTCTTCTTAATACAATCTACTTATAAATTTATTTCTCAAACAAAAAAAACAAATCTCCATATCCTTTTTCTACCATTTCCTCTTTTGGAATAAATCGCAAAGAAGCGCTATTTATACAATATCTTAAACCACCTTTTTCTTTTGGTCCATCCTCAAACACATGTCCTAAATGTGCATTTCCATAACTACTTCTTACTTCTGTTCGAACTCTTCCATAACTTCCATCGTGTTTTTTTAATATTTTGTTTTCTGCAATTGGTTTTGAAAAACTTGGCCATCCACATCCAGATTCAAACTTATCCGTAGAAACAAATAATGGTTCTCCCGTCGTAATATCAACATATATTCCCTCTTGAAAAAGATTATAATACGGATTTTCAAAAGGCAACTCTGTTCCTTGATTTTGAGTTACTTGAAATTGTTCTTTCGTTAACTCCACTTTTAATTCCTCTTTCGTTTTTTTTCGATATCTCTTGCTTTCATCTTTTGCAGTTTTAGCCATTTCAAATTTATCCAATCCAATATGACAATATCCATCAGGATGCTTATCCAAATACTTCTGATGATATTCTTCTGCTTTATAATAGTTCGCAAGAGGTAACACTTCAATTGCTATGGTTTCTTGATATTTCTTTTGTAATTCTTCTATTTCTTTTTTGATACTCTCAACGTCTTTGGTATCCTTATAATATATTCCCGTCCGATACTGCTTTCCCGTGTCTCCACCTTGTCGATTTATTGTAGTTGGATTAATCACTTCAAAATACATATGTAAAATAAACGACAATCCAATCGTATTTTCATCATATTCAACTTTTACAGTTTCTGCATGTCCCGTATTACCTGTACATACCTCTTCGTACGTTGGATTTTCAGTGTTTCCATTTGCATATCCTACTTCTGTTTTGATTATTCCATGAATATTTTCTAAATATTTTTCAGTTCCCCAAAAACATCCACCTGCCAAATAAATTTCTTTCATTTTTTCTCCTTCCATTCATTCTGTTATCGATAAATATCCATATTAATTTTTCCATCTTTTATTTCTATAATCCGATCTGCTTTTTCTGCTATTTTTTTATCATGTGTAATGATAATAAAAGTAGTTCCTAATTTTTGATTGATTTCACGCATTAATTCATAAATGGTTTCCGTTGTGTCCGAATCTAGATTTCCTGTAGGTTCATCTGCCAAAATAATCTGCGGTTCATTTATCAGTGCCCTTGCAATTGCTGTTCGCTGTTGTTGTCCACCCGACATTTTTGTCGCCATATTATCCTTAACCTCCCGAAGACCCACAAGCTCCATGTATTCTTCTGCCTTTCTTCGAATGTCAATACTTGGTCTTCCATTCTTAATTTCATATGGCATCAATACATTTTCAATTGCTGTAAATTCTGGTAATAAATAATGAAATTGAAATACAAATCCCATCGTACGGTTTCTAAGTTCTGCAACTTGGTTTTTTGACATGGAAGTAGTTGTAACTCCATCCACCAGAACATCTCCAGAAGTTGGTTTATCCAAGGTTCCTATAATATTAAGTAGTGTACTTTTTCCACTTCCTGATTGTCCAATAATTGAGTTAAAAGAACCTTTTTCAAAGGATAGATTAATATCATACAGCACCTGCGTTTTTACATCTTCCCCATAGATCTTATTTATTTGTTTCAATTCTAATATCGTCGACATTTTTCCCCTCCTAATTATTTCTAATAATATCAATTGGATTTAATTTTGATGACCGAATCGCAGGTATCAATGCTGCCAATACCGAAGCCACCATTGCAATTACTCCTGATAGTAAAATGAAATTTGTGGAAATGTATAATGCAACAACAGGTGTTCCATCTGCATTCACTGCAAAAGTTGTAAAAGAAATTGCTAGTAAAAGTCCTAATGCAATTCCTAATATTGCTCCAAAAAATCCTAAAATCAATCCTTCAAATAAGAAAATATAACTTGTTGTTGCATTTTTAATGCCCATGGCTTTTAGTATTCCAATTTGTCTTGATTTTTGCATTACGGTCACTGCAAGCACGCTAGCAATTCCCAAAACGACAGATATTAAAACAAAAACTTGAATCAATATACTAGATATACTTTGTCCTTGTAATCCACTCAAAAGTTGTTCATTTTCTGCCTTCCAATTATTCACCTCAAAATTCGAACTATCTAATTCTTCAATTATATTTTGTGCAATTTCATCTGCAACAAATGCAGAATCTTCTTTTACTTGAATTTCAATCCCCGTAATAGTATCTCCCGTTTCAAAAATATTATCCGCTGTTTCTTTGGTTGTAATTCCCCAATTTTTATTAATACTTGCTACTTCTAAATCAAAGAAACCGACAACGGTACATACTACCGTATTTTGATTCGTCGTTGTTATCTTCACTTGGTCTTCTAATTCCAATCCATATTCTTCTTTTAAATCCATTCCCAGCAAAATTTCTTTTTCTTTTTGGGGATAGGTTCCTTCTTTTATACGATTAATGATATTATAAATACTATCTGCATTTTGAATATCAAATCCACGAACCAAAAGGGATTGCGAATTATCTCCTATTTCAAGAAACGCCGCATTATCATTTGCAATGGATATATTTTCAATAGAAGAATCTAATGTTCTAATCCTTTCTATAATTTCATCATACCCTTCTATTTGTTTGTCGTCCGTATTTGAAGAGATTGTAATTTGAGAAGAATTTCCTATCGTCTTTTCAACTAGACTCTTTTGCAATCCTTGAATTAAAGACCCAATAAAAACTTGTACCGATACGCCTATCGCGATTCCTAATATAATCAAAAAAGTTTGTCCAAGATTTGATTTTAAAAATCTTCTGGCAATTCTTAATCCTAACCTCATTTTTGCACCTCATTTCTTGATATTTGATCAATATCTTCAAATGTGTGTGCATAGTAATCTGCTCCCACTGTGTTTACATTATTTATGTCTTTATCAAACGCATAACCACCTACAACTATCTTAAAGGAATGAAACGTTCCATGTTTTAATTCTTGAATAATTTTTTTTGTAGAAACCAAATTATAGTAATTGCTTACACTAATAGCAATAATTTCAGGTTTAATAATATTAATTACATTATAAAAATCTTGATATGGGGTATTACTACCTACATAAACTACTTGGTACCCACAAAGCAAAAAGAAATCTGCTGTCATTCTTGCCCCTAGGTCGTGATATTCTTCTGGTGGGCAAAGCACTGCTGCAATTCCTTTTGCTGGATAATTCATTTCTTGTTTTTTCTCAATAACATAAGGATAACAACATTCAACAATTGTACGCACAATTGCTGTTCGTACATGTTCTTTCCACACGCATATATTTTTATCTTCGAATCGACATTCCATTGCATTTAACGCAGGTGCTAAAATTCTGGTATATAATTCTAAAACATCCATTTCTTTTTTCTGGATAAGTTTTAAAGCATACGATACCGCTTTTTCTTTATTTTCTTCTTCCAGTAATTTTTTAAACAACTCATATTTTTCATCCATATGTTACCCTCCCAAATTAAACAAAACATCGGTTTCTTTCATAATCTCATACTTTGAATAGAAAAAGCAAGATTTTCTTTATCTTCTTTCCAGAATATAGTATGCTTATATAAGTTTTTTAAATAAAATATAAAGAGGTTATAATGAATTATACGAAAAATCAATTTCAACAATTTCATTTATCAAAAGAGATTATCGACACCTTAACTTTACTTGGGTATATGATTCCCACTGAAATTCAAGAAAAAATAATTCCATTTGCACTTGAAGGAAAAGACATTGTTGGGAAATCACAAACGGGAACTGGTAAAACAGCTGCTTTCGGGATCCCCATTTGTGAAAAAATTTTATGGGAAGAAAATCTTCCCCAAGCACTTATCTTAGAACCCACAAGAGAACTTGCCGACCAAGTAAAACGAGATCTTTTTCACATTGGAAGAAAAAAGCGATTAAAAGTATTATCTTTACTAGGAGGCTTACCCATTGCAAAACAAACCCTTTCCCTGAAACAAAAAGCACACATTGTAGTAGGCACTCCTGGAAGAATTATGGATCATATTCGACGAGAAAATTTAAATCTAAGTCACATCAAATACTTTGTCATTGATGAAGCCGATCTCATGCTAGATATGGGATTTGTGGAAGAAGTAGAAGCGATCATCTCGCATCTTCCAAACACGCGTTGTAACATGCTATTTTCTGCCACTCTGGATTCTACACTCAATCAAATTATTACAAGAAATATGCAACATCCAGTTTCAATACAAATCGAATCCAAGACAGAAACTGTTGCTTCGATTAAACAGGAATTATATCAATGTGAATCTAAAGACAAATACCAAATTTTACTGACTCTACTTATCAAGTATATTCCTAGTGAATGTATGATTTTTTGTGGAACCAGAGAAATGGTCAATACCCTTTATCAAAAATTATCGAGAGAACATATTCGTTGCGGCATGCTACATGGAAAATTAGAGCAAAGGGAACGTTTGCAAACAATTGATGCTTTTCGAGAAGGTCGTTTTCAATATCTTATTTGTACAGATGTTGCCGCAAGAGGAATTGATTTTGCAAAAATAAGTCATGTCATTAACTATGATTTTCCTGCTGGTAAGGAAACCTATGTTCATCGAATTGGACGAACGGGTAGAAATGGAAATTCAGGTATGGCAATTAGTTTTGTAACCCCAGATGAAAACAAAATGATTCAAACGATCGAAGAATACACCTTACAAAAAATAGAAACCAAGATTTGCCCACCACGTTCTTCTCTTGATGAGCATAGTTTTTGGCGTATACAAAAAGAACGTCCAAAAAGAAAAGTACAAAAAGGGGAAATATTAAACGAAAAAATCACTTGTCTTTCCATTGGTGGTGGTAAAAAATCAAAAATGCGACCTGCCGATATTGTCGGTGCTCTTTGTAGTATTCCTGATATTACTCCATCGGATATTGGAATTATCGATATACGAGAAAGTCTTACCTATGTTGAAATTTTAAATAATAAAGGGAATTTCGTATATCAAGATTTGCAGCTCAAAACAATCAAAGGCAAACTTCGCAAAGTACAAATCACCAAAAATATGGTATAAAAAAATGGAAGCTTATTCGCTTCCATTTTTTTAAATTTTAAAGAATTCTGCTACCTTATCCAAATGCTGCGCACTTAGTCCGTTTTCTTTTGCTTGTTCAAGTACTTCATTTGTCATACTTGCTATATCTGCAACTTTTGTAGCAATATCCATCGTTCCTTCTGCTCCTTCTCCCGTTGCTTTCGTAATATCATCAATTGCCAAACGAATTTCTCGCATGGATTCTACTAATTTCTCTGCGCTAGTATCAATCTCACTGATTACATGATGTACTTTATCCGCATCCGTATTGTATTGCTTTCCAATATTTACTAATGCTTGATAATCTTTTAATACTTGCTCATCTACAAAATCAAGTAATTGTTTTGAATCTCGCACAACATTTTCTACCGCATCTGATACATTCTCGGTGATTTCATTGATTTTTGTGACTGCTTTTTTTGAATTTTCTGCAAGGACTCTAATTTCATCTGCAACTACAGCAAATCCTTTTCCTGCTTCTCCAGCTCTTGCCGCTTCAATTGCCGCATTTAATGCAAGAAGATTTGTTTGTGATGTAATTTGTAAAATTGTTTGCGATAATTCTTTGATTTCTTCAATTGCTTTTGCATCACGAATAGATGCACGAAGTTGTTTATTTGTACTATCATACACATCCACTGCTTTTTTACTAGATACTTCTGCATCCGCTTCTAACGAAACGGCCCGGTTTTTAATCTCAGTAACTAATTCATCTCCCTGTTTTGTTCTGTCTTTCATACGAGAAACTTCGGCTTCTACTTCATGTGCTGCTGCATTCATTTCTTCTGATGATGCTGATGTTTCCTCCATACCAGCGGACAATTCTTGCGTTGTTGCAGAAATATCTTCAATTCGAATATGTGCATTACTAATATTTGTAATCGAAGAATTTGTTGTATTCTTTACTTTTTCTGACTCCAGTTGGATTTCTTTAATAGTTCCTGCAATTTTTCTTTGCATTATTTCACTCGATCTAGATATTTCTCCAATTTCATCTTTAAACATTAATACTTTGGGTTCAAAATTAAAACTAAAATCTCCTTTTTGCATAAGGACCATTTTTTCTTGTAATTTATTAATCCCTTTTGAAATCGCATTTCCTAAAACAAAAGCAATCACAATGCCTAAAACTAATAACAGCATGGATAAAATTATAATTCCAATCATTGTGTCATAGATACTTGCTTTTACTACATCCATATAAACTGCCATTGCAAGCATTCCTACCACTTCATTCTCAGCATTTCTAATTGGAACATAAGTTGAAATAGCCTCTTTTCCAAGTACAATAGCATCCCCTGAAAAAACCTCACCTTTATTAATAACGGTTTCTGCAACTTCCTCCGATGCCATTGTTCCAATTTCTCGTTCTCCATTCTCATTTTCAACATTCGTTGCCACTCTAACATCTCCCGCAAAAAAAGACGCCAATATTCCTGTAGTTCTTGTCATTTCATCTACTAATTCATTTTTTTCATTTATTAAAAGATCCCCCTTATATAAATTTTCTCCCTCTATACTCCACTCTCCCGGATATTTTGCATCAATAATTCCAGTTCCTAACTCAAAATAGTTCTTAATTTCTTCTGCCTTCTCATCTTGCACTAATTGATTAATTTTACTATAACTAAATAACATAACTGTTGAAGTTAGAATTATAATAAGAATTATAAAAGTAGTGATTATTTTCCATTTAATTTTCATAAAGTTCCCTCTCTTTTTGAGTTTTCTCAGCTCATCATGTGGTTTATACAACCTATTCATATTTTTATTAAATCTGTTATACCTTCTTATCTCAGAAGCAAATAATTAAATTTAAATATAATATTTCTTATTATATTATACATAATTCAAGATATCTTTCTACATAATAATAAAAATATTAATACTTTTTTTATTATTATGTAATTACCTATTCATATTTTTAAATATTTTTTTTAACAAAAAAAGAGCATTTCTATGCTCTTTTTCCAAAATAAAAATACTCTTACAAACGATTTAATAATCGTATATAAAATTCTACTGTTTGAAATAAAGTTTCAACCGGTATTCGTTCATTATGTCCATGAATCATTGCGCGTTCTTCCTTTGAAAGTCGCATTGCTGAAAAACGGTATACATGATCTGTAATATTGCAATAATGTCTCGAATCACTACATGCCATCATTAAATATGGCGATACGATTACTTCTGGCCAACTTTCTAATACAACTTCTTCTAACATATGATATGCTTCACAAGTAGTATCTGAATAAATAGAAGGATTCATTCCATTTACCACTTTAATATCCATTTCTTTATCCTTTGTCACCTGACGCAAATAGGATATTGCGGATTCTATGGTATCATTTCCTAACAATCTCATATTTGCTCCAAAAGATGCTTCTGATGGAAGTACATTATATGCTTTGCTGCCTTTCATTCTCGTTATCGCACAAGTAGAACGTAGCATCGCATTTAGTTCCCCTCCAGATATTTTACAATAAAAACTAAAGAGTGGTTTAAAACACCATAGATTGGCAAATATCAATCGATAGGCAAATGTGGAGTGTCTTGCCAACTGATCAAACATTTCTAATACTGGTTTGGTATACTGTGCTTGAAATGGCTTTTTTTCAATGTTAACAACTGCTTTTGATAAACGTCCTAATATAGTATGCACTGGAGGCGTAGATGCATGACCTCCCTTGCTTTTTAATGAGAATTCTAAGTTTACGCTCCCTTTTTCTCCCACACCAATTAATGCGCTTTCCTTCTGTACTCCTGGAAATACATTGGACACAATAGCTCCACCCTCATCTAAAACAAAATTTGGTTTAACACCTTTTTCTTTTAAATATGCAACAATATCCGCACAGGTATCCCCATCAATTTCCTCTTCACCTGAAAAAGAAAAATATATATCATTTTGTGGTTGAAAGTTTTCTGTTATTAACTGTTCTGCGGCTTCTAAAAGTCCACAAAGCGTTCCTTTCGTATCTAAAGTCCCTCTACCCCAAATGATACCATCTTCAAGAAAACCAGAAAAAGGTGGTCTTTCCCATGCATTTTCATCTGCGGGTACCACGTCATAATGTGCCATGCATACCGAAGGTTTTTCACTGGATTTTCCTTTCCAATAATAAAGCAATCCATTTTTACCAATGTGTTCTAATTTACATGTTTTATGAATTTCGGGATATCTTTTCGCAAGTTCTTGCTGAAATCGATCAAATTCTTCTTGTTCAATCAATGTTTCTACTCGGTTAGAAACAGTTTTACACCGAATAAGAGATGTAAAATCATCCACAATTTTATCTTTTCGAATCACTATTTCCTTTTTCTTAATTACCGGTTTCTTATATGGAGTAAATAAAAAAGCACGAATGACAATACTTATGAAAAATAAAATAATCACTCCTAAAATTATATATCCTATCATATACTACCTCTTTTTTCTTTCTTTTTTTACAGTTTATGTTTCTTATATAATACTCTTGCTACTAAGATTGCAATTCCTGCACCCACTGGTACTAAAATTCCAACCGAAGACGCAAGTGATGGAACAAGTAAGAAAAGCATAATCATAAATACGAGTGGTGCAACAGCAATCTTCCAATTCTTACTTATAAACACAACCGCTAATCCTCCAAATAAAGCCGGTAAAATATTTTCAAAGGCTGGCGAAAGAGTAGGCGAATTAATAATCGGTGTTAAGAATGATAAAAACAATACCCCTAATGCAATTACTAAAGTTGTAACAATTGCACTCACAGAAACTGCTATGGTTGAAATCACCTCTCCTTCATCCGTTCCCGCTTTCACTTCCATATTTTCCATCGCATTTAAGGCTGCTGGAACTTTTATCCCTGTTAAATTTCCAGTTACAAAAGCCATGTATGATCCACCCGTTCCAAGCATTGGCGTATATGTTAATACTTCAATTAATCCTACTGACCAAAAAATCGGTGCCACTCCAATAAATCCCTTTGCCAAATCTGTAAACTCGGGAAAAGAATTATAATATATACAAATTAATAAAGGAACCATCAATACCATTACCACTGCTGTCCATGTCCATATTTTTCCATAAACATGTGTTTTATTTTCATATGTCATCTATTTTCTCCTATCCTATTATTTTTGTTATAAATACAGAAAATACCATTGCACCAACCATACTGATAGATAATGCATAAGTTTCCAATTTCTTTAGGTTATATTTTTTTATTAGTAAGCCACATACTCCCATCAACAACGCGGAAAATAATAATACAAAAAGCGGAATAAATCCTACCAATCCTTCTCGTACATCGGCAAATACCATTCCAAGAAATGCAGAAATCATACCCAAAAACATGGCATCCATAAAAATGGCACTCCATTTTTTATCTCTTTTTTGAATTTTGCCCATCCCATTTTGAATGCGTTTTAGTAATATGGGAACTAACATAATACTCGGCAAAATACCCAGTGTCATTACCCATGCAATCGTTGAATACGCCTGTGCACTTGTAATGGATTCCGATAAAGAAAGTCCCATAGCCGATGCAGTTGTCGTTGCTGCTGGTAACTCATAAGTAATTGCTCCAATAACACTTAAGCGAATCCAAGGTAATGGAATTCCTAAAAACTTAGATAAGGTTACGACACCTATCAATATCGATA
>JBFHIZ010000003.1:0-131644 GCA_041596215.1 Lachnospiraceae bacterium
AGGAGAACATGAATGGGAATCGTTATTGAAAATCCACTCGTTATGATAAATAAAGAGGGGATTGATCAGATTGTAGAAGCAAACATTTATATCGAAGAAGATAGGATTGTAGGTATTTCTGAAAAACCTAATGATTTTACTGTAGAAAAAAAATTTTCTGGAGAGAATCGACTACTTCTTCCGGGGTTTATTAATTGCCATACGCATTCCTATATGTCTATTTTTCGAAATGTAGCGGATGATTTATCTTTTGGTGATTGGTTATTTCATACGGTTATGCCTTTAGAAGAAAAGATGCTTCCAGAAGATGCTTATTGGGGTGCATCATTAGCCATTTTAGAAATGATGAAAAGCGGAACAACTTGTTTTTCGGATATGCAAATGCATGTTGGACAAACTAGCAAGGCGGTAAAAGAATCTGGAATGCGAGCAAGAATTGGTCGAGGGCTTGTTGGAAGTGGAACGGATGAAGCAGGAAGTAGTAGACTTCGAGAAGCGTTAGAAGAAAAAAAAGATTTTCAGGATTGTAAGCGACTTACTTATTTGTTAGCACCACATGCGGTATATACTTGCGACGAAGAATACCTAAGAATTGTTGCAAAGAAAGCAAAGGAAGAAAACCTTCCGATCCATATACATTTATCAGAGAGTAGAGTAGAAGTTGACAATGCGAAAAAAGAATTTGGATGTACGCCTATAGCATTATGTGAAAAGGCAGGCATTTTTGAAAACCTAACGATTGCAGCACATTGTGTTCATGTTACGAAAGAAGATATTGAAATATTAAGAAGAAATCAAGTGAACGTTGTTACGAATCCGGCGAGTAACATGAAACTTGGAAATGGATTTGCACCAATACCGGCTATGTTAGATGCAGGAATTAACGTATGTATAGGAACAGATGGGGCGGCAAGCAATAATACGTTAAATTTATTTCATGAGTTATCCTTATTGACTTTAATTCATAAAGGTAATAAGGAAACGGCACAATGTATTAGTGCAAAAGAAGCCTATGCAATTGCAACTAGAAATGGAGCAAAAGCAATTGGATTATCGGATGAAATAGGAACCATAGAGATTGGGAAAAAAGCAGATTTGATTTTATTAAAACTGGATACTCCGTCATTTATGCCTCAAAATAATTTGCTTGCAGGAATTAGTTATTCGGCAAATGGATCAGAAGTAGATACGGTAATCATTGATGGAAAAGTAACAATGGAAAATCGGAAGGTATTAACTATGGACGAAGAAAAAATATATGCGGAAGTCACAAAGATTTGTAAACGACTTGGAATTGATAAAAAAGAATATTAGGAGGAATTAGGATGAGCAGCGAAATAAGAGATATTTCATTAGCAGAAGAAGGAAAAAGAAAAATTGAATGGGTGAAAAGTCATTGTGACCTATTACGTATGTTAGAAAAAGAATTTATGGAAACGAAACCTTTTGCAGGAAAAAAAATAGCATTATCTGTGCATCTAGAAGCTAAGACAGCTTATTTATGTAAAGTTCTTGCAGCTGGTGGAGCACAGATGTATATTACAGGAAGCAATCCTTTATCTACACAAGATGATGTGGCAGCAGCATTAGTAGCAGATGGATTAGAAGTGCATGCATGGTATAATTCGACGCCGGAAGAATATAATGTGCATATTCGAAAAGTACTTGAAGTGGGGCCTAATATCATCATTGATGATGGCGGAGATCTTGTAAACATGATGCACACCGAATTTGTTGATTTGATACCAAATGTAATTGGAGGTTGTGAAGAAACAACAACAGGAATCATTCGGTTAGTCGCCATGGAAAGAGAAAAGAAACTGAAATTTCCAATGGTTATGGTAAATGAAGCAGATTGTAAACATTTTTTTGATAACCGATATGGAACAGGCCAATCGGTATGGGATGGAATTAATCGAACAACAAATCTAATTGTGGCTGGTAAAGTTGCAGTGGTGGCAGGATATGGTTGGTGTGGTAAAGGGGTTGCAATGCGAGCAAAAGGACTAGGAGCGAGAGTTGTAGTCACAGAAATTGATCCAATTAAAGCAATCGAAGCCGTAATGGATGGATTTGAAGTTATGCCAATGAAAGAAGCTGCAAGAGTAGGTGATTTTTTTGTTACCGTAACGGGATGCAGTAAAGTGATTTCAGAGGAAGATTTTTTAGTAATGAAAGATGGTGTGATTTTATGTAATGCAGGTCATTTTGATTGCGAAGTTGATATGAAACGATTAAGAGAAATTGCAGTAGAAGAAAAAATACAAAGGAAAAATATTAGAGGATATAAATTGTCTACAGGACAATGGATTTCTGTATTAGCAGAGGGACGATTAGTAAACCTTGCCGCAGGAGATGGTCATCCAGCTGAAATTATGGACATGAGTTTTGCAATTCAAGCATTGAGCGCTAAATATCTTGTAGAAAATGAAGGAAAGCTCGATTCTATGTTACAACAAGTACCGAAAGAAGTGGATCAAGAAGTAGCAAAACGAAAACTTGCTTTTCTTGGAAAAACAATTGATACATTAACTGCAGAACAAGAAAAATACCTTAATAGTTCTACATTATAAAAGAATTATTTATAAAGATTTAAGACATATATTCGAATCGATTTATAGATATCAGATGGGATTGTGCTATAATAAAAATAGCAATGTAATTAGGAGGAGTCTACTTGAAATTAAAGACGCGATTATTAATTACCTTTTTGACAATCATAATACTACCATTATTAATGATTTCTGCAGCATTTTGTCTGTTTGGGAATATGCTTTCGAAAAATGAGGTGTTGGGAAATTTAGATCCGGGACGTTTGAAATCGATTCAAGCATATGCGGATGATATGGCCATAATATACACGGATTTAGAAGAGGAACTAGCAAGGGAACCCTACTTTTTAGAAGAAAAAGAAAATGTAGAGGAGCTAAATAAACAGGCGACAGAAATAGCAGGATACGTGTTAATTCGGAAAAATAATGAAATCTATTATGCAGGAAATGAAAGTGCGGCACAATTGATTTTTGACCGTTTGCCAGAAATAGGAGACAAGGTTTCTGTTGAGAAATCGGGATACTATTTTTCGGATTTACAAAAATATGTAAGACAAAAAGATTTTTTGTTTTCCGATGGTGAAGTGGGCAGCGTATTTATAATTGCAAAAATTGATGGTTTGATTTCGAAAAATTTGTTAATTGATATGGCACTATCCATTATTTTGATTCTTTTAGTGACGAGTATGTTTTTAACAAAATGGATTCATTCAAGTGTATTTACTCCAATTCGAGAATTAAATCTTGCGATGTCAAATATTGCAGAAGGAAATCTAGATTATATAATTGAAACAAAAACAAAAGGTGAAATCGGATGTCTTTATAAAAATTATGACGATATGCGAGTGCGACTAAAAAGTTCGACAGAAGAAAAAATTGATAATGACACACAAAATAGAGAGCTGATTAGTAATATATCACATGATTTAAAAACACCAATTACTGCAATCAAAGGATATATGGAAGGCATTATGGATGGAGTTGCAGATACACCAGAAAAGATTGATAAATATATTCGAACAGTTTATAACAAAGCAAATGATATGGATCGATTAATTGATGAGCTTACACTTTATTCAGGAATTAATGCAAATCGTATCCCATATAATTTTCATCGACTTCGTGTAAAAGATTATTTTAATGATTGCGTGGAAGAACTTGGATTAGATTTAGAACAGAGAAAAATAATTTTAAATTATATTAATCTGGTGGAACCAGAGACAACAATTATAGCGGACCCAGAACAATTAAAACGAGTTATCAATAACATTGTGGGTAATAGCATTAAATACTTAGATAAAGAGCAAGGAATTATTGAAATTCGAGTATTAAGTGTTGAAGATTCCATTCGAATAGAAATTGAAGATAATGGAAAAGGAATTCCAACAAAAGATTTAAGTAATATTTTTGAACGTTTTTATCGGACGGATGCTTCTAGAAATTCATCAAAAGGTGGAAGTGGAATTGGACTTTCCATTGTTAAGAAAATCATAGAAGATCATGGAGGATATATTTGGGCAACAAGTAAAGAAGATGAGGGAACTTGTTTACATTTTGTAATTAGAAAGTACAAAGAGGTGGAGTCAGATGAGTAAGATATTGATTATTGAAGATGAAGTAGCAATAGCAGATTTAGAAAGAGATTATTTAGAACTAAATGATTTTGAAGTAAAAGTGGAAAACTCCGGAAACGTAGGATTAGAAACCGCTTTGGCAGAGGATTTTGATTTAATTGTATTGGACTTGATGTTACCAGGAATGGATGGATTTGAAGTTTGCAAAAAAATACGATTAGAAAAAGATGTTCCTATACTTATGGTTTCTGCAAAAAAAGATGATATTGATAAAATTCGTGGCTTAGGACTAGGCGCAGATGATTATATGACGAAACCATTTAGTCCTAGCGAATTGGTTGCAAGAGTGAAAGCGCATTTGGCAAGGTATGAAAGACTTGTTGGAAATCATGCAAAGGAAAATGAAATAGTAGAAATTCGCGGAATCCGAATTGATAAAACAGCAAGACGTGTTTATATTAATGAAGAAGAAAAAGCATTTACAACAAAAGAATTTGACTTGTTGACATTTTTGGCAGAAAATCCAAATCATGTTTATACAAAAGATGAATTATTTCGAGAGATATGGGATATGGAATCGATAGGAGATATTGCAACGGTAACGGTTCATATTAAAAAAATTCGTGAGAAAATTGAGTTTAATACAGCAAAACCACAATATATAGAAACAATATGGGGTGTAGGATATCGATTTAAAGTATAGATATTTTAACGATGGTGGATAATTTATAAATATAAGAAAAAAGAAGTGTTTTCGATAGAGAAACACTTCTTTTTGTATTGAAAAAAATACATTTTTATCCATTGACAAAGGAATTTAGATATTCTACAATTTAATGGTATTTCTAAAATAATATAGCTATGAAAAGGAATAGTACAAGTAAAAGAATGCTACAGAGATAAAATCATTGGTGAGAGATTTTAGCAGGATGGACTTGGAACCTACCTTGGAGCATTGCATGAAAATGTGACGTAATTCGGCGTTAACGAACATAAGAGGTGTTTTTTAAATAAAAAACATGAAATAGGGTGGTACCGCCGAGCTTTCGGTCCCTTGTTGGGATAGAGGCTTTTTTTATTTTGGAAGCGTCATTCCTGAAACTTTGTAGATGAATTTTAGAATGGAAAGGACAAGAGATGGCAAATAATAAAAAAATGGTAGAGGCAATTACCTCTATGGAAACGGATTTTGCGAAGTGGTATACAGATGTTGTAATTAAAGCGGGATTAATTGATTACTCGAATGTAAAAGGTTGCATGGTAATTAAACCTACCGGGTATGCAATTTGGGAATTGATTCAAAAAAATTTAGATGCAGCATTTAAAGAAACAGGGGTAGAAAATGTATATATGCCAATGTTTATTCCAGAAAGTTTATTAGAAAAAGAGAAAGATCACGTAGAAGGGTTTGCGCCAGAAGTTGCATGGGTAACACATGGTGGACTAGAGAAATTACAAGAAAGAATGTGTGTGAGACCAACTTCCGAAACCTTATTTTGTGATTTTTATAAAAATGATATACAGTCATATCGAGATTTACCAAGATTATATAACCAATGGTGTAGTGTGGTTCGTTGGGAAAAAGAAACAAGACCATTTCTTCGTTCTAGAGAATTCTTATGGCAGGAAGGACATACTGCGCATGCAACATCGGAAGAAGCACAAGAACGTACGATTCAAATGCTGAAGGTATATGCTGATTTCTGTGAAAATGTATTAGCAATGCCGGTGATAAAAGGTAAAAAAACAGAGAAAGAAAAATTTGCGGGAGCAGAATCAACATACACAATTGAAGCACTTATGCATGATGGAAAAGCATTGCAATCAGGAACGAGTCACAATTTTGGAGATGGTTTTGCAAAAGCATTTGGGATTCAATTTACAGATAAAGATAATAAATTAAAGTATGTATACCAAACATCCTGGGGAATGACAACACGTTTAATTGGTGCAATTATCATGGTGCATGGAGATGATTCTGGACTTGTATTACCACCCAAAGTGGCACCAACACAAGTTATGATTATTCCAATTCAACAGAAAAAAGAAGGCATCTTAGAGAAAGCTTGTGAAATAAAAGATCAATTACAAAATATTGGCATACGAGTTAAATTAGACGATTCGGATAAAAGCCCTGGATGGAAATTTTCGGAATGTGAAATGCGTGGTATTCCGATAAGAGTAGAGATTGGACCAAGGGATTTGGCGGAAAATACTTGTGTATTAGTACGAAGAGATACTAGAGAAAAAATCAGTTGTTCTTTAAATGATTTAGAAGAAACCGTAAACAATTTACTAGAAACAATACAAATAGATATGTTAAATCGTGCAAAAGCACATGTAGAAGCACATACTTATGAAGCTACTGATTATACTACGTTTAAAAAAATAGTAGAAGAAAAACCAGGCTTTGTAAAAGCAATGTGGTGTGGAAACAAAGAATGTGAAGAAAAAATTAAAGAAGAAACAGGAGCCTCTAGTAGATGTATGCCTTTTGAACAAGAAAAGCTTAGTGGAACCTGTGTTTGTTGTGGTGGACCAGCAAAAGAAATGGTATATTGGGGCAGAGCATACTAAATCCCTAAAAGATATAGGTAAAGAAAACAAAGCAAAAGGAGAAAAAAATGAATGTATTAGTCATTAACTGTGGAAGTTCTTCGTTAAAGTATCAATTAATTGATACGGAAAGTGAAGAAGTTTTAGCAATCGGAATTTGTGAAAGAATCGGGATTGAAGGAAGCGCAATTACACACACACCAGCAGGTGGTGAAAAAGTAAAAGAACAAGTGGAAATGCCAAATCATACCATTGCAGTGCAATTGGTAAAAGAAAAACTTTTAGATCCAATAGTAGGTGTAATTAAATCACTAGAGGAAATTGATGGTGTAGGTCATCGTATAGTTAATGGTGGTCCGGATTTGATGGAATCCGTTCTTTTAACGAGTGCAGTGGTAGAAGAATTTGCAAAAAATATTGAATGGGCACCACTTCATAATCCAGCTCATTTAGCAGGAATACATTCATGTGAAGAAGTCATGCCAGGGACACCTATGGTCGGTGTGTTTGATACTTCTTTTCATAGAACGATGCCTAAAAAGGCATATTTATATGGACTTCCTTATAAATATTATAAAGAACAAAGCATTAGACGTTATGGAGCACATGGTACAAGTCATGATTTTGTATCGGCAAGAATTGCGAAGGTTCTTGGAAAAGACCGAAAAGATATGAAAATTATTGTGTGTCATTTAGGGAATGGTGCATCAATTAGTGCAGTGAAAAATGGAGAATGTGTGGATACAAGTATGGGACTTACACCATTGGAAGGATTGGTAATGGGAACGCGTTCGGGAGATCTTGATCCAGCAATTATTCAGTTTATTGCAAAAAAAGAAAATAAAACGTTAGATGAAGTGATAGATATTTTAAATAAAGAATCCGGTGTTTATGGAATCTCTGGAATTTCAAGTGATTTTCGTGATTTAGAAGATGCTATGAATGAAGGAAATGAAAGAGCAAAGATTGCGCTTGAGTTATTTGCTTATCGCGTAGCAAAATATATTGGTGCATACACGTTTGCAATGAACGGAGTAGATGCGATTGCTTTTTCGGCGGGCGTTGGTGAAAATTCTCCACTTACAAGAAGATTAGTTAGTGAGTATATGGAATTTTTAGGAGTAGAGTTAGATCATGAAAAAAACAAAGTGCATGGTAAGGAAACAATTATTACAACACCAAATTCAAAAATCGTGATGGCGGTGATTCCTACGAACGAAGAATTGGCAATAGCAAGAGATGTAGTTCGTGTGATTGCAGAACAAAAATAAGAAAAATAAGAAGAATAATCTGAAAAGAGAGTGGATTCTGTGAATCCACTCTCTTTTTCTTGAAAGCAAAAGTGGGGAATGCTATAATTACCGTGCAGTGTATGAAAAGATAAAGGAAAAAAAGAATGCAAATAGAAATTCCAAAGAATGTAAATCAAATATTAGAGCAATTAGAAAAGGCCGGATATCCAGCATATATTGTTGGAGGTTGTGTGCGGGATAGTATATTAGGCCGGAAACCAACCGATTGGGATATTACAACGAAAGCAAAACCCTTTCAAGTGAAGGAATTATTTCGAAGAACGATTGATACGGGAATTGAACATGGAACCGTAACAATTATGATTGGGAAGGAAGGATATGAAGTTACAACCTATCGAATTGATGGGTTATATGAGGATTCCAGACACCCAAAAGAAGTTACCTTTACAGAAGATTTAAAAGAAGATTTACGTAGAAGAGATTTCACTATAAACGCGATGGCGTATAATCGAAAGGAAGGATTGATCGATGTTTTTGGTGGAAAAGAAGATATGAAAAAGCAATGGATTCGTGCGGTGGGAAATCCACGAGAACGATTTCAAGAAGATGCATTACGAATGATGCGGGCATTACGATTCAGTGCACAACTTGGATATGAAATTGAAAATCATACAAAAAAAGCAATTTTAGAAATGGCAAATGATTTAGAAAAAATAAGTGCTGAAAGAATACAAATGGAATTGCTAAAACTGTTGGTTTCACCGCACCCAGAAATATTAAAAGATGCATATGATTTGGGGGTTACAAAAGTAATTCTTCCTGAATTTGATGAGATAATGTTTGAAGAATTGCAAGGAGAAAAAATTCTGCAAATGTTAAGGATAGTGCCGGCGAATAAAATATATCGTTTGGCGGTATTATTTCAAAAAATGGAAAAATCAAAAGTAACAGCAATTTGTAAACGGTTGAAAATGGACAATGCAACCACAAAAATGGTGGGAACGTTGGTATCGTATTTTACATTTCATCTAGAACCAAAGGAAGAAATGATTCGAAAATCAATTGTAGAAATTGGACAAGATGCCTATCCCTATTTATATGCATTAAAGAAAGCAAAGTTTCAAGTGGAGAAAAAGGTAGGTTTGGAGGAAGAAACACTAGAAAAAGTAAATGAAATGTATAAAAAGATTTGTGAAAGAAAGGATTGCTTGTCCTTGCAGACAATGAATTTCACAGGGAAAGATTTACTTGCATTAGGGCTAAAACCGGGGAAAAAAGTGGGTGAAATACTATATTCTTTATTTGAAATTGTACTAGAGGATCCAGAGAAAAACACAAAAGAAGAATTAGAAAAAATTGCGAAAAATATCATGGTGAATAAGGGTGAATAAATTGAAGAAAATAAGAGTGATTATTGGAATGTTAGGATGTTTCCTTCTTTTTGGATGTGGGAGTGAAGAACTAAATATGGAGGAACAACCAACTACGCAAATTGAGACGGGGTTTATTCTTTCTGCTCCAGGAAATTATGACTCTATTGATACAGCAGTGCTTGTGAAAAAAAATATAGAAGAGCAAACCATTACATTTATTAATCGAGAAACTGGAAAACGATATACGCTAAATTATGATGGAGCAACATATTTTTACAACAAATTTGAAGAAACCATTGCTCTTTCGCAAGTAGAAGCAGGTGATATTGTAGATGTTACATTTATGAAAGAAAGAAAAAGGCTTAATACGTTACAAAAATCAGCAGAGGCCTTTTCTTATGGAGATATTATAAATCATGAAATTAGTGAAGAAGATCAAACGATGATGGTTGGAAATGATATCTATTCTTTGGATGAATCAATATTAATCACCTCAAATGGAGAAGAAATGGATTTAGAAGAGATCCATCCATGTGACATGATTTCTATCGAAGGGTTTGAACGAAATGTAGAAAGTATTCGTGTTGAACGTGGACATGGATATTTGAGTTTAATGAATGATGAATACTTTATTGGTGGATGGATTGAAGTGGGAAAAATTACGATACAAATGATTACGGAAGGAATGGTAATTGCCGTTCCAGAAGGAACGTATCAGGTGCAAATTTCAAATGGGACAAGTGGTGGAGAAAAAGAAGTCGTTATTGAAAGAAATAAAGAAGTAAAATTAGATATTTCTGATTTAAATATAGAAGAAGAAAAAATGGGAGGAATCATTTTTTCAATTTCGCCGACAGAGGCTACGGTATATATTGATGGAGAAGAAGTAGATATTAGTGCAATTGTGGATATGAATTATGGAATTCACCAAATGTTAGTAAAGGCTGACGGTTATGTAAGCGTTGCACAGTATTTAAAAGTAGGCACAACACTTGCAAGTATAAACGTGACATTAGATCCAGAGGAAGAAGAAATAACAGAAATAGAGGAAGAAGGAACAACGGAAGAAACAGATAGCGCGTTAGAAACGGATGGAGAAACAGTAACGTCAACAACGGAAGATACAGGAGAAGGCACGGTTACAACAACTTATACGGTCATGATAGAAACCCCAGAAGACGTGGAAGTATATGTGGATGGAACTTATGTGGGAATTTCTCCAACAAATTTCCCTAAAGTATCAGGTGATCATGTGATTACATTACGTAAAACAGGCTATCAAACAAGAAATTATACATTAAGCATTGGAAGCGAGGAGAAAAGTGTAAATTATTCCTTCTCGGAATTACTACCGTTGGAATAGGAGGGATGAATGAGGAAAGAAAGGGAGCTTCAAAATCTAGTGGAGATTATTGAAACCTTACGAGGTAAGAATGGATGTCCATGGGATAGAGAGCAAACATTACAAAGTTTAAAGCCTTGTGTTATGGAAGAAGCAGCAGAAGTAACGGCAGCAATAAGAATTTATGAAACGACAGGTAATTATGATAATTTAAGAGAAGAACTCGGAGATTTGTTGTTGCAGGTGGTTATGCAAAGTCAAATTGCAAAGGAAGATGGAATTTTTTCGATAGAAGATGTGATTGCTGAAATCTCAGAAAAAATGATACGAAGACATCCGCATGTTTTCGGGGATGTAGAAGTAAATAAGACATCTGAAGTATTAAAAAACTGGGATGAAATCAAAAAACAAGAGAAAGCAGAAAAAACATGGATTCAAACACCTTTAACAGAAATACCTTTTGAATTACCAGCATTAACAAGGGGCACAAAAGTATTGAAAAAGATACATAAGATATATGAACCATGTATTTCTGGAAAAGAAAGCATTCAAATAATGAAAGAAAAACTAGAACAAATGGAACAGACATTGGGAGACAAAGAAGAGAGTTCAAAAGCTTTGGGGGAGCTGCTTTTACAAATATGTAATGTTTCGCGAGAACAAGAAATATTACCAGAACAGCTTCTTACTGATGAGATAGAAAAACAAATAGATATATTTGAGCGAAATCGGTAGAAAAACCCATGAAATAAGGGAAAATCCTTGACAAAGCAGTGGAAAAAAGATATAAATATTAAGAAGGTGTTTTACACCAATATAATAATTAATATTTAAAAATAGGAGGCGCTTTAATGAACAAAACAGAATTAGTAGCAGCGATGGCTGATCAAGCAGGACTTACAAAAAAAGATGCAGAGGTGGCATTAAAAGCATTTACAGATGTTGTATCTACAGAATTAAAAAAAGGTGGTAAAATTCAATTAGTAGGGTTCGGAACTTTTGAAGTATCTGAAAGAGCAGCTAGAGAAGGAAGAAATCCACAAACTGGACAAGCTATGAAAATTGCTGCTTCTAAAGCTCCAAAATTCAAAGCAGGAAAAGCATTAAAAGATATGGTTAATGCATAATCAATAACTTTGAAGAGCTCGGAGACGAGTTCTTCTTTTTTTTTAAAGAAATCGTAAAAGATTGATGGAAAGGCAAAAGATGCGTTTGGATAAATATTTAAAAATAACTAGGTTGATAAAGAGAAGAACCGTTGCAAATGATGCTTGTGATGCGGGCAGAGTAACGATTAATGAAAAACCAGCGAAAGCTTCAGCTCAAGTAAAGGAGGGGGATTTCATAACCATCCGATTTGGGAATCGAGAAACGAAAGTAGAAGTTTTAAAAGTGCAGGAGCATGTAAGAAAAGAGGAAACAGAAGAACTATTTCGTTATTTATAAAAATGTGCTATCATAATGTTATGTAAACGAAATTGAATAGAATAAAGAGGGATACTATGCGAAGAAAAATAACGACTCGTAAAAAGGGACAAAATCATTTAGCGATGGGTATGATTGTTGTGGTTGTAGTCATGTTATTGCTTGTTGTTAGTGTTCGAAACGTTACTTTGCAAAAAGAGAAAGAACTTTATGAAGAACAGCAACAAGAGCTTGCTATGCAAATTCAAGATCAAGAAGACTACGCAAAGGAACTTGATGATTTAAAAAAATATATGCAAACAGATAAGTTTATCGAAGAAACAGCAAAAGAAAAACTAGGCTTAGTTTATGAGAATGAGTTAATTTTTAAAATTGAAAATTAGTACGGGTGGGAAGAAACCATCCGTATTTTTTACTGATAGATGTGGAGAAAAGGAAATGAATCATAAAATGTATTCCTATATAAAAGAAAATCATATGATAGAGACCAATGATCTGGTTGTATTAGGATTATCAGGTGGACCAGATTCGATATGCTTGTTTCATATGCTACTTAACATACAGCAAAAAATTCCATTTCGAATGGGCGTTGTACATGTCAATCATATGCTTCGTAAAGAAGCAAAAGAAGAAGCGGATTTTGTTGAAAAACTTTGCAAGCAGCATCATATTACCTGTAGAATAGTTACCGTCGATGTAAAGAAATTGGCAAAAGAAAAAAAGATTTCTATTGAAGAGGCGGGTCGAATGGCTAGATATGAAGCGTTTCATACTATGGCAGAAGATATGCAACGAATGGATACAGAAAAAAGGAAGATAAAAATCGCAATCGCCCATAATAAGAACGATTGCGCGGAAACGGTTTTGTTTCATTTGTTTCGTGGGACAGGTATGCAAGGATTAGCCGGCATTTTACCGGTAAATGAAGAGATAATTCGACCACTACTTTGTTTTGAACGTAGTGAAATAGAGCAATATCTTGATAAACATAAACATGCTTTTTGTTGTGATGCATCAAATGAAGAAGATGAATATACTAGAAATCGCATAAGACATCATGTTTTGCCTTTTGCCGAAGAAAATGTATGCGAAAATGTTGTTTCGCATATTAGTGAAACTGCAGAGATGATGAAAGATGCGCAAGATTTTATTTTGCAGACAGTTCGAGAATCGTTAAAAGAAGTTACTATAAATACGCAGAATAATACCAATGAAATTAATAAGAAGAAATTCAAGAGTTTACATATTGCGGTACAAACAGAACTTCTTCGAGAAGTCTTATTTTCTGTCACTGGAAAAAAGAAGGATATTACCAAAGCTCATATTTTTGATTTGCAAAAACTATTTGATAAACAGGTCGGAAAATATTTGATGCTTCCGTATCAAGTACAAGCGATGCGGAGTTATGATGGAATAATTATAGAAAAGAAAAAAGAAAAGGAAGATTTTTTTTCGCCAATAGAACTAAAAGAAGGTGAAGTTGAAATTCCAAATTTAGGAAAAATGAAAATTGAGATTTTCAAAATGGATAAGCTTATTCAAGTTCCTGAAAAAAAGTATACGAAATGGTTTGATTATGATAAAATTATTAAATGTTTTATGCTAAGAACAAGGATGCAGGACGATTTTCTTACAATTAATACAAGCGAAAGTAAGAAAACGTTAAAAGAGTATATGGTTAATGAAAAGATTCCACGAAACGAAAGAGATAAGAAATTGGTAGTGGCAGATGGGAATCATATTGCGTGGGTAATAGGGTATCGTATTTCACAAACTTATAAAGTGACAGCAGAAACAAAAAAAATAATAAAAATTGAAATAACAATGGAAAATTGAAAGGAGAAAGCATGGGAGAGCGCATACGTGTAATGCTTAGTGAGGAAGAGGTAGACGAAAAAATTAAAGAAATTGGTGAAAGAATAAGTAGGGATTATGCTGGAAAGCAGGTGCATTTAGTATGTGTCTTAAAGGGAGGAAGCTTTTTCTTATGTGAGTTAGCAAAAAGAATTACAATTCCAGTATCTTTGGATTTTATGTCTGTTTCTAGTTATGGAGGCGGAACCGCATCAAGTGGAATAGTAAAAATAGTAAAAGATTTAGATGAGTCTTTAGAAGGAAAAGAAGTTATCATAGTGGAAGATATTGTTGATTCTGGAAGAACACTTAGTTATTTAATAGAAATGCTAAAAAAACGTGGACCCAAAAGTCTTGCACTGTGCACCCTTCTTGACAAGCCATCTCGAAGAGTAATCGAGGTACCTGTCGATTATACAGGGTTTGAAATACCAGATGAATTTGTAGTAGGATATGGGTTGGATTATGATCAAAGATATCGTAATCTTCCATATATTGGAGTCGTTGAATTTGATTAGGAGGAAAAAAGTTGAGTAAGGCCGGAAGAAATTTGGGAATATATTTTATAGTTGTTACTGTAATTATGATTCTTGTAATGTTTATAAATAATAGTAACACAATGGATACGCAGTTTAGTTCGAAAAGTTTTGAGGAAGCATTGGAAAATGGAACGATTTCAAGTGTTGAGATTGCTCAAAATAAAGAAACACCAACAGGAAGCATGAAAATCGTACTTCAAAGTGGAGAAGTGCGTACCATGAATATTTCGAATGTTGAAAGCATGGAGGAAGTATTAAAGTACTATGATATTGAATATATTACGGGACCCGTTCCAAGGGAATCGGTAATAGCACAATATATTTTACCAGGAGTAGCAATTATATTAGTTCTTGTATTGTTATTTTCGTTTATGAATGCGAAAAATGGTGGAGCAGGTGCGGGAAATAATAAAATGATGAATTTTGGTAAAAATAGAGCAAAATTATCAACTTCAGAAAACAAAATAAGGTTTACGAATGTTGCAGGTTTAATCGAAGAAAAAGAAGAACTTTCTGAGATTGTTGAATTTTTAAAATCCCCGAAAAAATATACTGAAATTGGTGCAAGAATACCGAAAGGCGTTTTATTAGAAGGACCTCCTGGAACCGGTAAAACACTTTTGGCAAAAGCAATTGCAGGGGAAGCAAATGTTCCGTTTTTTAGTATTTCAGGATCAGATTTTGTGGAAATGTTTGTTGGTGTCGGTGCATCGAGAGTAAGAGATTTATTTGAAGAAGCAAAAAAGAACAGCCCATGTATTATTTTTATTGATGAAATAGACGCGGTCGCTAGAAGAAGAGGAACTGGTATGGGCGGCGGACATGATGAAAGAGAACAAACGCTAAATCAATTATTAGTAGAGATGGACGGATTTGGGATTAACGAAGGAATTATTGTGCTTGCAGCAACAAATCGTGTAGATATATTGGACCCAGCAATTTTACGACCGGGAAGATTTGATCGAAAAGTTATGGTTGGAAAACCAGATGTACGAGGGCGTGAAGAAATTTTAGTGATTCATGCAGAAAATAAAAAACTGTCAGAAGATGTGGATTTAAAACAGATTGCACAAACAACTGCTGGATTCACAGGAGCTGATTTAGAGAATCTCTTAAATGAAGCAGCAATCGTAGCAGCAAAAGCGGACCGAAAATTTATTCAGCAAGAAGATATTAAAAAATCTTTTATTAAGTTGGGAATTGGAACAGAAAAACATAGTCGAGTTATTTCTTTGGAAGAAAAGAAAATTACGGCTTATCATGAATCAGGGCATGCAATACTATTTCACGTACTACCACATGTTGGACCAGTTTATACCGTGTCTATTATTCCTACCGGAAATGGTGCTGCAGGATATACAATGCCATTACCAGAAAAAGATGAGATGTTTTCGACCAAAGGAAAGATGTTAGAAGAAATCATGGTTTCCCTAGGAGGAAGAATTGCAGAAGAATTAGTACTTGATGATATTACAACGGGAGCGTCAGAAGATATAAAGAGAGCAAGTAGTATTGCAAGAAATATGGTTTCCAAATTTGGAATGTCTGAAAAAATCGGCGTGATTAATTACAATGATGATGAAAATGAAGTTTTTATAGGAAGAGATTTAGCACATCAGAGAAATCACAGTGAAACCATCGCGGCAGAAATTGACCGTGAGGTGAAAGAAATTATTGATAAGTGTTACCAAGATGCAAAAGAGATTATCTCAAAGAATCGAACAATTTTAGATGAAAGTGCGGCACTTCTTATTGAGAAAGAACGAATTACAAAAGAAGAGTTTGAAGCATTATTCGAGGTATAATTGGTAAAAATAACCAAAAAAGCGGACGTGTTTTTGTAATATTTGTAGAACGTGAGGATAGACATATGGTATGTTGGGGGATATAATTATCTTGTAATCCCCATTACAAAAGTTTTTTGATATACCCATATGAAGAAAAACCTTCTCGAAAAAAGACAGCGTTGCTGTCTTTTTTTATAGTTATAGATAGAAATAGGAGAAACCAATGAGTTTTGATGAGCGTACACTTTATAGTGATTTAACGGAAGATTATATTATACCTGCTCAGCCGAAAGAGTTTGAACCGGTTACTATTCGCATACGAACAAAAAAAGAAACGGTAGAAAAAACGTATATTTGTATGGATGGTAAAAAGAATAGAATGTATATTGCAGAAAGATCGGATTTGTTTGATTATTACCAATATGCTTTCCTATTAGAAAATCATTCCATTCGATATTATTTTGAAGTACATACTGAAAATGGGATCTATTTTTATGATCAAAGAGGAAGTTCTCGAGATGTACAAGAATATTATTTCTTCAAGATTATACCTGGATTTGAAGTGCCAAAGTGGGCTCGCGGAGCAGTTATGTACCAATTGTATGTTGACCGCTTTTTTAATGGGGATCCAACAAATGATGTATTAACAAATGAATATCAGTATATTGGAGAATTTGCAACACAAGTAACGGATTGGAATAAAATTCCTGCGATTATGGGAGTCCGTGAATTTTATGGTGGAGATTTACAAGGTGTATGGGAGAAATTAGATTATTTACAAGAGCTAGGAATTGAAGTGATTTATTTTAATCCATTATTTGTTTCTCCTTCAAATCATAAATATGATATTCAAGATTATGATCATATTGACCCCCATATAGGAAGAATTGTCTTTGATGAAGGGAATTTACTAAACGATGAGGTGAAAGAAAACCGATTTGCTACGAAATATATTAATCGAGTAACAGCAAAAGAAAATTTAGAAGCAAGTGATATGTTTTTTGTAAAACTTGTGGAAGAAATACATAAACGTGGAATGAAAGTTATTTTGGATGGTGTGTTTAATCATTGTGGTTCTTTTAATCGATGGATGGATCGAGAACGAATTTATGAAATGCAAAAAGGGTATGAAAAAGGAGCATATATTTCAGAGAATTCACCCTACAAAGATTACTTTGCATTTTCAAGCCCAAATTGGCCATATAACGGCTCTTATGACGGATGGTGGGGTTTTGATACCTTGCCTAAGCTAAACTACGAGGGATCGGAAGATTTGTACCGCGAAATTTTACGAATTGCAGAAAAATGGGTTTCAAAACCTTATTATGTAGATGGATGGAGACTTGATGTTGCAGCAGATTTAGGGCATTCTTCAGAAGCTAATCATAAGTTTTGGACAGATTTTCGAAGGGTTGTAAAACACGCGAATCCAAATGCAATAATTATTGCGGAACATTATGGAGATCCATCGGCATGGCTTGACGGAAAACAATGGGATACAGTCATGAATTATGATGCATTTATGGAACCAATCACATGGTTTTTAACAGGCATGCAAAAACATAGTGACGATTTCAGAGAGGACTTATTAGGAAATGCAGATGCTTTTTTAGGTGCAATGCGACATCATATGGCACATTTTACAGGGCCCTCTTTAGATGTAGCAATGAATGAACTATCTAATCATGATCATTCTAGATTTTTGACGCGAACAAATAGAAAAGTTGGTCGTGTAGATATGCTCGGTGCAAAAGCAGCTAGCGAAGGAATTGATGTTGCGGTTATGCGATTGGCTGTTTTGATGCAAATGACGTGGATTGGGGCACCAACCATTTATTATGGAGATGAAGTTGGCTTGTGTGGGTTTACAGATCCGGATAATCGAAGAAGTTACCCTTGGGGCAAAGAAGATAATTCGTTATTTGTTTTTCATAAAGAAATGATTACCATACGAAAAAAGTATCCGGTATTAAGGACAGGATCTCTTCGTTATATAGAAGGAGATTTTAATTATTTAGCATATACAAGATTTAATCAGGAAGAAGTTTTTATTATTGCGGTAAACAATAATCGCAAGGCATATCAAATAGATATGGAAGTGGCTTTTTTAGGAGTACAAGATCATTTGAAAATGCAAAAAATAATAAGCTGTCATCAAAATGGATATGATACATCAGCTGTAGAATATAATATTCATGAAGGAAGATTGAGAATGGAACTTCCTGCACAATCTGCGGTTTTATTGCGAACAAATATTGCTAAGGAAAATAATCGAAAAAATTTCTTGCAATTTGTATAGACTTATGCTATATTTTTATATTGTCAGAACAAATTAGATTTGACAAAAAATTACACATATTGGATGGGTTCCCGAGTGGCCAAAGGGGGCAGACTGTAAATCTGTTGGCAGCGCCTTCGAAGGTTCGAATCCTTCTCCATCCAGTACGCCGGCGTGGCGGAACTGGCAGACGCGCAGGACTTAAAATCCTGTTGTAGAAATACAGTACCGGTTCGATTCCGGTCGCCGGCATCAAAAAAGACATCACTTTATAGTGATGTCTTTTTTGATGCCTAAAGAAATAGGAATGGGAAATAACGCTTGCGTTATTTCTTCGCCAAAATTTGGCGTGAGGTCGCCGGCAAGACATCACTTTATAGTGATGTCTTTTTTGATGCCTAAAGAAATAGGAATGGGAAATAACGCTTGTGTTATAAGCTATTTCTTTTTTTACACACGTATTTGTGGTAAAATAGAAAAATAGTAAGTTTGTTGAAAAAGACAAGTAACACTTTTGGGACGGTGTTAAGATTATCTACAAATATTTTATAAAATAGGGAAATGTAACAAAACTGAAAATTGTCAGATTATACGACTATAAGGGGAAAACATGAAAAAATGGAATAAAATTAGTATTAAAAAAACATTACTTCTTGCCATACCATTGATATTGATTTGGATTTCTGTGCTTGCATATAATTTATACGTTGAGAAAAACTATATTGTTGAAAACATTATTTCTGAAAATGAATATAAAGATGGAAATAATGAGTTTTTGGTGAATCAATATATAGAGGAAATTATTGAAAATTTAAAAATTATTCGGGATTCGAATGAATTAGAAGCGTTTATTAATGACCCGACAGAAGATACATTATATGAAACCGAAGAAATGTTTAAAAGGGTAATGACAAATAAGGTTGATTATGACCAATTAAGATTATTAGATAAAGACGGGCACGAAATTATTCGCGCAGACAATGAAGAAGAAGTGGTGTTGGCAAGTAGCGATTTGTTAAAGGATAAAAGTGAAAGATATTATTTTATTGAAACAAAAGAGTTATCAAAGGGTGAAATATATATCTCTCCACTAGACTTAAATTTGGAAGAGGAAGAATTGGAAATGCCATACAAACCGATGGTAAGATTTGCGACGCCGATATTTGATGAGAATGATGATTTCCAAGGCGTGTTAATAATTAATTATAAGGCGGAGTATTTTGTTGAAATTCTAGAAAGTCATGATATGCATGAAGAGATAGATACCTTTAAGTTTTATGTGCTTAATCGTGAGGGAGAGTTTCTTTTAGAGCAAGAAGAAGATAATACATTTTCGATAATGCTTGATAAAGATATGATGCCATATAGTGAAAAAAATAAAGCAGTATGGGAAGTGATATCCAATAAAAACACGGGAGCAATAAGAACGACGACAAAGTTAATTACACATTATGATGTATTGTCAAAAACGAGAGAGCTTCATTCAAATTTTAAAGAACGATGGATTGTAATTCATGAAATTAATATACAAGATTTGTTTTCGGTAAAAACAATGATGAAAGAACTTTTAGTTCCGCGGAACTTGGGTGTGTTATTATTTATTATAATCGTATCGGTCATATATGCATATACGAGTACCAAGATACAGTCAAAGGATAGTCAATTAGAGATTACCGAATTGATAGCTCAAAACACCAATGATGGAGTATTGATTACCGATAAAGATAAAAATATAACCTATGTCAACGCAGCATATGAGGAAATCACAGGGTATCCAGAAAATGAAATTTTAAATAGGCAACCAAGAGACTTTAAATCTGGAAAACAAGATGAAGAGTTTTATAAAAAAATGTGGGGAATGATTAAGAAAAAAGGATATTGGGAAGGATTTCTTTGGGATAAAAGAAAAAATGGACTGCTTTATCCTGCAAAGATGAAAATTATTGCAGTAAAAGATAAAAACAACAACGAACCGAATCATTATGTAAGTGTTTTAACAGACGTTTCAAAAGAAAAAAACAATGAGAATAATTTAGAACGAATAACAAGTGAAGATGGGACGTTTCTAATTCCAAACGAAGAAATGATGCTACAATTATTAAAACAAAGCATCGAAATGGAAGAATACAGTTTTATGCTTTTATACATTTCCATAGAAAATTACAATCAATTAATTACCTCTTTCAAAGGATTTGAAAATAAAAGTGCAGAAATGTTTAGCGAATTAATAAAGCCACTTATAAATAAAGATGACTTTATAGCGCAAAGTGGGAGAAATATTTATTTAGTTACGGTTGGATTAAAGAATATGCAAAGCGATCCGATTACCTTCGTAAATAGTATTCATAAAAGCTTATCAAAAAAGATAAATGTAAAAGAAGGTGAGCTGTTTTTTAAAACTAGAATCGGTGTTTCTTTATGGCCACAAGATACAAAAGATATAAAAAAATTACTTTTAAACTCGATTATTGCGTTAGATTGGGTGACAAATAGAAGAACAAAAGAAACGGCATTTTTCTCAGAGAATATGATCGCGGAATTGAATCAAGGAAATGAAATAGAAAAACAATTAATGACAGCCGTTGAAAATAAAGAATTCTATATGGTTTATCAACCGCAAGTGAATTCTTTATCAGGAAAAGTAATTGGAATGGAGGCTTTGATTCGGTGGAAAAATAAAGAACTTGGGCAGATTCCACCAGGTATCTTTATACCGATTGCGGAGAGAAGTAAAACAATTATAGACATAGGATATTGGATTGTTGAACAGGTATGTAAAGATATTAATGAGATGATGAAGTTATCGAATGGAGCAATAGAAGACATGCGGTGCGCAGTTAATTTATCTTCGATTCAGATGGAGGATGATGATTTCTTAAATAAATTTTTCCATATCATCTCAAAAAATGGAATTGATTTTAAGCAATTAGAAATAGAAGTTACAGAAGGCATGTTGCTGACGGATGACACGAAAAACATAAGTGCTTTAAATTCTTTCCGAAAAGTGGGAATGACAGTGGCAATTGATGATTTTGGAACTGGATATTCTTCCTTATCCTATCTCAATACATTGCCACTTGACAAGATCAAAATTGATCGAAGTTTTATTAAGGATTTTCCAGATAATGATGATGGAAAGCTGATATCAGTTCTTGTTCAAATGACGGAAGTGTTAGGAATTTCGGTATTAACGGAAGGTGCAGAAACAAAAGAGCAGGTGGAATTTTTAAGCGAAATAGGATGTAGTACAATACAGGGATATTTTTATAGTAAACCATTAGAAAAAAGAGAATTTCTCGAATATTTAGAAGGAAGAGGTAAAATATGAAAGAACATCCAACAATGATAAGAATTGAAGAATCAGGATTATTACCAAAAATACCCAAGTCTATGGGGGAAACCTTGCATGTTTTATTGGATACAGATAATTTTGATATAAAAGAGTCTCTTGCATTAATTAGAACCATTCCAGGCTTAGAAGAAAATATTATCAAAGTACTTAGTATTAATGCAAAGTTTACGAGAAAAATAGTGCTATTAGAAGAAGCAGTTAATTATCTAGGAATAAATAATGTTCGTCTTATTTTAATCTCTTTTATAACAAGAATATTGCTTCCAAATGAGGAAGGAAATGCAAAATTATTTGACAGTCAAAAATATTGGAAACATTGCTTGGGAACCGCAATTGCTGCTTCGAAAATAGCCAAAAAAACGGGCTTAGCAGAAAGTAGTAAAATTTTCACCTATGGATTAATTCATGATATTGGAATTACGGTACTTGATATTTGTTTGCCAGAAGAATTAAATGAGATTAATCGAAAGCATTTAGGTGGAATGCATCAGATTATTGCAGAACGAGTCGTTTTAGGCGGGGTAACTCATGCGGATATCGGAATGTGGCTATGCGAAAAATGGGGATTGCCAGAGGAAATATGCCATGCGGTTGGATATCATCACAATCCGTTTCAAAGTAAAATAAAGAATAAAGACGTTTTGATTTTGCATTTTGGAGACTTGATTAGCACTGCATATTATGAAAGCCTTATAGGGGTGAAAAATGAGTTTATCTTTTTGGAACGAATCAAAACAGAATTAGAATTACCGACGGAATATGTAGAGGAATTAATTGAAAAACTTCCAGAATATATCAAACAAATTGAACCAGTTGCGAATGTATTTTTTTAAATCGAAAAAGTAACCAAAAAGAAAATGAGGAAGATGTATATGAAGACAGATGTTTTAATAATAGGGGCTGGACCAGCAGGAATATTTACAGCGTTAGAATTACTTAAAAAGGAAACGAAAAAAAAGATAACCATTATAGAAAAAGGACAACCAATAGAAAAAAGACATTGTCCTAAGGATATAACAAATGAATGTATGAATTGTCAGCCCAATTGCCATATTACAACGGGATTTTCAGGTGCAGGAGCATTTTCTGATGGAAAATTATCACTTAGTCATGAGGTTGGGGGTGATTTGCCTAATTTAGTAGGGGTTTCATTGGTTGAAAAAACCATTGATTATGCAGACAAAATTTATTTAGAATTTGGTGCAGATGATAAAGTAGAAGGTGTAAATCATGGTGAGGATGTTAAGACAATTCGTAAGCAAGCAATAAAAGCAGGTCTTAAATTAGTGGATTGCCCAATTCGTCATTTGGGGACGGAAAAAGCACAAGAAATATATTTGGCAATTGAAAAATATTTGCAAAAAAATGAGGTAGAAATTTTATTTGGTTATGAATGTCAAACTTTGATTTTAGAGGGTAGTGAATGTAAAGGAGCCTATATAAGCAATGTAAACGAAAGTATGGAATGCTATGCAAGTCATACGATAGTGGCGACAGGAAGGCGAGGAGCAGATTGGTTAGAAAAACAATGTGCGGAACATAATATTGCACATCAACCAGGTACGGTAGATATTGGCGTACGTGTAGAAGTTCGGAACGAAGTTATGGAGTTTGTAAATAATGTGTTGTATGAATCCAAGCTTATAGGATATCCACAACCTTTTAAAAACAAAGTTCGAACATTTTGTCAAAATCCAGGAGGATTTGTAAGCCAGGAAAATTATGACAATGATCTTGCGGTTGTAAATGGACATTCTTATAAGGAAAGAAAATCAAACAATACAAATTTAGCTATTCTTTGTTCCCATAATTTTACAGAGCCATTTAACCAACCCATTGCTTATGCGCAAAAAGTAGGAGAATTGACGAATATGTTAGGTGATGGGCATATTTTAGTGCAGCGATTTGGGGATATTTTAGACGGAAAAAGAACTTGGCCAAAAGAACTTTCTAGATCCAATGTAGTTCCAACATTACCAGACGCGATTGCGGGAGATATTACTGCAGCAATGCCATATCGAGCAATGATTAATATTATTAATTTTATTCAAGCAGTAGATGTTGTTGTTCCAGGGTTTGCTTCAACAGAAACTTTGCTGTATTCACCTGAACTAAAATTCTATAGCAATAAAATTAAACTTGATCAACATTTAAATACTAATATAAATGGATTACACTGTCTTGGAGACTCTAGTGGATGGACAAGGGGATTAATGATGGCCTCTGTTATGGGTGTATTAATGGCAAGAGAATTGGAAAAGTAATAATTGGGGGGAGCGTATGAAGATTATTCATTGTGCAGATGTTCATTTGGATTCAAAATTAAGAACAAATTTAACGAATGAACAAGCACGAGAACGAAGAAATGAACTATTGATCACTTTTGAAAATATGGTTGCTTATGCAGTAGAACAAGATGTAAAAGCAATCCTTTTAGCAGGAGATTTATTTGATACTGGAAGCGTAACGGTTAAAACAAGAAATGCGGTCGCCTCTTGTATTACTCAAAATCAGAAGATACAATTTTATTATTTATCTGGAAATCATGATGCGGATAATTTTATTATGACATGGGAAGAGATACCCCAAAATCTTCATCTATTTTCAAATAAATGGAAAAGTTACGAATTTGAAGAAATAACGATAAGCGGCGTTGAATTGGATGATGAAAATACCAATACAATTTATGATAGTTTGGTTTTGAATCCAGACAAAACAAATATTGTAATGTTGCATGGACAAGAGTCGGCTTACCAGGGAAAAGATAAAACGGAAATTATTCAAATTCCGGCGCTTGCCAATAAATTTATTGACTATTTAGCATTGGGGCATATACACACACATAAAGTGGGTCATATCGACCGTAGAGGAGCATATTGCTATGCTGGTTGCTTAGAAGGTAGAGGATATGATGAATGTGGTGAAAAAGGATTTGTGCTCTTAAATCTGGAAAATAAAAGGATTACACCTACCTTCGTACCGTTTGCAAAAAGGACGGTACATGAGATTGTAATTGACATTTCTGGATTGGATTCCACTTCTAAAATCGATCATAAAATGAGTAAAGAATTGTCTACAATTCCTTCAAAAGACATGTTAAAAGTGATTTTAACAGGCAAAGTTCCTCTTTCGGCAGAGCGGGATTTGTCATTTTTAGAAACAAAATATAAAGATGCTTTTTATGCATTTAAAATGGAAGATGATCTTGTAAGGTTACAATTAAACCCTAAAGATTATGAAAAAGATGCTTCGTTAAAAGGAGAATTTATTCGACTCCTTATGGAGAAAAAAATAGGGGAAGAAAAGGAATCTGCGATTATTGAACTGGGGTTAAAAGCTTTAGCAGGGGAGGAAGTAGATAAATGAAGTTAATCGGATGTTATGTAGAAAATTTTGGATGTCTACACCAATTTGATTATCAATTTCAAGAGGGACTTACCACAATTAATGAAATGAATGGATGGGGTAAAAGTACATTTGCTGTATTTATTCGTTCTATGTTTTATGGGTTGCCAAAATCTACAAAACGAAATTTAAATGAAAATGAAAGAGCTAAATATACACCATGGAATGGTGGAAAAATGGGTGGAAATCTTGTCTTTGAAGTAAATGGAAAAATATATAAGCTGGAAAGATTTTTTGAAAAAATGGAAAAGGATGACACTTTTGTTTTGTATGACAAACAAACGAATTTGTTATCGTCAGATTACTCATCTAATATTGGAGAAGAGCTTTTTGGAATTGATTTGGATGCTTATGCGAAAAGTGCTTATATATCGCAGGATATAATTGAAATTGGAACCAATGATAGTATGAATGCAAAATTAGGTAATTTATTAGATAGTGATAATGATATTAATAATTTTGATATTGCTATTAAAAATTTAAAAGAAGCGAAAAAAAAATATAAAATGGCAGGAAGAAAAGGAACCATTCCAGAAGCGGAGCAGGAAATTTCAAAAAAGAAAATACAGTTAGAAAAAAAAGAAAGTATTCGGGAAGCTTTGTTTGAAAGAATGAAACAAAGGAAACAGATTCAAGAGGAAAAAGAAACGATTCAAAAGGAACTAGAAAAAGTAAAAGAAGAAGTTGGAAAAGCAGCAAAATATGAAGCAAATGTACAAAAGAAAAAGCATTATGAAGAAGTAGTAACAGAACTTACAGAAAAAAAGGAGATGCTTCGAAAAGCGCGTCTGTTTTTCAAAAATGGGGTGCCTAGTGAAAAAGCAATCATTGGCTGTAAACAAGCAATCACCAATTTAGAACAACGAAAAGGGGAGCAAAAATCTTATATACTTACGGAAAAAGAAATAGAATTGATCAAATTTTATGAGGAAAAAATTGCAGAAGGTGTTTTCTCAAATGAAACATTAGATAGTATGGAAACGCGAAGTCGAGATTATAGTGAATATAAAATTAAAATAGAAAATGGAAAACTTTCAAAAGAAGAAGAAGAAAAACTTGCAGAAGGTGAGGAATTCTTTCAAAAAGGAATTCCAACAGAAGAAGAATTACGCATGTATATGGCGCACATTTCAGAGATTGATAAACAGGAAGCAGAAATAGAAATAGCAAAAAAACAATTTGCAGAGGATATAAACGCTATAAACATAGATAAAAAAGAGCAAAAAGATGTTCCGATTATTTTATTTTTTGCTTTTATATGTTTGCTTGCGGGGATTGCGTTATTTATTTTTTCGGATGCAAAGTATGCGTTTCTTGCAGTTGGAATAGGATTTATTCTTTTAGGAACATACAGTTTGTTGCTGGGAAAAAAGAAAAAGATAAGAAAAGAAGAAGAGATACAAATAGCGAAAGCAGAAGATAAAAGACGCAAAGAAATAGAAACCAAAATAGAAAAAAAAGAGGAATTAAAAAATAAAATGGAAGCCTTTCTTCTGAAATTTTTTTCGGAGTCAAACTGGGTGTCTTATATGGAACCACTCATGCAAATACGAGATAAAAAAGCAAACTATATCGCACTTACTGAAAAAATAAAAAAAGGTAATATTGAGGATTTAGAAGAAAAACAGGAAGCCAGTAAAAGAAGTTTGACGTTATTTTTAAAAATAATGCGAGAAGAGGCTTTTGCAGAAAATGAGGAGTGGGAAAAAGGTTTGCAAAATATTCGCAAAACATATAATCAATTTATAGTACTTCGCAAGCAAAGAGAACGAGCACTTGAAAATGGAATGAAAATAAAAGACTTTGAAGAGCGAATTCAAAAATTTTTAGAAGGATTTGAAGGAAATCGAGAGGAAGATTATACTACATTTTTAGATCAGATTAAAAGTAAAATGGAAGAGTGGAACCGTTGGAATGTAGATGAAATCAAGTTGGAAGAAATAAAGAATAAAATGGAAGAAACGAGTGATTTCAAAGATTGGGTTAACCTAGAAGAACAAGAGCTTGCAATTGGACTACTTAGGGAGAAAGAAGCTGAACTTGAAGAAATGCGAGAGGGTAAAAAGGAACTGGAAAAGCAAATTCAAGATAAAATAAATGAGCTTCTTGCCTTGTCAGATGAATTATATGAAATCGAGCAAGAAAAAATGATTCTAGAAGAAAAAGTAGCAAAAGATAGAAGTAAGCTTGAAATTATAGAAGCAACAATAAAGTATTTGGAAGAAGCCAAGGAATTATTTTCTAGTCACTATTTAAAAGGATTACGAGAATCCTTTCATAAATATGTAGAAAGAATAGGCGACATAAATATCTTGGGTGCAAAAATTGATGCGAAAATGGAAGTTAGCGTTGACAAAAATGGAACAACGAGAAAAATTGATTATTTTAGTAGAGGAAATAAAGATTTAATTAATGTATGTGCTCGCTTTGCACTCGTAGATGCTTTGTTTGAAGAAGAAAAACCAGTATTAATATTAGATGATACGTTTGTGAATTTTGATGGTAAAAAATTGAAAAATGTATTGCTGTTATTAGAGGAAATATCAAAAACCTATCAAGTGATTTATCTGGTTTGTCATGAGAGCCGTGTTAGTAACTAAAAGAACGCAGGAAAAGGAGGATTCCCCTTTTGCTGCGTTTCTCTATATTTCTGTGCGTGAAATTAAGAAAATATATAATCAAAAAAGAGCATAAAATTAAGACAAATAAGAAATTATATTGCTTTACAGTAGTAAAGTAATACGGTATACTAAAACTCATAGAACCACGAGAAATTACATAAATAAGGTAAAAAGGAGTTTGATATGAGTAAATATTTTCAAGAAGAAATCGAATGTGCTTCCCGCGAACAAATTGGTAAATGGCAAGATGAACGATTAGTAAAAACAGTACAAAGAATGTATGAAAATGTTCCGTATTATAAAAATTTAATGGATAAAAAAGGCGTTATGCCAGAAGACATTAAATCACGTAAAGACTTATACAAATTACCATTTTTATCAAAAGAAGATTTAAGAGAAGCTTATCCATATGGATTAAAAGCTGTTCCAATAGAGGACTGTGTACGAATTCATTCAACGAGTGGTACAACGGGGAAACGCGTGGTTGCCTTTTATACAGAAAAAGATATTGACATGTGGGAAAAATGTTGTGCACGTGCAATTGTGGCAGCAGGAGGAACAAAAGAAGATGTTGTTCAAGTTTGCTATGGATATGGACTGTTTACTGGTGGACTGGGACTACATGGCGGAGCGCATAAGGTAGGAGCTTTAACGCTGCCAATGTCTTCTGGAAATACAGAAAGGCAAATGCAGTTTATGTGTGATTTAGGTGCGACTATACTATGTTGTACTCCTTCCTACGCAGAATTATTGGGAGAAACGTTAAAAGAAGAAAATTTATTAGGGAAGACAAAATTGAAAGCAGGTATCTTTGGTGCAGAGGCATGGACAGAAGAGATGCGTCAAAACATGGAAAAAAAATTAGGAATTAAAGCCTATGATATATATGGGTTAACAGAAATTGCAGGTCCAGGCGTTTCGTATGAATGTGAAGAACAAGATGGTATGCATATAAATGAAGATAATTTTATTGCAGAAATTATTGATCCTGAAACGGGAGAAGTGCTTCCAGAAGGAGCAAAAGGAGAACTTGTATTTACATGTATTACAAAAGAAGCCTTTCCGTTGATTCGCTATCGCACAAAAGATATTTGTATTCTAAATACAAAACCTTGTGCATGCGGAAGAACTTCTATTCGAATGACAAAACCCTTAGGTAGAAGTGATGATATGCTAATAATTAAAGGGGTCAATGTATTTCCGTCTCAAATTGAAACGGTACTATTAAATCAAGGGTATCCAGCAAATTATCAACTGATTGTTACAAGAGAAAATCATATGGATGCAATTGAGGTGCAAGTAGAGATGACACCGGAAATGTTTTCGGACTCGGTTTCAGAAATTGCGAAGCGAGAAAAAGTCATGGTAAATGAACTAAAAGGAATGTTAGGGATATATGCAAAAGTAACATTGGTAGGTCCAAAAACAATAACAAGAAGTGAAGGAAAAGCAAAACGAGTAATCGACCATAGAAATCTATACAATTAAGGGGGGAATGAAATGACAGCAAAACAAATATCAGTATTTTTAGAAAACAGACCTGGTTCTTTGGCAACATTTACAGAGGTATTGGATCAAAATAACGTTAATATGCACGCGCTATCGGTTGCGGACACCCCTGATTTTGGGATTGTGAGAATGATAGTGGATGATTCTACATTAACAGCAACCATATTAAAAGAAGCAGGTTATGTTTTATCGATTACGTCTGTTTTAGCCGTAGAGATTCCAAATACACCTGGGGGATTAAATAAAGTTCTTCAAATTTTAAAAAAGAATGAAATTAATGTGGCTTACACTTACGCATTTACATCAAAAAAAGTGGGTAGTGCATATATGGTTTTTCGTGTTGCAGATAATGAAATGGCTACAAAAGTACTCGAAGAATCGAAAGTGAAAATAATATCGCAAAAGGAACTTTTGGATTTGTAAATATTGTTGACATTTCTTGTGAAATATGATAAATTATATTTCGTTGACAATAACAAATGTTAAGCAAGAAATGTTAATATGCCCAGATAGCTCAGTTGGTAGAGCAGAGGACTGAAAATCCTCGTGTCACTGGTTCGATTCCGGTTCTGGGCATCTTAAATCTTGCGGGTGTGGTACAATGGTAGAACACTAGCCTTCCAAGCTAGGGACGTGGGTTCGATTCCCATCACCCGCTTATGCGATAGTGGCTCAGTTGGTAGAGCACCTCCTTGCCAAGGAGGAAGTCGCGAGTTCGAGTCTCGTCTATCGCTTCAAGACCTTTGCTATTCAGAGGTTAAATAGAATAATATTGAGAACCAAAAGAGCCTTTTTACAATGCACCGAGCATAGTAGGAAGGCGTTTTTGTTATTTCATTCGGAATGAAATATGTAAGGATTATATTTATAAGAAAGTGGGGGAAAGCTTCTAAAAATTCAATAATTTGGTTTGGTTTACAAAGTTTAGAAAAATATAATTATTATTTAATCACTAGTTTTTTGTAATTTGTATCAAAAGGGAGTTAAATGGATGATAGGACATAGATTACATGAAAATGTGTAATGAATAAATGCACAGGAGGTAAAACATGAAGTATCAAGTGGTATATTATTCGGAGACGGGAAATACGGAAATGATAGCAAAAGCAATTTTTGAGGAATTGCCTGGAGAAAATAAAGATATACAAAGACTAAGTGAGTATAAGGAAACGGAAGCGGATTTGTATTTGCTGGGATTTTGGATATATCATGGAGCAGCATCAATTCAATTTCTGGACTTTTTATCTACACTAGAAGGAAAAAGAATAGCGCTGTTTGCAACATGTGGAATGGGAAACACACAAAAAGATTATGAAAAAATAGAACGCCAAATTATGGCATGGTTACCTGAAAGTTCTGAATATTTGGGTTTATTTATGTGCCAAGGGAAAATGCCCATTGCAATTCGAAAAGCTTGTGAACAAAAGAAGCTAGAGACAATGGAATCGTGTGAAAACTTTGATAAACTCATTGCTAATTTTGATCGTGCACTTTTGCATCCAGATGTATTGGATATAAAGCATGCAAAAGAATTTGTGAATCGAATTATAAAAAAATAAATAAGAAAAGGTGACGGAAAATGAGAGAAAAATTACAAAGATTTATGATGGGACGTTATGGGGTGGATGCTTTCGGGAAATTTTTAACGGGTGCAACCTTTGTATTGATAGCAATTTCATTTTTTTGGAGAACAACAGGATTAAATATTCTTCTTTTATTTGCTATTTTTTATTCTTACTTTCGTATGTTTTCAAGAAATTATGCGAAGCGGTCGATGGAGAATCAAAAGTATCTAAAAATGACAGAAGGAATTCGAAATTGGATTCGGAAAACGAAAAGAAATGTTGCAAGAAGAAAACAGTTTCGATATTTTTCTTGCCCAAAATGTGGTAAAAAAGTACGCGTTCCAAAAGGAAGAGGTAAAATTTGTATCACTTGTCCAGAATGTAGGCATGAATTTATTAAAAATAGTTAAATAGCAATTGAAATTGCAAGTAAAGATATAGTACAATTAGGTTTGTGGTATATTTTTCACAAAGAAAGAAAATGGGAAAATATATGTTTGGTTATGTAGTAACAAATAGTGATGAATTAAAAGTAAAAGAATGGAAAGAATATAAAGCTTTTTATTGTGGACTTTGCCATTCACTTAGAAATAGGCATGGAATAAAAGGACAAATAACTTTAAATTATGATTGTGTATTTATCGCAATTTTACTCACCGGACTATATGAACCAAAAACGGAAGAAGAAAACAAGTTTTGTCCGCTTCATCCCATGGGCAAGCGTACCATATTGAGTAATGAAATGATTGATTATGTTTCTGATATGGACATTATGTTAGCCTATCATAACCTAAAGGATGGATGGCAAGATGAAAAAAATGTTTTAAAGTGGATGAGTTACCAATCATTGAAAGCTGACTATAAAAGAATGCATATAATGTATCCCCGTCAAGCACAAGCCTTAGAAACGTATATGAATGCATTAAATTTAGTGCAGGATAGGGAAGAACAAAATCTAGATACGGCAGCAAATCTTACGGGTATAATGATGGGTGAATTGTTTGTATGGAAAGAAGATGAGTGGTCATCCTATTTACGAAAAATCGGATTTTATTTAGGAAAATATATTTATCTAATGGATGCATTTGATGATTTGGAAGAGGATCTTAAGAAAAACCAATATAATGTTTGGAAATATTATAAAGAGCAAGAGGATTTTGAAGAGCAATGCGAGCATATATTAACCTATATGATGGCAGAATGTGCAAAGGAATTTGAAAAACTACCTATTTTCTTGGATGTAGAAATTCTAAGAAATATACTATACTCAGGAATTTGGAATAGATTTGATCACATAAAGAAACATGAGAAACAAGAGCATGTAATGGAGAAATTATGATAAACCCATATGAAGTATTAGGGGTATCAAGAGATGCCACCGAAGAAGAAATAAAAAAAGCATATCGATCATTAAGTAGAAAATACCATCCGGACTCAAATATAAATAACCCCAATGCAAAAGAAGCAGAACAAAAATTTAAAGAGATACAAGTTGCATACGACCAAATTCAAAAAGGAGAAGACCCGGGACAAACGGCAAATGGATATGGCGATTTTTCGGGATTTGGTGGATTTGGAGGTTTTGGTGGTTTTACGGGTTATGGACAACAAAGACAAGCACAGGAATCAATTAATATACAAGCAGTAAAAAATTATATAAGCAATGGATATTTTAAAGAGGCTATGAATGTACTAAATACAATATCGAATCAGGACGCGCAATGGTACTATTATAGTGCAATTTGCCATGCGGGACTTGGAAACGAAGCAATGGCATTAGAACATTCAAAACGAGCAACCATGATGGACCCAAATAATTTTCAATATCGAGAATTATACCGAAAATTATCCACAGGAGAAACATGGTATCAATCGCGTGGAACAAATTATGGAAGGGTTGTTATGCCAGGAAGTGGATTATGTTGTTCCATTATGGCAGCAAATTTATGTTGCGGAATGTGTTGTTAAAATCACATTAGAAAGAAGGAACCATGACATTTAAAGATAAATATATTAGAGGAGAAATTGCTTTCGAAGAAATCGATGAATACACATATATGTGGGGGATGAGTGATGGCGCCATTTCCTTAAAAGATTATTTGGGATTAAGTGTGGAGGAGGAAGAAGCTTGGGTAGAAGATTCCGAAGAAGCATTAGAGGAATTATTAAATAAACAAAAATAACGAAATAATGTGGGAGGTATTTCATGAAACAAAGAGTGCTAGAACGATTTAAAGAAGTTTATGGAGATACAAAAGATACGAAAGTATACTTTGCACCAGGTAGGGTAAATCTGATTGGAGAGCATACGGATTATAATGGAGGGCACGTTTTTCCTTGTGCATTAACGATTGGAACATATGCGGTAGCAAGAAAAAGGATGGATCATAAACTTCGTTTTTACTCTATGAATTTTGAAGAACTTGGTATGATAGAATCTTCAATTATCGATCTCAAACCAGAAAAAGAAGCAAATTGGACAAATTATCCAAAAGGTGTTATTTGGGCTTTTGGAGAAAAAGGATTTAAAGTGACAAAGGGAATGGATATTTTGCTCTTTGGTAATATTCCAAATGGTTCTGGATTATCTTCTTCCGCTTCGGTAGAAGTTCTTACTGGGTTTATTTTGAAAGACATGTATGGATTTTCAGTTACGAATCAAGATCTAGCACTCATCGGACAGTTTTCTGAAAATCAATTTAATAAAGTGAATTGTGGAATTATGGATCAGTTTGCGATAGCAATGGGTAAAAAAGATCAAGCAATTTATCTAGATACCGCAGATTTGACATTTTTGTATGTACCGATTGTTTTAGAGGATGCGAAGATTGTTATTTCTTGTAGTAATAAGAAACGAGGACTTGGAGATTCAAAATATAATGAAAGACGAAGTGAATGTGAGGAAGCGCTAAAAAGACTTCAAACAAGACTTCAGATACAATCGTTAGGAGAATTATCTACTAAAGAACTAGAGGATAATAAGGATTGCATAGAAGATGAGATACTTATAAAAAGAGCGCGACATGCCGTGACGGAGAATGAGAGAACCAAACAGGCCGTTGATGCTTTGCAAAAAGGTGCATTAGATGAATTTGGACAACTTATGAATCAATCCCATGTATCACTTAGAGATGATTATGAAGTGACAGGAATCGAGTTAGATACGCTAGCAGAAGAAGCGTGGAAACTAGATGGCGTGATTGGGTCGAGAATGACGGGAGCTGGTTTTGGAGGATGTAGCGTAAGTATTGTGAAAAATGATTATGTGGATTCCTTTATTGAAAATGTTGGAAAAGCCTACCAAGAAAGAATTGGTTATGCCGCTGATTTTTATGTGGTGGAAGTTGGAAATGGACCAATTGTGCTTTAGTTAATGGATTAGGAAAGGAATCGTTATGATAAATACATATATCAAACAGCTAGTTGAATACGGAGAAAAAGTAGGTTTCTTTGAAGCTGCGGATAAAATTGTTATACGAAATTCTTATTTGGATTTATTTCATATAGATACGTATGAAGAACCAATAATTGATAAAACACGTTCACTTCACGAGATATTAGAAGGGATGCTTTCTTATGCTATCAAGCAAGGTATTCTTGAAGATGGAATTACAGCAAAAGATTTATTTGACACAAGAATAATGGGAATCATGGTACCGAAACCTTCGGAAGTGATTCGAACATTTTACGAAAAATATGAAGAGGGTCCTCAAAAAGCTACCGATTATTTTTATAAATTTAGCCAAGATACAAACTATATTCGACGAGATCGAATTGCAAAAGATATTCGCTGGAAAACGAAAACGGCAAGTGGAAAATTAGATATTTCAATCAATTTATCAAAGCCTGAAAAAGATCCAAAAGCGATTGCCGCAGCAAAAATAGCTAAACAAAGTGGATATCCGAAATGTTTACTTTGTGTGGAAAACGAGGGATATGCGGGTAGAATGAATCATCCAGCAAGACAGAATCATCGAATTATTCCAATAAAAATACAAGGAAATGATTGGGGACTTCAATACTCACCATATGTTTATTATAACGAGCATTGCATTGTTTTTAATCAGAAACATAAACCAATGAAAATAGAGAAGGCAACTTTTGAAAAACTACTTGATTTTGTAAGTCAATTTCCACATTATTTTGTGGGTTCAAATGCAGATTTACCAATTGTTGGAGGATCGATTTTAAGCCATGACCATTTTCAAGGAGGATGCTATGAATTTCCTATGGCAAAAGCGAAGGATGAATTTATATTTGAGGTTCCAAGGTATGAAGATGTTGTCACTTCGGTTGTAGAGTGGCCGATGTCAGTTGTTCGAGCAAAAAGTAGGAATCAATCAAGACTACTTGATTTGTCTGAACACATTTTGAATTCGTGGCGTAGTTATTCTGATGAAAAAGCATTTATTTTTGCAGAAACAGATGGAGAACTACATAATACGATTACGCCAATTGCTAGAAAAAGGAATGGAATATATGAGATCGATTTTGTTCTTAGAAATAACATCACGACAAAAGAACATCCATTAGGGGTATATCATCCACATGAGAAATTACATCATATTAAAAAAGAAAACATTGGTCTAATCGAAGTAATGGGACTTGCTATTTTACCATCAAGATTAAAAGAAGAAATGGAAGAAGTAAAAAGAGCTGTGTTAAGTGGAACGGATTTATTAAAAAATGAGAAAATAGCAAAACATGCAGATTGGGTAAATGCGTGGAAAAATAAATATAAGGAAATCACTGAGAATACATTGGATAGGATAGTGGAAGAGGAAATTGGAAATGTGTTTTCAGAAGTATTACAAGATGCAGGTGTTTTTAAATGTGATGAAACGGGTAGAGAAAATTTCAAACGATTTTTAAATACATTATAGTAAAGAAAGCACCTATTTGGGTGCTTTTTTAGGAGAGTAAATGACAAAGAAAACGAAAGAAATTATAGATTTGCTGGATGCAAATTATGGAACAGAATATAAGTGCTATCTGAATTATCAGACACCGGAGCAACTATTGATTGCGACAATGCTAAGCGCACAGTGTACGGATGCAAGAGTTAATGAGGTTACGGAAACGTTGTTTAAAAAATATCCAACGTTAGAAGATTTTGCAAAGGCAGAGCAAAAGGAATTAGAACGAGATATTTTTTCAACGGGATTTTATCATAACAAGGCAAAGAATATTATTGCGTGCGCACAAATGCTTTTAGAGGAGCATCAAGGAAACGTACCAAAAACAATAGATGAATTAACCAATCTGCCAGGGGTTGGTAGAAAAACAGCAAATGTTGTATTGGGGAATATTTTTCATATTGAAAGTGTCGTTGTGGATACACATGTGAAACGAATTTCTAAAAGATTAGGCTTTACAAAAGAAAGTGATCCGGAAAAAGTTGAAAAAGATTTAATGAAAAAATTACCTAAAGACCATTGGATACTTTATAATATTCAAATTATACGTTTGGGAAGAGAAATATGTGTGGCAAGAAATCCAAAATGCGAAGAGTGCTTTTTAAAGGAGGTATGTGATGGTCGAATCATACGTTAGTTTCGATTTGGAAACAACGGGTTTGAATCCGAAAAGAGATCGAATTATTGAAGTGGGAGCGATTAAAATCATAAATGGAAAAGAAGTAGATCATCGAAGTTTTTTTGTCAATCCGGGAATGAAATTGCCAGCAAGAATTATAGAAATTACAGGAATTCAAGATGAAGATTTAAGGGATGCAAATACAATACAAGAGGAGATTGATGATTTACTTACCTTTATAGGGGATTTACCGCTGTTAGGACATAATATTTTATTTGATTATTCTTTTTTGAAAAAAGCGTGCATTGATCAAAAAATTGAATTTGAGAAGGAAGGACTAGATACGTTACGAATTTCTCGTGTATTCTTATCGCAATTGCCTAGTAAAAAACTTGGAGATCTATGTAAACACTATCAAATTTCATTAATTGCTCATCGAGCCTCGGAAGATGCAAGAGCAACACATATCTTATACCAAAATTTATGCGCAAATTTTTATGACGAAAAAATATTCACTCCACAAAAATTAATTTGTAAAATGAAACGAGATACTCCTATTACAAAGAAGCAAATTCAGTTTTTAACAGATTTAATTAGTCGTTATCATTTGGAAGTGGAATATGTGATTCCTCATATGTTTAAGAGTGAAGCAAGTCGTGAGATTGACAGAATTCTTTCAACTTACGGTCGATGATTTTATTTTGAGAACCAGGTATCCTAGTTGCTTTTTCTAATAAAGAAGTAATGTGATTAAGTTCTCCTTGCTCGAAATAAATTCTTGCTAAAAGCAAATAGGTTGCACAAATATCACAATTTGTTTGAATGGAAAACTCTAAATATTCTTTGGCAAGAGAAATAAAACCAAACTTGTCATAAAAAGCAGAAATTGATTGCAATGTTTTAATAAGAGAGGTATAATTTTGGTCGTATTGAGAAAGAAGAGATAGATTCGCAACCCCGTAGGAAAGTTTTAAATCGGTATTGCTTATTCCAGTCAAATTTAAGATTTTTTTCTTTGAAAGCTTATGTAATTGTTGGTACAATTGGTTTATGTAATCAAAGTCATCCGAAGTAAGTTCATTGGGCATCAAATTTTCGGTATTTGAAATATGTTCTTCAAAAGTGGAAATAAAATGTTCGGAGGAATCAAGGAGTGTTTCTGGAATTTCAATATAATCAAGGTTTTCAATTGATTTTTTTCGAGCAGAATTTGCTCTGCGTTCTTTTTGAAAGAACTCTTCTGTTTTTAAACGGTCATCATTTTTGTGTCGATGAAGTGACCAAGATAAAAAGATAACAAAGATTACAAAACTTGCAAAAATAGGGTACATAATATATAATATCCTTTCAGTGAATAGGGTAGATTGGAGAGAGTTTATGTTTAATAAAAAGAAAACAAGAATCATTTCTACAGCAATTGTAATTATACTAGTATTTGCAATGGTAATTCCCATGGTTCTAGCAGTATTGTTATAGGATATGATAAGAATAACAGATAAGATTCATAGAAGCAAGAAAAGAAATATGGAGAAAAGATGAAAAAAGTAATAATAAGAGTGGGCACAATTTTGATTCTTATTACGGGAGGCGTGTTACTTTGCTTTACGGGAATGATTTCAAAAGCAGAGACAAACTCGACAGTGTATGATGGCGTATATATAGAAGATATGTCAATTGGTGGAATGACAAAAGAAAGCGTAGAGGAAATAGTAACTTCCTATGCAAACGAAATTTTAAATAAAACCATTAGCTTAGAAACAAAAGATGGAGAAGGCATGATTACATCCTTAAAGAATTTGGGAGTGACATGGACAAATCCAGAAATTATAGAAGAGGCCTATATGTATGGGCGAAAAGGAAATCTAATTGAGCGATATAAGTTGGTTCAAGATTTGAAAGATACAACGGTCAATTTCACCTTAATGTTTTCTATAAATGATGAAATGGTAAAAGAATTTATTACAGATAATTTTACGACTTTTGAAACGGAACCAATGGATGCGATTTTCACACGTATAGATGGAAAAAATGTAATAACACCAGAAAAAAATGGAAAAGAATTGAATGTAGAATTATCGATGCATTCGGTGAAGGAAGAATTAGAAGCAAATTTAAAGGGCGAATTACAACCGTGTGAAATATATTTTGATGAAATTAAAGCAAAAGGAACGGAAGAAGAATTTTCTAAAATGACAGATGTTCTTGGAACGTTTACAACAAGTTATTCTACTTCAAGTTCAAATCGAAGTGGAAATGTGGTAAATGGAGCTAGTAAAATTGATGGAACGTTTCTTTATCCAGGAGAAACTATTTCGGTATATGAAAAATGTGAACCGTTTACTTATGAAAATGGATATTTCGATGCTGGTGCATATTCGGATGGATTAGTCATTGACAGTATTGGTGGAGGAATTTGCCAAGTAACAACAACATTATACAATGCCGCAATTCGATCAGAGCTAGAAATTGTGGAAAGACATCCACACTCTATGGTTGTTACTTATGTAAATTTATCTGCGGATTCGGCATTATCTGGAACATATAAAGATCTAAAATTTATGAATAATACAGAACATCCAATTTATATTGAAGGAATTACAACGCAGGATAAACATCTAACTTTTACGATATATGGTATTGAAGAACGTCCAGAAAATAGAGAAATTTCTTTTTATTCGGAAAAGATTTCAGAAACCGTTCCAACAACGGAACGTATTGTGCAAGATGCAACCTTTGGTTTGGGTTATTTAAATACGCAAGGTGTACATATTGGATATACTGCTAAACTATGGAAAATTATCAAAGTTGATGGGGTGGAAACGGAACGAGTATTTGTGAATGAAAGCAAATATATTCCTTCATCAAGGACATTAATTGTTGGAACGGCAGGAGCATCTCCTGAAATTTTAGAAGCAATTTCTGCAGCGGCAGCAACAGGAAGTATCGAAGAGGTGAAAGCTACCGTTTCGACAATTCTTGCAACGCCAGCACCATAAAAGAACAAAAATCTAAACGGGGGAATTCACAAATGAAAATTGGTAAAATTCCAGAAAATGTTTTAAAACGTTCTGTCTTGAAACAAATTAAAAAGCATAGAGAAGAAGTTTTAGTTGGCGCAGGCGTAGGGGAAGACTGCGCCATTTTAGCGTTAAAAGAAGATGAAGTGATGGTGTTATCAACCGACCCAATAACAGGAACGAAAAAAGATATTGGAAAACTTGCAATTCATATTACGTTAAATGATCTTGCAAGTGCAGGAGCAGAACCAATCGGTGTCCTTCTTTCTATGCTCTTACCAGAAGAAACAACGGAAGAAGATATCAAAGAAATTATGCAGCAGGTAAATGAAGAATGCGACAAGTTAAATATACAGACAATCGGAGGTCATACCGAGGTAACAAAAGCAGTAAACACACCAATTCTTACCATTACAGGAGTAGGAAAAGCGAAAAAAAATGCATATATTAAGACCGGTGGTTCAAAAGTAGGGCAGGATATTGTTATTACAAAGTGGATTGGTTTAGAAGGAACCTCTATTCTTGCGAAAGAAAAAGAAAGTCAATTATTGGAGAAATTTACGGCATCATTTATTAATCGTGCAAAAGATTTTGATCAATATCTTTCCGTTATTCCAGAGGCCGCCTGTGCGGTTAAGTCTGGCGTAAGTGCAATGCATGATGTGACGGAGGGCGGAATCTTTGGTGCTCTTTGGGAAGTGGCAGAAAGCGCTGGCGTCGGACTAGAAATTGATATCAAAAAAATACCAGTAATGCAGGAGACGATAGAAATATGTGAGTTTTTTGGAATCAATCCATATCATTTAATTTCTAGTGGAGCTATGGTTATGGTAACGGATGATGGACATGAATTGGTTCGAATGTTGCAAAAAGAGAAAATACATAGTGTTGTTGTTGGAAAAATTACTGGTGGAAATGATCGCGTGATTATAAATGAAGAAGAACGAAGATTTTTAGAACCTCCAAAGACAGACGATTTGTATCTTGTACTTGGAGAATAAATAAGGGAGAAAACATATGAGAGAAGAGCTTTTAAAAGTTATTGAAAAAAATAGTAGAATTGAACTTGCGGAATTAGCAATTCGTTTAGGAATATCGGAAGAAGAAGTATTAAATACAATACAAAAAATGGAAGAAGAAGGTATCATAGGTGGGTATCATACATTAATTGATTGGAGTAAAACAAACATTCAGAAACTTTCAGCACTTATTGAAGTTCGTGTCACACCACAGAGGGGAAAAGGATTTGATGACGTTGCAGAACGAATTTATAAATATCCAGAAGTGAGTGCAGTATATTTGATGTCTGGAGCATACGATTTATTAGTTATTGTAGACGGAGAAACTTTAATTGAAGTTTCAAGATTCGTTTCTGAAAAATTATCAACAGAAGATGATGTTATATCAACAGCAACACATTTTATTTTAAAGAAGTATAAAGATCATGGAACAATTTTGCAGGAACAAAAAACCGATGAAAGGATAAAGATAACGCCATGAGAAATCCATTAGCAGATAATGTAGTAGATATTAAACCTTCTGGAATAAGAAAATTCTTTGATCTAGTCTCTGAAATGAGTGATGCTATTTCTTTAGGAGTAGGAGAACCAGATTTTGATACGCCTTGGCATATTCGTGATGAGGGAATTTATTCTTTAAAGCAGGGAAGAACCTTATATACATCCAATGCGGGATTAGCAGAATTGCGAAAAGAAATATCAAGTTATACAAAAAGAAAGTTAGATGTTGAATATGACCCAAAGGAAGAAATATTAGTAACGGTAGGAGGATCGGAGGCAATTGATATTGGACTTCGAGCAATGATTAATCCAGGGGATGAAGTTATTATTCCACAACCAAGTTATGTTTCCTATGAGCCATGTGCAATCCTTGCAGGAGCAAAACCCGTAATCATTGAATTAAAAGAAGAAAATGAATTTCGTTTAACAGCGCAAGAATTAGAAGCAGCAATCACAGAGAAAACAAAAGTTTTAATTTTGCCATTCCCGAACAATCCAACGGGAGCTATTATGGAGAAAAAAGATTTACTTGCAATAGCGAAAGTAATAGCTGAAAAAGATATTTTTGTTATGTCTGATGAAATATATGGAGAACTTACTTATAAAGAAGAGCATGTATCAATTGTTTCACTTCCAGGAATGCAAGAGAGAACTATTCTCATTAATGGTTTTTCAAAAGCATTTGCAATGACTGGGTGGAGGTTAGGCTATGCATGTGGACCCAAAAATATTATTCAAGAAATGACTAAAATTCATCAGTTTGCAATTATGTGCGCACCCACAACGAGTCAATATGCAGCAATTGAAGCACTTAAAAATGGAGACAAAGACGTATTAGAAATGCGGAATGCATACAATCAAAGAAGACGATTTTTAGTTCATCAGTTAAATGAAATGGGAATTTCTTGTTTTGAACCTTTTGGAGCATTTTATGTATTTCCTTCGATTAAAGAATTTGGAATTACTTCAGAAGAATTTGCAAGTCGTTTACTATTAGAAGAGAAAGTGGCCATTGTACCTGGAACCGCTTTTGGAGATTGCGGAGAAGGATTTTTAAGAATTTCCTATGCATATTCCATTGAAAATTTAAAGATTGCAATCACAAGATTGAAAGATTTTGTTTCTAGATTACGAGAGAATGAGGATAAATAGAAATCGTTTGCCACGCGAAAAGAAGGATAGAAAGATATGAATATTATTTTACATCAGCCGGAAATACCTTACAATACGGGAAATATTGGAAGAACCTGTGTTGCAACAGGAACAAAATTACATTTAATTGAACCATTGGGATTTCGATTGAATGATAAAGCAATTAAACGTGCAGGAATGGATTATTGGGAAGATTTACAGGTGATTAGATATGTGAATTATGAGGAATTTCTTGAAAGAAATCCAAATGCAAAAATATATATGGCAACAACAAAAGCCCATCATGTATATACAGAGGTTACTTATGGACCGGATGATTTTATTATGTTTGGGAAAGAAAGTGCAGGAATTCCAGAGGAGATCCTAGTAGATAATGAGGAAACTTGTATTCGAATACCGATGTGTAACGATATTCGATCTTTAAATTTATCAAATTCCGTAGCCATTGTATTATATGAAGCACTTAGACAGAATGGATTTACACACATGCAAGGAGATGGAACTCTTCATCATTTGCAGTGGAAGAAATAATTATTAGGATAGGATGGTGTCGTCTTCATATTCTACTTCATTTAATTCTTTGGATTTTAATAAAGTGAAGGTGAATTCGGTACCAACTCCTTCTGTACTCATAACATGAATGTTCTCACCGTGGGAATGGATGATTTCTTTCGTAATGGAAAGACCGAGTCCAGTCCCTTTTTTATCTTTTCCCCGAGAGGAATCTGTTTTATAGAATCGGTCCCAAATATGTGTTAAGCTTTCTTTCGGGATACCAATACCACTATCTTTTACTGAAACCCATAAACGATTTTTCTTATCGGTAGTTTCTATTTTAATGACGGAATCACTATGAGAAAATTTAATTGCATTATCTAGTAGATTGTATAATACTTGTTGAATTTTTACGGCATCCGCATTTACATAGAAGGTTTCTCCAGTTAAAAACAATTCAATGGCAATATGTTTTGCTTTGCAAGTACCTTCAAAGGAAGTGGCTGTTTCACGTATTATTTGATTGATTTCAAAATCTTTTCGATCAAGAACCATACCATTAGTATTAAGATTATTTAAGGTAAGTAAACTATTGGTTAGTTTTGTTAATCGATTGGTTTCATTTAATACAATATTCATATATTTTTCATTTTGCTCGGGAGGTATGGTTCCATCAAGCATGGCTTCTAGATATCCACGAATAGAAGTCAAAGGAGAACGAAAGTCATGTGAAATATTTGCAACCAAACGTTTTTTATTATCTTCACTTTTAGCTACTTCACTGGCCATAAAATTTAAAGATTTTGCTAAGTAACCAATTTCGTCTTGGTTATCGATTTGTAATTCATAACGAAAATTACCATCGGCATAGGCTTCCGTTGCGGAAGTGATTTTGCGAATAGGGATATATACAATTTCTGTAAAAAATAGCAAAACGATTAAAGATAGAACAAATAAAAGAGCAAAGGTAATATAACTAATATTTAAATATTGGTCTCTTACTTTCATTAAACTAGAAAGTGACGTATGAATTACTACATAGCCTTGTACTTTGTAGTTAGAAGTGATGGGGGCAAAAACACTGAGCATTTCTTGTGTGAAGGTATCAAAAAAATAACCTTCGGTATAGTAGGAATTAATCGTAATAGTAGGGTCAAAATCTTTAATAATAATTTCGCGGTCTACGTCAATTGGATTGGATGAATTAAGAACCAAGCGACCAGAAGGATTAATAATCCATATAGAGGAAGACATAAAAATATCAAGTGCTTCAATTTGCGCTTGCATGGCATCGAGAGAAATACGATTGTCATATAAACCTGTTGCATACGTATTTGCAATTAACGTGGCTTCTTTATATAAAGACTCTGCTTTTTGTCGTTTTACCTGTTCCAAGGTAAGATTTGAAATTAAGGTGGAAACAAGCAAAAACCCAAAAAATGCAAAAAGTGTGTAAGCGATTATGAATTTTAAATATAGTGTTCTTTTCATAAGACTCCTTTGATAACTTAATTTGTTTTAAAACGATATCCAACCCCCCAAATGGTGGAAATAGACCATTCTTCATGGTCGCTAATTTTTTCACGTAATCGTTTGATATGTACATCGACCGTTCTTGAATCACCTACGTATTCATATCCCCAGATTTGCTCTAAAAGCTGTTCCCGTGTAAATACATGATTAGGAGTAGATGCTAAGAAAAAAAGAAGCTCTAGTTCTTTTGGTGGCATAACAATTGATTGACCACAGTAAGTAACGCTATAATTGGTAAGATTGATAATTAAATCCGTATAGGAAACAATTTTCTCATCATTAACAATGGAAGGTTCTTTTGCTGGATTTGGTTTGTATCGTCGAAGAACAGCCTTGACTCTGGCAACAAGTTCTTTGGAATCAAAAGGTTTTTCAATATAATCATCGGCACCAAGTTCTAAACCGAGAACTTTATCAAAGATTTCACCTTTTGCAGATAAAAGTATGATGGGAACAGAATTTGTTGTGCGGATTTCACGACATACTTGATACCCGTCGATGCCTGGAAGCATTATGTCTAATAGAATAATATTTGGTTTAAAACCTTCCGTAGCAATAAGCGCGGTTTCTCCATCGTTTACAATTTTTGTTTCAAAACATTCCTTTGTCAGATATAAGGAGATAAGTTCTGCAATATTATTATCATCATCTACAATTAATACTTTTTGTTTGTTTACCATTTGACCTCCTAAGTTGTTTCTATTTAAAGTTTACTATTGTGACACCTGCGTCACCTTCACCGTACTCGGCAAGACGATAAGATTTTACGTATTTTGTACGATGGAGAAGTTCGTTAGTGGCCTGCCTTAAGGCGCCAGTTCCCTTTCCGTGAACAATACGTACGGTAGGAAGGTGAGAAAGATAAGCATCATCAAGATATTTTTCGAGAATAGAAAGCGCTTCATCTACTCGTTTTCCCAAAAGGTTGATTTCTGAGGAAATATTACTAGCTTTAGATAAAGAGGAATTTCCACTTTGATAAGATGCCTTTTTAGGGTTGGAGACAGGAAGGGGTTCCTGAAGTAATTGTAAATCCGTTTGTGAAACTGTGGAATTTAAGATTCCGCATTGTACGGTTACCATGCCTTTTGCATTTGGCTTTCCAATTACTGTTCCTTCAATTCCCATGGAGCGTATTTTTACGCGATCACCTGGAGAAACAGAAAAGGACTTTGAATGAATTTCTTTTGGCTTTGCAGATAAATTTGATAAAGTAGAATCTGCTTTTTTGATTTCTTTTCGAAGAGACTCACGTCGTTTTTCCAATTCTTTAATTGTTTCTGTAGCAGTTGTATTTTGTAAAGCCAAAATTGCTTCATCATAGGCGGCTTTTGCGTCAGACAAAAGATCTCTTGCTTCGTTTTTGGCAGCGGTTAAAACACGTTCCTTGTTTTGTTCTATGCGTTCCTTTTTATTTTGTAACTGTGACTCTAATGTTTTGATTCGCTCTTTATAGGCTGTGATTTCTTGTTGTTCTTTTTCGATGGTAATACGTGAAGTTTCAAGATCAGTAATTACATCTTCAAAACTTTTACTGTCTTCACTAATAAGTTCTTTTGCATCTTGAATAATCGTTTCTGGTAAACCGAGTTTTCCAGAGATAGCGAAAGCATTACTTTTCCCTGGAATGCCAACGAGTAAACGATAGGTTGGACGAAGAGTAGCTACATCAAATTCACAGCATGCATTTTCTACCTTATCCGTACTAAGTGCAAAAAGTTTTAATTCACTATAATGAGTAGTTGCCATCGTGCAAATTTTTTGTTTGTGCAAATGCGTTAAGATAGAAATGGCAAGTGCAGCACCTTCTGTCGGATCGGTTCCGGCACCTAGTTCATCAAAAAGACAAAGAGAGTTTTCATCGGCATTTTGCAATATTTGAACAATATTTGTCATATGAGAAGAAAACGTGCTAAGATTTTGCTCAATGCTTTGTTCATCTCCGATATCGGCAAAAACATTTGAAAAACAGGAAAGAGAAGAATTATCACCAGCAGGAATATGGAGTCCTGCTTGTCCCATTAGGGTTAATAAGCCAACCGTTTTTAAAGAAACAGTTTTTCCACCAGTATTAGGACCGGTGATAATCAATAAATCAAAATCTTTTCCAAGCTGTATATCAATAGGCACAACATTTTTTTTGGAAATAAGAGGATGTCGACCTTTTCTTAACACAATTTGATGTGTGTGATTAAAAATTGGTAAGGTTGCATTTTGTTCCATGGCTAAGGAAGCCTTTGCAAAAATAAAATCTAGAATAGTAAGCATTTTTGCATTTGTTTCTAAAAAAGAAAGCTCCATGGCCGCTTTCGCACTTAGATCCTCGAGGATTCGTTCGATTTCCTCTTTTTCGGCCAAAAGAAGTTCTTTTAATTCGTTATTAAGGGCAACAACCCCTGCAGGTTCAATAAAAAAAGTGGAACCGGAAGAAGATTGGTCATGAATCATTCCAGGGACCTGTGTTTTATATTCTGCTTTAATCGGTATGCAATAACGGTTGTTACGCATGGTAATAACCGCATCTTGTAGGTAACTGGAATAAGACCCGGTTAATAATTTAGAAAGTAAAGTGTGAATTCGATCGTTAGAAGAGGCTATTTTTTTTCGGATAGTATGTAAGGCTGAAGAAGCGAAATCACTCATTTCTTCTTCTGAAATAATACATCTTCGAATTTCTTCAAGTAAGGAAGAAAGTGGAGAAATTGCTTCAAAATATTCGGAAAGTGAGGTAGTTAAAGGATTTCGTTCTTTTTCTCGCTCGACCTTGCAGTATCGATTAACACGTTTTGCACATGCAAGCATATCGGCAATACGAAGTAACTCGGTTTGTGAAAGGGTAGAACCTACAGCAAGCATCCGAAAGCAATAAGATAAATCGGAATTTCCAGAAAAAGAAAGAGAGCCCTTTTCAAAAAGAAGGGTAAGGGCATCTGCTGTTTCTAATTGCGCTTTGTTAATCACTTTTAAGTCGATACTAGGTTTTAACTCTCGACATTTTGCTTTTCCGGGTGAAGAGGTCGCTTTTTCTTCTAAAAGTGTAATTATTTTATTGTATTCCAAAATTCGTAAAACTTTTTCTGTCATGATTGTTTTTCCTTATGTCTTTTATTCATTTATGATAGCATATTATATTAAAAAATACTATGATAAAGCGTATGAAAGAGCAAGCGTTTCTTTACAATTTAAAGGGTTTCCTATATACTTTAGAAAGTAAGAAGGAGAAATATGTATGGAAGATAATAGGCATGATAAAGAAGAAAATTCAATTATAAAAGAGATTCGAAAAAGAAAGAAGTCGGCAAAGAATCGAATTGTTCGAAAAACATTGGTCTCGATTATATTAGCAATTGTATTTGGAACGATTGCATGCTTTACTTTTTTAGTTTTGCAACCTATTTTTACTAATTGGCTTTATCCAAAAGATATTGAACAAGAAATAATAATTTTACCAGCGGAAGTAAATGAAGTATCACCAGAAGATATGTTACAAGAAGAAACAGGAACAATTATCGAGAATTTACCACAGGTTCAGTCGGTGGATATGACAGAAGAAGATTTGGTGGAAATGTATGATTCTATTCGGAACGTTGCAACGGAAACTATGAAATCGGTAGTAACGGTATCAGGGGTAACTTCAGATATGGATTGGTTTGATAATTCTTTTGAAAGTGAGGGCATTGCTTCGGGGCTAATAGTTGCCGAAAGTTCAAAAGAAATGCTGATTTTAGTGGAATCGGAAGTGATTTTAGACGTGGAACAAATTTTTGTTACTTTTAGTAACGGAACAGAAATAGAAGCCATTTTAAAAGAAAAAAATGAAAATGTTGGGTTTGCAGTGGTTGCCGTTTTATTAGAAGAAATAGATGAAGCGACAAAAGATATTATAAAAGTTGCGACATGGGGGTCTTCAAATTCTTTGGATTTAGAGGGAACGCCAATTATTGCCTTAGGAAGTCCAGATGGACATACGGGATCGATCTGCTATGGTATGATTACTTCTGCAGGTGTTCTATTAGAGCGAACGGATAGCAATTATCATTTAATTAAAACGGACATTTATGGAAGTAAATATGCAACTGGAATAATTATAAACTATAAAGGCCAAGTTGTTGGTATGATTCATCAGGAAGAAGCCACATCAGAAATGCAAAACAGTTTGGTGGCAATTGGTATTTCGGATTTAAGAACAATTACAGAAACAATGTCAAATGGAAAGAAAACCCCAATGTTAGGTATTTTGGGGATTGATGTGACAGAAGAAGCACATAGAGATTTAGGAGTGCCTTTTGGAGCGTTTGTTACAGAAGTTATTTTAGATTCGCCTGCAATGAATGCAGGTATTCAAAGTGGAGATGTGATTGTAGATGTGGACGCGCAACCGATTACTTTTTATTCGGATTTTACCAAGGCACTTTATACACATGAACCAGAAGAAGATGTTGTGTTATCAGTTATGAGACAAAGTGGCTCAGAATATAATGATATAAATATTATTGTGCATTTAGGAATGATGGATTAGATAGGCTTGGAAGGAGATTAACGAAAGATGAAATATATTAATACATACCACGAGGGAGATCGCGTATCGGATATTTATTTATGTAAATACGTGCAACCGGCAGTTACAAAGAATGGCAAACCTTTTGTAAATGTTATTTTACAAGATAAAACAGGTACCATTGATGCAAAAATATGGGATCCTAATAACGCAGGAATTGCAGATTTTGATGTGTTTGATTACATTGAAGTATTTGGAGATATAAATAGTTTTCAGGGTACATTACAAGTAAGTGTAAAGAGAGTGCGCGTTTGTGGAGAAGATGAATATCATGCGGAGGATTATTTACCAGTTAGCAAAAGAGATCGCAAAGAAATGCTTGTAGAATTTCATGCTTTAATTAAAACGATTCAAAACAAATACTATAAAACTCTTGTAGAAGATATTTTTATTAAGGACGAATCTTTTGCAAAGGCATTTAGTACATCTTCTGCGGCAAAAACAGTACATCATGGATTTGTTGGAGGATTATTAGAACATACATTAAATGTAACAAAGTTATGTGCGTATTATTGTGAATCCTATAAGCATCTAAACCGTGATTTATTGCTTTCTTCAGCTATGTTGCATGATATTGGAAAAGTGAAAGAACTTTCTCTTTTTCCACAAAATGATTATACGGATGAAGGACAGTTTTTAGGGCATATTGTTATGGGAAGTGAGATGATTTCAGAGTATGCAAAAAAAATACCTGGATTTCCAGAATTAGAACTGATGGAATTAAAGCATTGTATAATTGCACATCATGGAGAATTAGAATATGGTTCGCCTAAAAAGCCTGCACTTATGGAAGCGGTAGCACTAAATTTTGCTGATAATACGGATGCAAAAATGCAAATATTTACAGAACTGTTAGATCAAACAGAGGAAACTGGTTGGTTAGGTTACAATCGTTTATTTGAATCAAATCTTCGCGTGACGAAGGTTGATTAAGGAGAAAAATGCAGAATAAGAAGATAGAAAAAGAATATTGTAAAAATGAAGAAGTCGCCTTGACTATAGAAGATATTAGTGCAGATGGTTCGGGGATTGGAAAAATAGATGGATATGCTATTTTTGTAAAAGACACGGTTCCCGGCGATGAAATTATGGCGAAAATAATAAAAGCGAAGAAGAATTACGCTTTTGCAAGACTTGTAAAAGTATTTGTACAATCACCATTACGGATGAATCCACCATGTGACAGTGCAAGCGTTTGTGGAGGATGTCAGATTCAAAATATAAAATATGAAGCACAGTTAGATTATAAAGAAAATAAGGTGCGAAACAATCTCATACGTGTTGGAAAATTTTCAGAGGAACATGTGAAAGAGATTATGGAGCCAATTGTTGGAATGGAGGATCCTTATCGCTATCGAAATAAGGCACAATTTCCATTTGGAACGGATAGTAATGGAAAAATAGTAACCGGATTTTATGCTGGGAGAACGCATGCAATTGTTCCGAACGAAAATTGTTTGTTGGGAGTAGAAGAAAACGAAGAAATTTTGAATGTATTTTTAACATATATGAAAAAAAATGGAATCAAAGCGTATGATGAAACTACGAGAAGTGGATTTATTCGTCACGTGTTAATTCGAAAAGGCTTTGCAACTGGTCAAATCATGGTTTGCCCAGTGATTAATGGAGACACTTTGCCAGCAAAAAATCAACTTCTTGCAAATCTTCAAAAAATAGAAGGTATGACAAGTATCTCTGTAAGTATCAATAAAGAAAATACGAATGTCATTATGGGGAAAAAAATTGAAACATTATTTGGACCAGGTTATATTGAAGACTTCATTGGTGATGTTAAATTTCAAATATCTCCCAGTTCTTTTTATCAAGTGAATCCTGTGCAAACAAAAGCGTTATATGATTGCGCCTTGCGTTTTGCAGATTTAAATGGAACAGAAACAGTATGGGATCTTTATTGTGGAATTGGTACAATTTCTCTCTTTTTGACTAAAAATGCAAAACAAGTTTATGGAATTGAAAGTGTAGAAGAAGCAATTACTGATGCTAGAAATAACGCAAAGATCAATGGAATAACAAATGCAGAGTTTTTTGTGGGCAAGGTAGAAGAAGTGCTTCCAAGAATGTGGGAAGATAATAAAAAAGTAAGTGAAAAGGATCAGAAAAAAGGCGATGTTGTTGTTTTGGATCCTCCACGAAAAGGCTGCGATGAGAAATGTTTAAAAACTATTCTTGAAATGAAACCGGATAAAATAGTTTATGTTAGTTGCGATTCGGCGACGCTTGCGAGAGACCTTGCGATATTATGTGAAAAAGACTATGAGTTAAAAAAAGCACAATGCTATGATATGTTTCCACATACCATACATGTTGAGTGTTGTTCGTTGCTAGTAAAAAAATAAATAGTTCTTAATCTATTGATTTTTATTCTTTTGGTTATAAATTTTAGGGTGAGTGAAAGTATAAAATACCTTCAACTCACCAGATTTTCCGCTTTATAATATTTTAAACCACCACATTTTTTTCTTATCTTTGTGTCTATTATATTATAAATCCTCCAACATGACCTTAAAATAACTGTCCAGTTTAGTGTAACCTATCCATGTTGACTATCCAAGGTATTTTTTATGAAGTTTCAGATGAGGACAAACCTGTAGAATATTTTCTGGACAGCTTAGAACCCAAAATGAGGGCAAAGCTAGTTGGAATACTACAAATACTTCAGGAAAAAGGCAATGAGCTTAGAGAACCTTATACAAAACACTTAAATGATGGAATTTTTGAAGTGCGTGCCAAAGTTGGTAGTAATATTACAAGAACTTTATTTTTCTTTGTGGTTGGTAAGAAGATTGTTTTGACCAATGGTTTCGTAAAAAAAAGTCAAAAGACACCACTAAGGGAAATTGAGATAGCTAAAGAAAGACGTGCTGATTACTTAGAAAGGGTTGATGAGAATGAAAACACTAAATAAATACATTCAAGAACAAATGAATGATGTAGAGTTCAAGGCCGCACATAATGAATTGAAGCCAGAAATGGAAATTGTTAGGGCGGTGATCGATGCAAGAAGTAGCATGCACTTGACACAGAAGGATTTGGCAAAGGTTACTGGTATAGCTCAAGCTGATATTAGTAAGATTGAAAATGGGACAAGAAATCCTAGTCTGAAGATGTTAAAACGATTGGCGGATGGTATGGGCATGGAACTTGAGTTGAAGTTTGTTCCAAAGATAGAGAAAGAAGTAGCTACCTACTAAATTTATGAGAATTTGGTACAGATCTCCTTGGGAAATAGGGTGATAAAATGCAAATTAACCGACTATTCGAAATCATATATGTTCTTCTAGATAAAAAAAAAGTAACAGCTAAAGAGTTTGCAGAGCGGTTTGAGGTTTCCATAAGAACTGTCTATAGGGATATTGAAATGTTATCATCTGTAGGCATTCCTGTATATATGAGCAAAGGTAAAGGCGGGGGTATCTCTCTTTTATCTGATTTTGTACTAAACAAAACTATTTTAACTATGGAAGAAAAATCAAATATTTTATCTTCTCTAAAAGCAGTAAGTTCAGTTGATCTTAGTGAAACAGATAATGCACTAAAAAAATTAAGCAATTTATTTGGGGAAACTAATACAGATTGGATTGAGGTGGATTTTACATCTTGGTATAATTCGAATGAAGAAAAAGAGTTGTTTTCCAGCTTGAAAGCAGCAATACTGCTTAATAACACCATTTCATTTTCTTATGCTAGTGGTAAGGGTGAACAAACAAAACGGCAAGTTGATCCTTTAAAACTGTGTTTTAAAGGACAAAGTTGGTATTTATATGGATACTGTAAAACAAGATGCGATAACAGATTTTTCAAATTAAGACGCATAAAATCGTTATCTGTTATGGATGTAACTTTTCATCGACCACCAGTCGTACAAGTTATCAGAGAAAAAGAAGTGTTCAAAGAGGATTTTATTACACTAAAACTTAAACTTTCAGAAAAGTTGGCCTATCGTGTATATGATGAATTTAACACTATCACAGAGCTTGAAGATGGTAGTTTTATAGTGGAAGTTATTTACCCAAAGGGAGATTGGATTTATAACTATATTACATCTTTCGGGGAGGATTGCGAAGTTTTATCTCCTGAAGAAGTTAGACTTGATGTGAAAACAAAGCTTGAAAAAATACTTAAAAACTACACTTAATATGACACAGTGTTGTCATATTAAGTGTAGTATAATAACCTTATCAACTATATGGAGGTTATAAAATGAATTATGAAATCGTAGAATTAGAGAAAAAAACTGTTGTGGGTGTTAGTGCTATTACAAGTAACAATGATCCTAAAATGAGTACTATTATCGCTGGACTTTGGGAAGAGTTATATCAAAGTGGTGTGAATGCTACCATTAAGAATAAGATTAATGATTACGCTATTGGTCTTTATTCTGACTATAGTAAAGATGACTATTGTGTGACAGTAGGCAATGAAGTTTCAATCGTGGAGAATGATGAACTAACTGTGAAAATTATTCCTGCCGGAAAATATGCAAAGTTTTCAGTACACGGACATATGGAAAAAATTGTTGCTCAGGCTTGGGATGAAATTTGGAAAATGAACCTAAATAGAAGTTTTACTGGAGATTTCGAGGAATATATTAATAGTGATTGGGAGAATGCAGATATTGATATTTACATTGCGTTAAAATAAAATCCAACTTATTAATACCTAAGCTCAGAAGCAATTGATTAAATGATGGTTTTACTAGCTACAGTAAACAATTAGTACTTAAAGCTAAAATTGTAGAGTACATTTAACGCAATAATAAATTGGAGGAAACAGATGAGCTATATGACACTTGATCAAGATAACATTGCCAATGAGCACATTTGCTGCGCTATTTCAGATAAGAAGTGTGCAAAGAGCTATAAACTTAAAAAAGATTGGCTTAAAAATGAATTCAAAAATAAATATATTTTCAGAAGAATAAACGAAAGAGCTAAAGTATTCATTGAGTACGGGCCTGCTGAAAAAGCATGGATTCCTGTAACAGCTCCGAATTTTCTCATGATAGGTTGCTTTTGGGTTTCAGGGAAGTATAAAGGTAAAGGACATGGAAAAACTTTACTTCAAGAGGCAATTAGTGACGCCAAAAAGCAAGGGAAAGATGGATTGGTAACAGTTGTAGGGATAAAGAAATTTCATTTTATGAGTGATAGGAAATGGCTTTTAAAACAAGGATTTAAAGAATGTGATACCACGCCTGCAGGCTTTTCGTTATTGTCTTTAACTTTCAACGATAAAGCTTTTTCACCTCATTTTAAAGCACAGGCTAAAGTGAATAAATGTCCAGAAAAACAGGGTTATGTCGTTTATTATACAAATCGTTGTCCTTATACTGAATACCATGTAAACGAATCGTTAGTAGAAACCGTTGAAAAAAGAAAATTGAATATGAAAGTTATAAAATTAGAAACAATGGAGCAAGCACAATCTGCGCCTACGCCAGCAACAATTTTCTCATTATTTCATGATGGAAAGTTCGTTACAACTGATCTAAGTGTATGCATGGATAGCAGATTCGATAAAATCGTCTCAAAAAGTAAATGATACGAGAATATCTTCAACAAAGAAGTTCTGAAACCACATAAAAAATTGTTATCGACACCATATCGGATATGGCCCTTTTACTTGGTGAGACTATTTCATGAAAATTAATGTTGTCCTAATTATTAGATAAGTATTTGCCCTGATACAGTCAGGGGCAAGCTACCTAGAAGTTAAACTTTTCATTCTGAAAAGTGCTTCTAGTCCCTTGCTTCGCAAGATATAATGATCAAGTTGAATATATCAGACACTGTCTGACGTTTTTTTGACACTATCAAAATATAATATTATCAGTCTCAAAAAACACTCGTCCCATGTGGAGTGTTGCTCACTACTTGTTAGGAAAAAGGAATAAAAGTGCATAAAAAAGTGTATTGTTGTTAACTAGAGGCTACTTATCGTCAAATATGTGAAATTGATGATGGTAGCTTTTATTTGTGGAAAATTTAATGTTGAAGAAGTATTGTGGATATAAGTCTCCAAGTATATAAATCTATAAAGAAGAGGGTTTGATATTTAGCTCGGAATATTGTGATTTCACGTGTGTAGTGATAAGTATCTAAATCAAGATTCTTTACAAGACTGTACTTTAGTACGGCGACAATATTTTGATAAAAGTATACTATTAAATAAAGTGAATTATAGTGTATAAAAACTAGATGAAAGAGGAAAGAGAAAATGAAAAACGAGTTTTAAGTATTTTGTTAATATTGTATAGGGTTCTGAATTAAACACATGGTTAAAGATGTTTGAATAAGAAATAAAGGAGGATAAATGTTTTGGAATTTAATTGTGAAGGAAAAAATAAAGTGGCGGATTTTTTTATTAATTGTGATGATAAAAAGTTTATTGTCTTTTTCGAAAAAAAATTATTGGCGATATCTCTAGAGAAAACTTTTATAAAAGCGACTAATAAAGAATTAAAAAAGATGTTTATAAGTGAAAGAAAGGGTTTTTTTGAAAGAATAGGAAAGGCAGATAAATATTGGGAGACTTTTGGAGAACGATTTCTATATATGAGTTCAGAAGAAATTGCTGATAAATTTAATAAAACGGTAGTGATAGAATTTATAGACGTTAAAAAATATTTAATTAGACCTTTTAAAAGGAATGGGACGATAACTGATGGAATGACTGAAGATAAAAGGGGAGATATAGAAATTAAAAGTAAAGAAAAAGGCAAAAAAATATCTTTTGAGCATCATTATGCACTAGATGAAGAAAAATATAAAAAATTAATTTCTTGTTTTGAAAAAAAAGCGATAAATGCGGATGGATATATTGAAAAATAAGTAATGTATTTGGATGATAATACAAATTAAAATAAAGGAGAATAAAAGTGAACCTATTTAAAAAAATGTATAAAATGTATTTTAAGGTAAAAATGAACAAAAAAATATCGTATGAAGAATTGTATGAAATTATCAAAGATGGTGACTATCCAATTGGAAAACCCGAAATATCGGGGGAAGGAATTATGCATGCAATTCGATTTCAGCCAACAGGGAAATATCAAATAATGGTAGGTATGGCTGGTAAAACACTTACGGTTTCAAAATCATATTCTGGGGTAGAGAGTTTTGCAAAAATAGCAGCATTAGATTTAGTAACAGATAGATGGTATCAGACACTTAATAAAGAAAATCTGGATGGGAATGAAGCAGTAGAAGTAATTGGGGAAGAGATAAAGAGGTTATTAGGTATAAACGGTTTTTTAGTATAATAAGTTATGAAAAAGCTATTTCGAGGGTGGTTATTTTAAATAAAGTGGTAAAAAATTTTAAAAAGGTGGTTGATGTGTTGAATTGTGTGGCACATTGACTATCTTTTCATTCATTTAAAGACAAAAGAAAAAGAATAAGATATAATACAGATATATTTTATGAGAAGGTGATGAACAAATGATAGTTAAACGGCCAGAGCTTTATGAATCATTTACAAGAGAAATTCAATCAAAAAAAGTTATGTATATATTTGGTCCGACTGGTTGGGGAAAGACAACTGCTGTTTTAGATTGGCTGGATACGGAAGGTGATAATTATACTTACATATCTTTGAATCAAGAAAAAGGTATAGATGAATTGACTGGTAAACTGGAAGAAATTGTTGTGATTGACGATAGTCATAATATTAATGATTTACAAAAAGAAAATCTGATTTTGACAGTTATGAATAGTCATGTAAAGACTCATTTTATATTAGTTGGTAGATGTGATCTTCCTGCTTTTTTAAAGCCATATCAACTGACATCCAAACTTGCTTGTTTTAATTATGGCTCATTACAGTTAGACCGTAGTATGATATCTCAATTGTTATTAAATTATGAATTAACAGACCCTACGCTTCCATCAAAAATTGAAAAGGCAACAATGGGTTATCCCATGGCTGTTTTCTTTTTAGTTAAGTGGTTGTCTAAGGGAGAAGTTATGAATAAACAAACAGTTGAACGGATGAAGTTGGATTTGTTTGACTGTTATGATATGCTTGTTTTTAAATATTGGGATATGGACGTGCAGAAATTCATGCTTCATATGGCGACTTTTGAAACTTTTACAGAATTAATGGCAGGTATGGTAACAGGGAAAAAACATGTAATATCTATTATCAATAAGGCTTTATCTGGAGGAAGCTATTTGATTTTTTGTCCTCCGGATACATATTCGATTCATCCGATATTTCGGGAATATCTTTTACACAAACAACATACTATTTGTTCTGAAGAATTTATAAACACGACATATCATAATGCGGCTCTTTATTATGAATTAGAGGATGATATTGAACAGGCACTTTACTATTATAATCTTTGCAAGGATACAAATAAATTGGCGGAACTTTTGATTCTAAATTCAAATAGACATCCAGGAAATGGATACTATTTTGAAACAGAGGATTATTATAGAGCATTATCAAATGAAACTATTTTGGAATCGCCTCAATTAATGTGTGGTATGAGTATGATGTGCTCAATTTGCTGTAAGATAGAGGAAAGTGAGTATTGGTTCTTGGAACTTGAAAAATATAGTAAAAACCAAAATAAAACGGATGAAAATTATAGAATAGTGCAAGGAAAGATTGCATATCTAAAAATTGCATTACCTCATAGAGGAAGTGAAAATATCACACAAATTCTTACAAATGTGATTAAAGCATATCGCTTAGGAAGGTTTCAATTACAAGAGTTTTCAGTGACTAGCAATTTACCGAGTGTGCTAAATGGAGGTAAGGATTTTTGCAGGTGGACATTGCATGACAGAAAATATTACGCTCAAATGAAAAAACCTGTTGAATTAATTCTTGGTAGATATGGTTATGGAATTGCAGATATTGCATTGGCAGAGAGCCTATTTGAAAAATCAACATCAGATAATTTAACTGAAATTATGATGTTGGTAAACGCTGGAAAAAATGCGGCGGATTTTCAAGGGACATTAGAAGTGGAATTTGCAGCAGTAGGTATATTAAGTCGTGTAATGCTTATGCAGAATAATTTTTCTTCCGCTTATGGAATGTTAAAAAGCATGGAAGAACGAGCGCAAGAATTAAAAATGAAAGGAATGATAGCCAATATAAGAGCACTTCAAATAAAGTTTGCACTGATGGAGGGGAAGATACAAGTAGTTGATTTTTGGCTTAAAAATATAGCACAAGATGAAAGAAAACAGTTTAAGATTCTTGACCGTTATTGTTATTTGATAAAGGTACGTTGTTACCTGGCAGTTGAAAAATATACCGATGCCATTACTTTATTAGGAAGACTTTTGGATTATTTCAAAAAATACGATCGTATTTATGGTCAATTGGAGACCGGGATTTTGATTGCTATTACACAATATTACATGAAACAAGATGGTTGGGAAAAAACATTGAATGAAACCCTTGAAAGTTGTGAGCAATATGGATTTATTCGTTTTATTGCAGAAGAGGGTATTGCGATCTTGCCTCTTTTACAAAAAGCGTCACTAACGGTTAGCTCTGATTATAGCAGACGCTTGATTGAGGAAACTAAACGCTATGCATTACTATATCCCCTTTATCAAAAACCACAAAAGGTATTTGACGAACCGCTTACAGATACAGAAAAAATAGTACTTCGTCTTATATGTAATGGATTATCTAATAATCAAATTTCGGAGCTTATGGATGTTACTGTTAGAACAGTGAAATTTCATACCGGAAATCTATATTCTAAGATGAATGTGAAAAGTCGTTCTCAAGCTATTAAAATGGCGACAGAACTACTTTGATTGTATCAAACTATACCCAAAGGTTACAAGTTAAGTATATACCGTCAGTTGGTGTCTTGACGATTAGTCAATCAACATAAAAATAAACATTTGTAATAAGAAAAGAGGAATACTATGATTAATAATAATGAGAATCGATTTGAAATTAAAGAAGGCGATAGGACGATGAAAGCAGTTGTTACAGTGGGTAATGGCGGCTATGATAAGCTTGTTTATAAAGAGGTACCGATTCCATTAATTGATGAAGGGGAAGTATTAGTTAAAGTATTAGCAGCAGGAGTTAATAATACAGAGATTAATACTAGACTTGGCTGGTATTCTTCAAAAGTAACTACAAGTACGGAAAAACTTACGTTGACGGATGAAGAACTAGCAAAAGCAGCTAGTGAAGGTGATGGAGGTTGGGGTGAGGCCACACCATTTCCATTTATACAAGGAACTGATTGTTGTGGAGAAGTTGTAGAAGTAAGAGATGAAAAAAATAAAGACCTTATAGGAAAAAGAGTTTTGATTCGATCATGTATTCGTAATAAAGGTTATGATTCTATGGAAAATATTTGGATGGCATCAGATTTTGATGGTGCCTTTGCTCAGTATGTAAAAATAGCGGCAACAGAAGTGTTTCCAGTAGATTGTGATTGGACTGACGCTGAGCTGGGAACCATACCATGTTCATATGGTACTGCAGAAAATATGGTGAACCGTGCGGAGGTTAAAAAAGGAGACCGTGTTTTAGTAGCTGGTGCATCTGGTGGTGTGGGCTCTGCAGTTGTACAATTGGCGAAGCGAAGAGGAGCATATGTCATTGGAATTGTAAAGGATAACAATAAAATTGAACGAGTAAAATCATATGGAGTAGATGAAGTTGTAGGATACGGAAGGGATACACTGAAAGCCTTAGGCGAAAAATCTGTAGATATTGTTATTGATAATGTTGCAGGTCCAAATTTTCCTTATATGTTGAAAGTGCTGAAAAGAGGAGGAAAATTTGTATCCTCTGGAGCGATTGCAGGACCAATGGTTTCCTTGGATATGAGAGATTTATATTTAAAGGATCTTACCTTGATTGGATGTACTGGTTGGGACGAACCCGTATTTCCAAATGTTATATCAGCTATAGAAAATGGAGAGATAAAACCTGCACTTGCAAAATCTTTTCCTTTAAAAGATATTGTTAAAGCACAAAAAGAATTTGGATTAAAGAAGCATGTAGGTAAATTTGTTTTAATTCCTAATCATAATGACTAGGATAGAAATCATTTGAATAGTGAAATAGGGAGCTTCTTGGTTTTTCTATATCCAGATTTTGTAAGTGTTTTTAGTATATAAAAAAATAGTAATGTAGTTAAAAAAACAGGATAAAAGGCGAATACTATTCGCAGGATTGAAAGGCAAATCATTATTGGATTTGCTTTTTTTATTATAATTAAAAAGAAGGAGAGTAAAAAACGCCTATGCCCCTCATAAAGAAGTTGCATAGGCGTTGACCTAAGAAGTTTATTTGTTTTATAATACGAGATTAGTTATTAATGGAAAGAGAAAGGTATTGTGTGGGTGAATTCAATACGGAATCGATGGCAAAGGCAGCGGCTCCAAGCATTGTTAGTTCTTTCTCTGCAGGAAGTAGTTTGATTTTTGGAATGATGGTGTAACTAGATTGCGCTTTTGCTAAGGTATTTTGAATACCACGCATTAATAATTCGCCACCAAGACTGATTGCACCACTAATGATAATAATATCTGGATTATAAATGTGAAGTAAGGTAAGAATGCCATGCCCTAAATTTTCCCCACACTCAAAAACCATATTTGAAGCAAAAGTATCTTTTTGCTTTGCTGCATGAAAAATCGTGTGATAAGAAAAATTAGGATGGTTATGTAATAGGCTATCTGGGTGGTTTGGAAGGTATTCTTTGGAAATAATTTCAAGAGCTTCAGTACTACAATAAGAATTGATACAACCATGTCCACCGCAACGAGGACAAACTCTGCCATTATAATCAATAGAAATATGTCCCAATTCACAAGAACAATTATTAGTACCTGTAAAAACATGACCTTGATCTACTAATCCAACCCCCACTCCGTCATCGCCAATTATATTCATAATGATGGTATCTTTTGCATCAGAAGATTCAAACCACCAGTAAGCTAAAGCTCCAGCATCTGCATCGTGCTCGGTAAAAATAGGAAGAGAAGTATACTTAGCTAATTTTTCTTTTAACGGATAATAAAACCGTTTTTTAGGGTCTAAATTATAAGGGGGAAGTAAAATGGTTCCGGTGTCACGAAAACAAGGACCGGGAATTGACATCCCAATAGCTACAATTTCCGGAAATTCAGTACAAAAACTTTGAATACCATTCGCTGCCGCTTGAATTATTTGTTCTATATTATGTGTAGAAACATTGGGAAAGGGTATGGATATTAGTTTCCCATAGGTATTTCCTAAGAAATCGTAAGGTTGGATCTCTAATCTGCTCCAAGTTAATTTAATTGCTAGAATTTTATATTTATCATAATTGAAGGAAAGGCCAACGGAACGTCGTCCTTTTTTTCCTTCTGAAAAGCCGGTTTCATAAATTGCATCACACTCCATAAGTGAGTGAATGATTTTTGTAATAGAAGGAAGAGTTAATCCAGTCGATTCCCCTAGTTCTGCTCTAGAACAGCCTGGATGTTTAACAATGTAATGCATAATATGGGCACGATTTGAGTCTAACAAATCGGCTAAATTTGCTCCTGTTTTTGCCATAAAAATCTCCTAATCTTAAAATAGAATAGTAATTAACAGACTAATCCATTTAATTATATTATAAATTAATGCTGGAACAATTAAAACTGTGAATAATTACCAAAAAAGAAAGGTGAAAACAGTTGAAAACGTCGAAAAAGATAAAAGTAATTGACATTTAAAATAAATAGAAATATACTGTGTTTAGTAATTAACAGCGTTAATAAATAAAACGAACAGGTTTAGGAGATAAAAATGGGATTGGTAACTTCGAAAGAAATATTAGAAGATGCTCGGAAAAACGGATATGCAGTTGGAGCATTTAATGTAGAAAATATGGAAATGGTAATGGCTGTGTTAGAAGCAGCAGAAGAAATCAAAGCACCGGTGATTATGCAGACAACGCCATCTACAGTGAAATATGCAGGCCTTGACTTATATTTAGCAAATGTGAAAGCCGCAGCAGCAAGAGCCTCCGTTCCCGTAGTTATGCACTTAGACCACGGAAATTCTTTTGCACTTGCAATGGAAGCATATAGAACTGGTTACACCTCAATTATGATTGATGGATCAAAACTATCATTTGAAGAAAATGTGGCTTTAACAAAAACAGTGACCGATGCATGTCATCCGGGAAACGTTCCGGTAGAAGGTGAGCTTGGAAAAGTTGGAGGTAAGGAAGATGATTTAGTAAATGATGATGATAATCCTTATACAGACCCATTAGAAGCAAAAGAATTTGTAGAACGGACACAAGTTGATTCGCTTGCTGTAGGGGTTGGCACCTCTCATGGCGTATATAAAGGCGTTCCAAAAGTTAATGTAGAATGCTTAAAATCGATTCATGCAGTGGTTAATATCCCACTAGTACTTCATGGAACCAGTGGTGTTCCAGACGAACAAGTTCGTGAGTGTGTAAAACATGGAATTTGTAAAGTGAATTATGCTACGGATCTTCGTATTGCTTATACAAACGGAATAAAAACATACTTAGAAGAAAATCCGAAAGAGATTGATCCAAAGAAATATTCTGCGGTAGGAATGGAAGAAGTAAAAAAATATGTAATGCAAAAAATGATGGTTCTTGGAAGTAATGGAAGAGCAAAATAAACTAGATGGAGAAATAAATGGATGTAATTACAATTGGAGAAATGGTAATCGATTTTCTTCCAGGAGATGAAGTGGGAAGCTATATAAGAAATGCAGGGGGAGCACCTGCTAATGTGGCAATCGCAATTGCAAGAAATGGACTTGAAACAGGAATGTATTGCAAGGTAGGAAATGATGATTTTGGAAAGTTTTTAATAGAAACGCTTTTAGAAAATGGAGTAAAACCATTATCACCAAAACTAACAGATGAAGCAACGACGACGATGGCATTTGTTTCTTTAAATGAAGAGAATGATAGAAGTTTCACATTTGCACGAAAACCAGGTGCAGATATGATGTTAGATAAAAAGGAAATTAAAGAAGAAGATTTAAAAAATTGTAAATTAATCCAAGCTGGATCCTGTTCGTTATCTGCAGGAAAAGCAGTGGAAGCAACAGAATATGCAATGGAAAAAGCACATGATCTTGGGAAATTAGTTGGTTTTGATATTAACTATCGCAATTTAATGTGGAAGGATGATAAGGAAGCTTGCACGAAAAAAGTATTATCGATATTAAAGTATGTGGATTTATTAAAACTTTCGGAAGAAGAGATCGATATGGTCGGCGGCTATACAAACATATTACCTATTATGAAAGAATATGATATTCCGGTTGTTATCTTGACAAAAGGAAGCGAGGGAAGTGAATTATTTTATAAAGGTACTTCTCATAGGATTTCTGGATTTAAAGTGGATAATGTAGCGGACACAACGGGTGCGGGAGACGCATTTTGGGGAGGATTTCTTTCAAGTATATTATTTCAAGGGATTTCAAAACAGAACGAATTGGAACTAGAAATTTTAAAAAACGCAGTGGTCTATGGAAATGCAAGCGGTTCTTTAGCAGTTAGAGAAAAAGGTGCAATTAAATCTCTTCCGACAAGAAAAAAAATAGAACACTTTTTGCAGGAGAATAAATAATATGAAAGAAAATGTTTGGAAAAAGTTTTGTCATATATCCCCATCTTTGATCACGTTAGATATGTGCAATCTTGAGGGACAATGTAAGTTGATCGAAGATTCTGGGTTGGAAATGTTACATGTAGACATTTTGGATGGTTACTTTAGTCCAAGTATGCCATTGGGATTAGAAACAGTAAAACAACTTCGAAAAAAAACAAATTTGGAATTTGAAGCACATCTTATGGTAAAAGACCCTCAGTTTTTTGTTGATGAGTTGATTGAAGCGGGTGTTTCCCAAATTGTATTTCACATGGAAACCTGTGAACATATAGATGGCATGCTAAATTATATCCATAGTAGAGGCGTAAGAGCTGGGGTGGCGCTAAAACCATCGACTTCACTATGCGAATTAGAGTATATACTTGATAAATGTGACGCAGTATTGCTTATGTTAATTAATCCGGGTTATGCACAGGTAAAAGGCGAAGCACAAGTAACCTATTCAGCAAAGAAAATTCATGATTTGCATGAAATGATTGTAGCAAGGAAATTAGATACAAAGGTGATTTTAGATGGTCGTATATCAACGGAAAATATAAGAACTAGTGGGATGTCTGGAGAAGCAAATATTTTTGTTGCAGGAAGTACTTGTATTGCAAAAGATAACCAAATGAATAGTCTGAAAATACTAAAAGATTTAGAAAATCAAATGAATGAAATACATAAAAACAAGGAATGAAAAGAGGCTAGAAAATGGGATATTATAAGGAAAATTATAATGGTACATTAGATGAAGTACTTACGGAAATAGAGAAAGCGTTAGGTGCAACAGACCAAGAATTGGTAGAAAAATTTGTGGAAGCAATTTTAGAAGCAGAACAAGTATATTTTGTTGGAGTAGGAAGAGTTCTTTTATCTTTGCAAGCAATGTGTAAAAGATTTGCACATCTTGGGATAAAAACACATTATGTAGGAGAGATAACAGAACCAGCAATTACAGAAAAGGATCTTTTGGTGGTTGGATCGGGAAGCGGTGGATCTTTGTTTCCTTTAGGAATTGCAAAAAAAGCACATGGAATTGGTGCAAAAATTATTCATATTGGTTCCAATCCAAATAGTGAGATGAAAGATTTATGTGAATTTATGGTAAGAATTCCGGTAAGAACAAAGAATTATTTAGAAGATGAAATTGATTCGGTGCAGCCGATGACATCTCTTTTTGAACAAAGCCTTTTACTTTTTGGAGATATTGTGGCAAAAATGATTGTTGATGAACGTAAGATTGATATGAAAAATTTATGGAGATACCATGCAAATTTGGAATAAAGAAAGGCTAGAACGAAATTGTTATGATAAAGGATTTGATGAAGTATTGTGGTAGTCTTCAACAATTAGTATTCGTAAGACCTATTACATATAAAGAAGGACGCGCAGAACATTTTAATGCGATAGAAGTAAAATGTGGAGATATTTCGTTTCATTTGGCGGCTGACAAAGCGTTAGATATCACCGATTTTTCCTATAAGGGATTAAATATGACCTTTATGGCAAAGCCAGGATTAGAAGGAAGAAATCAATACGACACCAACGGAGAAGAAGCACTTAGAAGTATCATGGGAGGTTTATTTTTTACCTGTGGATTAGAAAATATATGTGCGCCATGCACAGTGGACGGAAAAGATTATCCGATGCATGGAAGAATGCGTACAACGCCTGCGGAACATATTAGTACGGACGTAATAACAGAGGAAAATTGTTGTAAGATTTCTATTTCAGGAGAAATGCGAGAAGCAGAGCTGTTTGGAGAAAACATGGTGCTTCGGAGAAAAATAGAAAGTGTTCTCGGAGAAAATAGTATAACGATAACGGATGAAGTTGAAAATCAAGCATTTCGCCCAGAGCCATTGATGCTCATGTATCATTGTAATATAGGGTATCCGTTTTTAAATGAAAATTGTAAATTATATATGCCTACTACGAAAGTAACTGGAAGAGAACCTTTTTCAGTAGAACACGAAGAACATTGGGATCAAATGGAAAAACCTGTGGATAATGAAAGAGAATATGTGTTTATCCATGAGCTGCAGTCGGATGAAAAGTTAGATACTATGGTATTGGTTGTAAATCACGAACGAAATATTGGATTAAAGATTGAATTTAATCAGAAAAATCTTCCATATTTTATGGAATGGAAGTCACTTGGATCAGGAGATTATGTTTTGGGTTTGGAACCTTCAAATTCCTTTGTAGAAGGCAAGTTATATCATATTAAAAATAATAGCGTGCATTACCTTAAACCATTTGAAAAAGAAACAAACACCTTAAAATTCTCAGTAATTGAAGGAATAGAAGAAATAAATCAAGCCGTTTGTTTGATTAAACAAATAAAAGATAAAAGGAGAAATTAAAATGAAGAGATCGGAAATAAATGCAGTAATTAAAAAATTTGAAAAATTATTGCAAGAATATAAATTTGCACTTCCACCTTATCTGGATTTTACGCCTGAAGAATGGTTGGATAAAGGCACAGAATATAATGAAATTCGTGATAATTGTTTGGGATGGGATGTGACGGATTATGGAGAAGGACATTTTGATACCCTTGGCTTAGCGCTTATTACCATTCGAAATGGAAATGTGCATAATCCAAAGTATAAAAAATCGTATGCAGAAAAAATTATGATGTGTGATTCGGGTCAAGTGTCGCCTATGCACTATCATAAAAGCAAAATGGAAGATATTATAAATAGAGGTGGAAATGACATTATATTTACATTCTATAATGTGGATCCAAATACAGAAGAATATATTGACACAGATGTTGAGATTTGTCAGGATGGAAGACAGTATCGTTTACCAGCTGGAAGTAAGGTTACCCTTCATAGAGGAGAAAGTATGACGCTATATCCTTATTTAGCGCATGAATTTATTATTCCAGAAGGTGGCCCGGCATTAATTGGTGAGGTATCTATGACAAATGATGATAATACAGATAATTTCTTTAAAGAGCCACTTGGGCGATTTCCAACAATAGAAGAAGATGAGGCTGCCTATCGATTACTTTGCAATGAGTATCCAAAAGCAAGCAGCGAAAAACAACATGAAAGCAACGTGTGAAAGCACGTTAGCAAATAAAGGGAGGATTTAAAAATGAAAAAAAAGGTATTATCAGTCGTAATGGCGGCAATCATGATTGCATCATTGACCGCATGTGGGAACGCAGAAACAGAAACAGCAAACGCAGAAACAGCAAACGTAGTAGCAGAAGAAACAGAAGAAACAGAAGAAACAGAAGAAACAGAGATGAAAGATCTCTCAGAATTGCAGTTTGCGTTTATCGTGGGAACAGAAAACGATGCCTTCTATCAAAGCGTAGAAGCAGGAATTTTAGCACGTTGTGAAGAACTTGGAATTCCAACACCAACATTAGGAGATCAACAACTTGACGGATCCATTGCAACGGATTTAATCAACAATTATGTAGCAGCAGAATATGATGCAATTGCACTTTCTGCAAATGATCCAGCAGGAACGGTTCCAGCATTACAAGCAGCAAATGCAGAAGGTGTAAGCATCTTTACTTTTGACTGTACATTGGATGATGATTATTTAGATCAATACATTTCATTTGTAGGATCAAATAACAAAGCTGGTGGAGTTGTAGCCGGAGAATATATTGCAGAACATGCTCCAGAAGGATCTATGGTTGGATGTATTACTTATGCATCTGCACAATCAACACAAGATCGTCAAGCAGGATTTGAAGAAACCGTACAAGCAGCAATTGATGGTGGAAAAGATCTTACATTAATCGCATCTATGGATGCAGATAATGACCAATCTAAAGCAGCAGATATTATGCAAAATTGGATTACTCAATATGGAGATGAATTATCATATATCTTCGTTGTAGGAGATCCAACAGGATATGGAGCACTTTCATCCATTCAAGCATCTGGTGCATCTACAAAAATCGTAGGTTTTGATGCTGGACAAACCGCATGTGAATACATTGCAGATCCAGAAATCGGAAAGATTTGGGAAGCAGAAGTTGCACAAGATCCAGAAGGAATCGGCGCTGGAATCGTAGATAAAATGGCAGAATACTTCCAAACAGGAACCGTAGCAGGAGATCAAAAATCATTGATCGAGTGTAAATTGGTAACTGCAGAAAACGTAGCAGATTATTTAGACTAAATAAAGAAAGAGACTAAGAATTACATAGGTCTAAGGTGCCCAGGCCATTTTATCTGGGCACCTTTTTATAAAAGATGAAATGGAGGAACAGGTATGAAACCGTTCTTACAAGTAAAGAATATTTCCAAAGAATTTCCCGGTGTAAAAGCACTAGAAGACATCAGTATCGATTTCTATCCAGGGGAATGCCATGCATTAGTGGGAGAAAATGGAGCAGGAAAATCCACATTGATTAAAATTATTGCTTCGATATATACACCTACCAAAGGGGAGGTATTTTTGGACGGAAAGATATGTAAGTTTAAAAGTCCAAAGGATGCACTGGATTCAGGAATTGCAGTTATTGAACAAGAAACATCGATTGCCCCCCATTTAACGGTTGCCGAGAATATTTATCTTGGTTGTGAACCACGCAAAAAAAATGGCTTGTTAAACCGAAAAAAAATGGAAGCGGATGCACAAAATGTACTTCGCGAAATGGGACTAGAAATTGATGCAAATAGACTTTGTGCAGAATTAACTGCAGCGCAACTTCAATTAGTTGAAATTGCAAAGGTTATTTCAAAACATGCAAAAGTAGTGGTCCTTGATGAACCAACATCATCACTTTCTGAAAAAGAGATCGACTCTCTCTTTTTACAAATACGTAAAATGAAAGCTGCAAATACGACCATGATTTATGTTACACATCGAATGGCGGAATTACCTATTATTTGCGAAAGATGCTCTATCTTGCGAGATGGAGGAAAAGTAGCAGAATATAAGGTTAACGAAGTTAGCGAACAAACAATCGTAAATAGTATGGTTGGACGTGAATTGGGCGCTTATGTGAAACCAAAACATACAGCAAAAGAAGAAATTCTTCGCACAGAAAATCTTTGTCAAGAAGGCGTATTTGAAAATGTTAGTTTTCATGCAAATGCAGGAGAAATTGTGGCATTTTCAGGATTGATAGGTGCAGGGCGAACAGAAGTTATGGAAGCAATCTTTGGGGCAACAAAGATTACGTCAGGAAAAGTGTTTTTATATGGAGAAGAGGTACAGATTAAGAATCCGAAAGACGCGATACGTAGAAAGGTTGGGCTTGCTACGGAAGATCGACGTAGAACGGGACTTCTTCTAACAAAAAACATAGAAGAGAATATTGCACTTCCAAATCTCCCATTCCATGCAAAAAAAGGGTTTATTAACTTGCCATGGGAAAAAGAAACAAGTGATGAATATATGGAAAAGCTAAAAATAAAAGCGCCAAGTACAAAAGCACTTTGCGGAAATCTTTCTGGAGGAAATCAACAGAAAGTTATCCTTTCTAAATGGTTAGCTGCTGGTGTAAGATTATTGATTCTTGATGAACCAACAAAAGGTATTGATGTAAATGCAAGAGCGGAGTTCTACGCTTTAATGAATCGATTTGTGGAAGATGGAGGAGCTATCATTATGGTATCTTCCGATATGCCAGAAATCATCAAGGTTGCAGATCGAGTATATGTAATGTCGGAAGGCCATCAGGCTGGCGAATTGAGTTGTGAAGAGATCAATGAGTTAAATCTAATATCTCTTGCAAGCCCAATTTCAGATTGATTGACTTTGGACAAACAATACAAATATATAGGTATATAAAGAGAGGAAAATATAATGAAAAAAAGTAATATTAAAAATATTAGTATAAAAGAATTTTTCACAGATAACATTGTTATCTTTGTACTAATCTTTCTTGCAATTGGATTTTCAATTGGAAATGTGACATTTGTAAAACCTGCAAACATCATTAACTTATTTGGACAGATGTGTTTAAATGCAATTCTTGCAACCGGTCTTACATATGTAATTATTCTTGGTGGTATCGATATCAGTGTTGGTTCTGCAATGGCAATCACAGGAATTATAGCCGCGAAGGTTGTATTGGCACTTGATGTAGAAGCAACGGCAACGATAATAGTTGTCCAAATAGTAGTAGGTATTTTAGGAGGAGCAGCGATTGGATTATTTATCGGATGGTTAGTTGCTTATCGGCGATTAGTCCCGATGATTTGTACCCTTGCTTTGATGCAAGCATTCCGTGGATTGGCATACATTATCTCCGGAGGTGGACCTGTTTATGGGCTTCCTAATGGGTTTGCAGTACTTGGTTCTGGACGTGTATTTAAAACCGAAAACTTTAAGATGGGAATTGTTCCTGTTATTGTAATTTTTACAATTATCGTGGTATTTATCTTTCACATTATTTTAACAAAGACCGTATTTGGGCGTCATGTATTTGCGGTAGGATCGAATATCAATGTGGCACATTTATGTGGAATTGATACAAAAATGGTAACTTTAAAAAGTCACGTTATTTGTGGTATTACAGCAGGTCTTGCAGGTGTTGTTGCAGCATCAAAAGTAAATAATGGACATCCAGCAACAGGGGATGGTTATGAGATGTTTGCAATAGCAGCAACGGTTCTTGGTGGAACTTCATTAGCCGGAGGATCGGGATCGGTTGCAAGAGCAATGTTTGGTTGTGCAATTATCGCAGTAATCAACAATGGTATGACATTAATGGGAATTTCCGCTTACTGGCAAAAAGTAGTAATTGGTTCCATTATTATTTTAGCCGTAATGCTTGATATGGCACAAAAGAAAAAATCAAAATAAAAATGAATATGTTGGTAGGGGAAATGAAAAATTATTTAATTATTGATATTGGTGGAACAAAGACCACAGCAGTAGTATTTGACAATCACGGTGAGCCAATTACAGAATTTAAAGTTAAAAAATCCAGAACTTATGAGGGACAAGATGTTGTATTTCAAAATACGATAGAACTTGCATATGAAGTACTAAAAGAAAGCAAATTACGAAAAGAAGATATTTGCGGGATTGGCGTAGCCGCTCCAGGACCACTTGATTATAAAACAGGAGTGATTATTGATGCTCCAATGATGGAATGGAAAAACTTTCCTTTAGGGGAGCGTCTTCGCGAAGAATTTGGGGTTCCCGTATTTGTTGAAAACGATGGAAATTTAGGCGCATTAGCAGAAGCAAATGTTGGTGTTGCAAAAGGTGAGAATGTTGTTTTATATCAGACAATTAGTACGGGTTGCGGTGGCGGAATTGCTATCGATGGAAAAATCTATCACGGTCGAAACGGGTTTGCAGGAGAATTTGGACATGTTTCTATTAATTTTGCAGGACCTGAATGCAAATGTGGAGGCAATGGGTGCTTTGAAATGTATGCTTCGGGAACTGCATTAAATGGTCGAATGAAGCGAGACATTGAAAATGGGATAAAGTCAATGGCATTTGAAGCGATAAACTATGACACAAAACAAGTCGGTGGAAAAATTTTAGGAGATGCAGCTGAGAAAGGTGATGCATATGCAATCAATATGCTGCAACAAGAAGGTTCCTATATTGGAATGGGATTAGCCAATTTAATCAATCTCTTTGATCCGGATATTATTGTTTTAGCAGGTGGAATTGTAAAGACCGAAAAATATTTTTGGAAAACGATGATGGAAGAAATTCGTAGAAGCGCATGTTTTGAATTTGATGAAGACAGAATACGAATTTCAAAGTTAAATGATAAAGTTGTCGCTTATGGGGCATATGTTATGGTCAAAAATGCACTAGATATAGAAGAGTAAGATAGAAAAGAAATACATAAATTTGAAAATAAAAAGGAGAAACAACATGCAATTATTAACAATGAAACAAATTATGGCAGATTCTGTTAAAAAAGCGACAACAAATGTAAAGGCAGAAGAAAGATATGCAGTAGGTGCATTTAATTTTAGTACACTAGAAGAAATGGTTGGTATTGTAGAAGGGGCAAAAGAAAAGAATTCACCAGTTATTTTAATGGCATCCCTAGGAGCTGTAAAATACTATAATAATTCACTTGAATTAATCGCAAATACAGCAAAAGGTCTTGCAATGGCATATCCGGAAGTTCCTATTTGCTTGCATTTAGATCATGCAACAGATTTAGAACAGATTAAACATGCAGTTGTTGCAGGATTTACCAATGTTATGATTGACGCTTCTAGTGAATCGTTTGAAACAAATATTGCAAAATCAAAAGAAATTGCAGATTTTGCACATAATCATAGTGTATATGGTGTGGGTGGCTGTTCGGTAGAAGCAGAACTTGGTATGCTTGCAGGACACGAAGATGAAGTCCATGTAGAAGAATCTGGAAAAGCATTTACTGATCCATCTTTAGTGCATGAATTTGTTGAAAAAACAGGAATTGATGCACTTGCAGTTTCCATTGGAACCGCACATGGATATTATAAAGCAGATCCAAAGATTCAATTTGACCTTTTAGATGAAATTCGTAAACAAACAGATATTGCAATTGTTCTTCATGGAGGAACTGGGGTTCCAAAAGAAGATTTTAAAAAATGTGTGGCAATGGGAATGAGTAAAATTAATGTAGGAACAGGGTTAAAGAAAGTATTTTCAGAAGGTGTAAAATCTGAAATTTCAGCAGAAGAAAATGATCCTAGAAAACTTGTTGGACCAGGACGTAGAGCAATTGCTGCAGAAATCGCTAAAAATTGTGACTTATTTAATTGTACTGGTAAAACACCAGATGTTATAAAAGAAATGCACATATAATGAAAAATAAGGACAGATATTTTGAAATCAATGTAAGATTAAGGAGTGTCTGTTCTTTTTTATAAGGAGAGGGATGACGATGCTTACACAATATGTAGATGGGTACCAACACATTGGTATTCCAACAGATGATATAAAAACAACCATAGAATTTTATCGAGGACTTGGATTTAAACTAAAATGGGAAACGATTCATGACGAAAATCCAGTTGCTTTTTTAGAATGGGGAAATGTTTTAATTGAAACATATGAAAAAAAGGAACCAGTTTCCAATGCAATTGGAGCAATTGATCATATCGCATTAAATTGCACGGATATTATTTCGTGTGTAAAAGAAGCAAGAGCTTTGGGATATGTTTTTCGTGAAGGGCCTGCTTTTTTACCATATTGGGAACATGGCGTAGGATATGTTACGATACTTGGACCAAATCATGAAATTGTAGAATTTATTCAACAATTTCAATCGGAAGAAGAAAAGAAAAAGGCGGTGAAGGAAATTGGCTGAGATATGGACAATGGGTGAAACACTTGTAGAAATAATGAGAACAGAAGTGGATAAACCGTTAAAGGAAGAAGCCCTGTTTAAAGGGCCCTTTCCATCTGGATCTTCCTCAATTATGATATCTACAGTAGCAAGACTCGGACATAGCTGTGGTATTATTTCTGGCATAGGCGAGGATGAATTTGGAGCATGTATTTTAGAGCGTTTAAATAAAGATGGAGTAGATACATCAAAGCTTCTTATTGATCCCAATGGATCTACTGCTTGCGCCTTTGTATCTTATGACAATAACGGAGAACGTAGATTCTTGTTTCACTGGGATGATACGCCTGCTACAAAAGCAAAAATGCCAGATGTAACAGAAGCATCGTTGAAAGAAGCAAAAATATTACATATTATGGGATGTGCATTAACGGCACGTTTAAGCTATGGATGGGAAATTGTAAATACGGCAAAAGCTATGAAGAAGCAAGGCAGTAAAATTAGTTTTGATCCAAATGTTCGAGTAGAACATTTGACGAATCCAGAGAAACAAAAAGAATCCTTAGAAATTATCCATGCGATAATGGAAATGACAAATATATTTGCACCAGGAATTGACGAATTACGTATGCTAACAGGAATAAATGATGTTGAAAGTGCGGTAAAGAAATGCTTTGAAAATCCGAACTTAGAAATTCTATTTTTAAAAAAAGGTTCGGAGGGTTCGAGTATATATACAAGAGATGGAAAAGTTATTGAACAAGGATTATATAAGGTAGAAGCGATTGATCCAACAGGAGCAGGAGATACTTCGATTGGTGCATTTTTGTGTGCCTACCTTGAAGGAAAAGATATGAAAGAATGTGCAGAAATTGCAGCGGCAGCAGGAGCATTAAATGTAGCTGCATTTGGACCAATGGAAGGACATATTAGTCCCGAAAATATTCAAGCAATGAGAGCTGGAACATGGAAAGCTTAGAGGACATTTATGAAAAAAGAATTTCAGGATAAACGCACAATCCTTATTTTTACTGGGGGACCAGGGACCGGTAAAAGTGGTACATCAGAGCGTTTTTTAAAATATTTAGAAAATGATGAAATTATAAAAATAAGTTATGATCAAATAAAAGAAAAAAACTGGGACATTTTTGGATTTGATAATGAAGAACAAAAAGAATTATTGAACTGGTGGTGCTTAGAAGAGTTTTATTTTACAATCCAAAAACGAATGTGGGAAAATAAGACAATATTAATTGAGTACCCATTTTATCAAAGACATAAAGCAAAGTTGAAGGAGTTAATTACACAAGCAAACTATTCAGCAATCACTATTTACCTATATGCAGATATGCAAACGGTTTATCAAAGAAGTATAAATAGAGATGAGCAAAATGACAGGCATCCAGGACACCTATTAAATCAGTATCATATAGAAACGTATACACCGGAAATGCTTCATTCTGAGAAGCGAATTACACCAACAATTGAGGCTTTTACAGAAGCAATCGCTCATAAAGATTATAATATGGATTTGGGATTAAATATTCCAATCGATGTTAGTGATTTTCGTAACATTGACTACGAAGAGATTTATCAAAAAATAATTACCTATCAAAGAAAAAAATAGTAAAAATTCTATTGACAAAGAACTCCTATTCATTATAGAATGCTTACATGCACATAAGTGCATGTAAGCATATTAAAATAGGAGGAAATTTTTTATGAACGAACAATTACAAATAGCAATAGGTGAATTTTGGCATGTAGGCTGGGTATTGGTAGTTATTATTGCTGCAATATCGATACTTACAGGTTTTGTTAGGGAATACATTCCACAAGAAAAGTTACAAAAAAAATTAAAAAATCAGAACACAGGTAAGGGTGCCTTTATGGGAGCAGCTCTTGGAACATTAACACCATTTTGTAGTGCATCTATGGTACCTGTTGCCATGGGGATGATTGAAATGGCAGCACCTTTTTCTACGGTACTTCCTTTTTTGATTTCAGCGCCGCTTTGTAATTTTGTGGTTGTAGGGATCATTTTTGGAACATTTGGATGGAAAGTGGCACTTATCTACTTTTTATGGACATTCTGCGGAGCAATCGTTGCTGGACTTACCATTGGTCGTAGTCGAGTAAAGAATCAAGTTAAAAATTTAGCAGAAATTGCAGCGTCGAAAAAGAAAGAAAAATCATCGGCATGCTGTGGACAACAAAAAGCTGTAAATTCTTGTTCGGAACAAGTGGTGACGAGTGCTTGTAGTGCAAAAAAAGAATCAAGCAGTTGTTGTTCATCAACTACGACACAAAAAGAAACAAGTGATAAAATACGTGGGGCATTTCAATTTGCATTTGCACTGTTTAAACAAATAATACCATATGCAATTCTTGGAGCAGCTATAAGTGGAATTGCCCTTGCATATATACCAAGTACGGTGGTAGAAAAGTATGTTGGAAATGATGCATGGTATGCGATACCAATTGCATCGGCGATTGGCGTACCATTATATTTAAGAATTGAAATGGCAATCCCTCTTCTTAGTACATTATTAGCAAAAGGGATGAGTATGGGAGCTGCAATCGCACTTCTTATTGGTGGTACGGGAGCTAGTTTACCAGAGCTTGCAATTCTTTCTTCTATGCTAAAACCTAAGGGTGTATTAGCCTTTACATTAACGGTTCTTCTCCTTGCTATGACAGGTGGCGTTTTATTTATGATCATATAGTGATTAAGATAGAAATGTTTTTGACAAAAAAAGACAAGAATCATATACTTATATATGCGAATAAGTGCATGCGACAAGGATAAGTATATGGAGGTAGAATATGGAAAACTATGAAATGGATTCTTTTGAAAAATATACAAACATTTTTAAGGCGTTGTCGGATATCACAAGGCTTAAAATCATGTGGCTATTGCTTACAATAGATTCGAAAATTAGCGTATCAGAAATTATAGATGTTTTAGAAGAAAGTCAATATAATGTTTCAAAACATTTAAAGATTTTAAAAAATGCTGGATTAATATATGAAAAAAAAGAAGGACGATGGTCTTTTTATCACTATCTACCTAAGGAAAATTCTTTTGATACCTATATTCGGCAAACAATTATGACAATTCCAAAAGAAATCATGGCAAATGAAATATCCAGGTGTAAATTGCGTTTATCGATGCGGGTAAATGGAAAGTGTGTGCTTGGAGCAGATAGTGATGCATGGGAAGAACGAAATAACGAGAAACTATAGTTGAAAACTAAAAAAAGGTCCATAAGATAAGTAAATCTTATGGACCTTTTTTATATTTCGTCATCATCAAAAATAAAATATCCCTCAAAACGACCACCCAAAATTTCGGCAATTTTTTGAAGTTCTTTTTCGGAAAAATTATCTCTAGCTAGTTTATTTGATAGATTTTGGCTTGATGTATCAAGCAGAGACGCAAGACTAGCAATCGTCATTTTTTTGTGCTTTAAAATAATTCTAATTTTTTCACTCATGGTTAAGTGCATTGAAATTCACCATCCTTAAATCTAATATACACATATCTTAAGGTAAATGCAATGTAAAAAATAAGGAAAGTGTTAAAAAAATATCAAAATTTATTTGTAAAAAGAAACGAAATCGTGTAAGTTATAATTGAAAAAAAGATTTATAAATGAAATCGTGAAAGGAGGATATATCGAAAAGGCGTTCTACTTTTCGTTTTAAGTAAGATATAGAAGAAAATTAGTATGAAAAAGATGCTGTGAAAAGTTAGGGTATTATCTGTTACTACAAAGAATTACAATAAAAAGAAAAGGCGGAGCATAATATGTTAAGGAAGAGAAAAGTGGAACAAAAAGAGAATACGAAAAATAAAATAGATGAGTTAATTCAACCGTATTTAGAAGCTGGAGAAAAAAAAGAAAGTTGCATTGTAAGTACGTTATGTACAGTCAATAATTTGTTACAGTTTATGACTAATTTAGATTATGTAAAAGAGATGATTAGGGATGCAAATATGCAGGCGGAAATGATTGAAATGATAGCTGCAAGTAGTGAAGAAATGGCTGCTACAACAGAAGATATATCCAATTATGTAGTGGAATCCAATGCAAATATGAAGCAAGCAAATAGTGAGACCGAAAAAAGTTTAGAAAAAGTGGATCGTACCTTTAAAAAAGTAGAAGATGATATCAACGAAATTAATAATGTGAAGGAAATCATGTATGAAGTTAACGGAGAGATGGTCAAAATAAATGAACTTGTTAATGTTATTAAGGGCGTTGCAGATCAAACCAATCTATTATCTTTAAATGCATCCATTGAAGCAGCAAGAGCAGGCGAGCAAGGAAAAGGATTTTCTGTTGTTGCAAACGAAATCAAAATACTTGCAGAGAATACGAAGGAACAAGTAGCAATCATAAAAACCATTGTGGATGGGCTTAATTCCAAAATTGGAAATGCAACAAGTGAAATTGACCGGGTGGTAAATACTTTTAGTGATTCGAAATTAGCTATTGATGAAGCAACAGGTGGTATTCATAAAATCAATGCAGTGATGAACCGAGTAGAGGAAAGTTTCATGGCTATATCAACAAATGTAGAAGAGCAAACAGCAACGACGCAAGAAATGTCCTCAAATTTGCAAATAATAAATGAAAAGTCCACCAGAATGAAAGTGGAAGCAGAAAGAACCGGACAAGCATTTTTTGATATTTCGCAAAAAGTAGATACCATACGAGTAAATGCTTTAAGTTGTTCCGATAAAGTGGATGCGGATACCATCATTGAATTAAGTATCACGGATCATTTAATGTGGAAATGGAAAATATATAATATGATACTCGGATATATTGATTTGAATGCAGAAATGGTAGGAGATCATCATAGTTGTAGATTGGGTAAATGGATAATGACATTGGATCAATCGGATAATAAGGTTAAAAATGTAATTTCTAGAATGGAGCAACCACATGATGAGATTCATAAAATAGCAAAAAAGGCAATCAAAGCATATAAAGATGGAAATATAAATGGAGCAGAAATGCAATTGTCAGAAATCGAAAGAAATTCAAGTATAGTTGTTGAAGCACTAGAGGAATTAAAGAAATATATATCATAAAAAACGAAAGATATTATGGTGATTTATGATGAATAGTTAAGAAAGGAAGCATGTATACATGTTTCCTTTTTTATATTAATGAGGATTTGATTTTTTGCAAAAAATAGGATTTTATTTTTCATATATGCTACAATAAATAATTAAAAAGATAAGGTAATAGAAAATATGAGAAAAATAATTGTTTTAAAAATAAGCATACAAATAATATTTGTATGGGCTTTGCTACAAGTAGGAAATTTTATTAGTGTAAGGATAGCATCTTATGTATATATTCCTGGAAGTTTGCTTGGAATGTTGCTGCTACTTTTACTATTATTTACCAGAATAATAAAAACAGAGCAAATAGAAGAGACTAGTGGGTTTTTACTTAAAAATATGGGGTTTTTTTACGTACCATTAGGAGTTGGTCTTTTAAACTCCGTAGATTTATTTCGTGAAGTTTGGATGGAATTTCTTTTGATTATATTTCTTTCTTGTATTCTAGTTATGTTTGTGACGAGTAAGGTTACGGAAATGCTGATTATTTTTTTTAAAGAAAGGGAAAAACATGAATAGTTTGCTTAGTATGTTGATTACAATCATAATATATATTTTTGCGTTGCAGCTTTACAAAAAAAGTAAAATTGCAATTTTGAATCCCGTACTATTGACCATTTTAGCTATGATTGCAGGGTTGTTAATTTTTCAAATTCCTTATGAAGAATATGAAATTCATACTTCTTTTATTACTTATATGCTTAGTCCAATTATTATTTTTTTGGCTGTTCCTATTTATAAAAATAGAGATAAAATTGGAAAAAATTTACTTCCGATTGCAATTGGCATTTTTTCGGGAATTTTGACATCGATAGTATCCGTTTACGTGCTTGGAAAATTATTTAAAATGGATGAAAAAATAATAGAATCTATTTATTCAAAATCAATTACAACGCCATTAGCATTAGAAGTAACCAAGATGGTTGATGGAATTGAAGGCGTGACAATTGTAGCAGTTTTGATTACTGGAGTTTGTGGAGCTACCATGGCACCATTTGTTATGAAAATCGGAAAAGTAAAAAATGAGATTGCAAAAGGAGTTGGAATTGGAGCATCCTCCCATGGAGTTGGCACGTCAAAGGCTGTAGAAATGAGTACAGAAGCAGGCGGAGCAAGTGGATTAGCAATGGCTATTACCGGAGTAATCACGGTAATAATAGCTAGTATTGTATTGCATTTATAACTTTTGTTTAAATCAAAGATGGACTCAAATTTAGGATGAGAAAAATAGGATTTCAAATGCTATATAAAGAGAATATTAAAAATATTTCATATAACTCAACAATCTTGATGTTTTCTACAGAAGGAGCTACAGAGGAAGAAAATTATCGTAAGATTGTTTGGCATGAAGAATAATACAAAGAGATATAAAAGATACTATTTTCAAGGATTGAATAATTAAGAAAAAGCATATATTATAAAAGAGAGTACTTTTTCAATGGAAAATGAAAATAGAGGTGAATATGGATAGCAATGGACGTGTGTTTAATTGTAATATGGAATTGACATTAAATCTTATTGGAGGAAAATGGAAACCAATTATTATCTTTCATATAGGGAATCAAGGGGTGGTAAGATATGGAGAATTAAAACGTTTGATACCAACTATTAGTGAACGTGTATTATCTCGAGAACTAAGAGAATTAGAAGCATCAAAAATAATTACGCGAGAAGTTTTTGAAGAAAAAGTGTTACGGGTGGAGTATTCGTTAACCTTGGTGGGAAATGATGTGCTTCCTGTTTTGTATGCATTAACAGAATGGGGAAATATCTATAATAAAAAATATCATTATGCAAAAATTGTATGGGAAGAAGAATAGACTACGGACAAATTTAACCGTACAGACAAAAATATCCATAATTGCATCTAAATTTTAGAAGGTATACAATTATCTTAGAAAAGATATGTATACAAAAAATTGGAGGTAATTATGGATATTTTAAAAGCAAGTAAAGAACGTTATTCGACGAAAGAATTTGATGCAACAAAAAAACTAAGTGAGGAACAGCTAGCAGGATTGGAAGAGTTGCTACAATTTGCACCATCTTCTACTAACATACAACCATGGCATTTTATTTTTGCTACATCGGAAGAAGGAAAGAAAAGAATCGCAAAGGGAGCACAAGGATTTTATGCATTCAATGAAGCAAAAGTTCTAGATGCAGCAGCAGTAATCATATTTGCTACAAAAGTGGAGTTAACAGAAGAATACTTATTGCATGTTTTAGAGCAAGAAGATGCAGATGGAAGATTTCCACAACCAGAGTTTAAGGAACAAAATCATGGAGGAAGAAGCTATTTTGCCAACATGCATAAATATGATATTCGAGACTATCAACATTGGGCAGATAAGCAAGTCTATTTAAATTTAGGAAGTTTTCTATTAGGAGCTTCTGCATTAGGCTTAGATACGGTTGCAATGGAAGGTTTTGATTTGAAAACTTTAAACGAAGAATTTGAACTTGCAAAAAAAGGATTTGCAGCGGTTGCCGTTGTATCCGTTGGGTATCATAAGGAAGGCGATTTTAATAAGAAGTTACCAAAATCTAGACTCCCAAAAACAGAAATTATTGATAGAATATAAGCTGATTTGAAATAGAGAGCGCTTTTTATAAAAAACGGCATATTATGAAAGAGGTGTAGTTATGAACGCAATATTTACCAGACGAAGCGTGAGAAATTTTTTGGAAAAAGATGTGGAGAAGGAAAAAATTGATAGATTATTAAGAGCTGCAATGCAAGCACCATCTGCAGCGAATCAACAACCATGGGAGTTCCTTGTGGTGACAGGAAAAGAAAACTTGAATACACTCTCACAATGTAGTCCATATGCAGCATCTTTAAAAAATGCAAAGGTTGGAATTGTTGTGCTTGCGAATCAAGAACGACTTATGTTCAAGGATTATTGGCAGCAGGATTTGGGAGCTGCAACACAAAATATTTTGTTAGAAGCAGTAGAACTAGAACTTGGAACGGTTTGGTATGGAACAGCACCAGATCAAGAAAGAATGAAATATATTCAAAATTTATATAATCTTCAGGAAAATTTAGTACCTTTTAGTGTTATTGCAGTAGGCTATCCAAAGAAGGAAGATGCGAATTCTTTTGTGGATCGATATGATGAGAAAAGAGTGCATTACATTAAATAAGAGATGAAAACGAAAAAAAGCAAAATCCATAAATAGTGGATTTTGCTTTTTTTTGAAATTCATTACTTTTTGATATACAATACGTGACAAATAGAGAATGATAAATGACGAGTGGCTAATGATAAATGACCAAAGGGAATAGAAATTCAATGTAACAATACGTATAATTTATTTTATAAGAATTTTTAAAATAATGAGGTGGTAAAAATGAAGAAAATGCTATTGTTCATAATCTTATCGTTAGTATTCGTTGGATGTGGAAATCAAAGGAATAAAGAAAATGAAATATATGATAATGCGGTTGTAATTATATCGGAAGAGGTGCAAGAGACATCGGCAGAAAAAGAAGAATTGAAAGCAAATCAAGCAATTTTTTTGGAAAGTAAAACGATTACCCCCATGTTTTCTGTGAACGAAGATAAGGTAAAGGTAGCAATGGAAATGGGGTTTCCGACTATTTCTAGTGAATTGGATATTTACACGTATGAGCCTAAAGATAGCGATTGCATAGAATATGATATGGATAAATTGTCGCCAGAGTTGGAAAACAAAATGAAACACAAAGGATTTGATGGAATCGAAGTTGTTTATGAGGAAACAAAGTATCTATGGAATGATTTTTTTGATGAATTAAGTGTGAATGAACAGGTACATGTAATCACCGCAAGTCTTAAGGGAAATAGTATATATGAAGAAGATATTATCGATGAAAACGAAAAATATCAGCGCTATTATGATGAAGAGAAGGGTTTATATTTTGAAATACAGGATTTAATGATGGGGAATTTTTTAGAGGAAGAAGAGGAACTTTCAAATGTAAAGATGGGAAATGTATGTAACTATGATTTATTAGAAGAGATTCCTTTGCCTACTTATAATCCGATTAGAACAAAAAAGGAAGAGGAAGTGCTCTGCTATTATATTACCTTGTTTGAAGAAGAACCTACATTATATATGGAATCCATTTATCAAGATAAATTATATAAGAAGTGGGCTCGGATTAAAGATGGGATTTTGGTTAAAGAATATGTATTTAATAAGGAGGGATTGTTGGAATCAAAAAAGGAAATACGCTCTGTTTCAGAAAAGGAAATCACACAAATTGTATTTCAAGAACCTCAAGATATGGAATATGTGGATATCACATTGTTTTTGTATTCCTATAGTGGAGGAGATTTAGAAACCTTAGCTAATGCGATAAAGGAAAAAATCCCGGCGAATAAAACTGGAATTCTCCTTTCTTTGGAAACGGGAGAAAACGTAACGATATTTACAAACGGATTAGAGGAGATGATATTACAAAATCCAGTATATTATGAGAAAGTTGTTTTAGAGTCTGGAGAAACCAGGACGTTAACTTATAGAAAAGAAGAAAGATTTTATACCATCTGCGAAGAACTAGAAACAATAGAAGTATATGATACCTCTTATAGAGAAAAGAAGTACTTTGATTTTGAGGATGTTGGGTTATTAGAAGTAAAGGAAACGAAAGTTGGTAAAAATTATTGTTTCTATGATATGAATCATAGCTCGGTGAGTGGATTATATCATGTTTATGAATATGTGATTGTAGGAGAGGAATTGGAACAGATTCGATCTTATCAAATAGAAAGTATTATGGATACGGAACCGATTCGAGAGGTCTTGTCTTATGATATTTCGTTAATTGATTATGATGAAAATATATGTGATATGAATTGCATGAATACATATGAGATAATAGATCATGGAGAAGGAAGTATAGACGATGGAGAAAATGCACCATTTTGGTTTGAGTAGGAAACATTAATGGAAAGAAAACATAGTTCTACAGATTTCTTTTCCGCTCTTTGTTTTAAATATATTTTTATAGGCAGCAGCAATTGCTTCTGCCGAGGCGTGGTCTTCATATAGATTTACAAGAAAGTCCGCTTCTATTAAAATTTGATAATCAAGCCCATTAACTGCATGATAGGTGTGATGATGACCAATTAAGTAAAGGACTCTAGATAACATATTAGGGTCCAAATTTAATTGCTGTAATATAGGTTCCGCGATAGCGGGTCCTTCTTGCTCCTGTAATTTACCATTACATTTGCCGTATTTTTTTTCGGAAATTTTGATCCCAATATCGTGAAGGATGGCTGCAATTTCTAATGTGGTTTGCGTATCCGAATCTAAGGATTCCAATTCACCAATGAATTTTGAAAAACTATATACTTTCATAAAATGTTGAATTCGTTTTGGATCTTCAGCATAGTAGGAAATCATCTTTGTTATAAGGCTATTTATTATATCCATGGGTTCTCCTATTTCTAATTGATGGGTTCAAAAACATAATCATAATAGTCACTTTCTTCGAGAGCAAGCATACATAAGGATTAGTGATGTCGAATGAATGCAACTAAGTTCTTCCAAATTCGATTGAAGACATTACAGAAAAGCTATAAATAAGATCATTCGATATAAACTTACAGAGAAAGAGATTACTGAGAAAGCTTGATTATTGGTATATGCTTAAAGTAATCAATAATGTAATGCACCATATTATCGACTTCCTTCGATTTTCTTTTTGTTTTAGAAGTACAGCAATATAAATATCCAGGTTCAGGGGTAAGTAGTCGAAGTACTTTTATGTCTGGGTTTGTTATTTTCTCTGCCATAATTGGAGTAACCGTAGCCATAATCATAGTATCGGTTGTGGAATTGATGATATCAAGGCTATAACTAGAAGAAAAAAGGATATTAGGGTGAATATCAAGTGTTGCACAATAGTAGTCAAATAATTCTCTGAGTGCATTGTCTTCTGCTCCAGTTAGTATGGTTTGCTTATCTAGAAGAGAAAAAGAAATTTCTTCAAAAGAAGAAAGCGGATGATCCTTATGGATTGCAACATACATATATCCTTCTGCAAGAAGATTGGCATCATATTGTTTGCTATCGATTGGAGTAACGAGTAAAGCAATATCTACTTCATTTAAAAGAAGTTTATCGATACATTTTTTTTTTGGCCATTCTTTAATTTGAAAATGAATGGTAGGGTGTTCCTTTTGAAAACGAAGAATGACTTCGGTATTTAAACCATGGGAAATACCATAGGCAAAAGCAATGGTAATAGGTTTTGTCGGAGGAATTTTATGATGTTGAATCAGAGTCTTTACTTGAGAATAAGTTTTGTACATTTGTATGAATTCGGGATGAAGTTTTGTGCAGATTTCCGTGGGAAGCACACCATGTTGTGACCGAACAAAAAGAAGTACTCCAAGCTCTTTTTCTAGAGATTGAATTTGCCGACTTAGGCCTTGTTGAGAGATAAAAAGTTTTTGACTGGCTTTGGAAATGTTTTTTTCTTCATATAAAGCAAGTAAGGATTCGATATAACGCATGTGCATAAGTAGTCCTCCAATTTTAACAAGTAAGAAACAGAAAACCTTTTATATAGTCTACAACAAAATGTTGTGGTTGTAAATAAAGCATTGTTTTCCATTCTCGTCAAAGAATGATAAAATTTTGTCATAAAAGAAACCACGAATTCGAATGGAGACAAGTATGGAGAAAAAAAGCAAAGTACTAGAGTTAGCGAACAAAATTAGTAGAGTAAAAATGGGTTCAAAACAAGGAATCCGATATGAACATCCAGAGTATGAAATTCTTGAACCAATTGTTACAAATGAAATGGCAGAAATCGCATTGTTCCTTAAATTTAGAGAGCCTCAAACGGCAAAAGACGTGGTAAAAGTATCCGGAAAAACTTTTGAAGAAGTTGATAGGACGCTTAAAGATCTATCGCAAAAAGGTGTGTGTATTGTTAATGAAATAGATGGAGTGGATCATTATTGGTTTGAGTTGTGGGTGCCAGGACATTTTGAATTGTTAGTAAATAATAAAGAGTTAGTTGCAGAGTTTCCTCAAATCGCGTTAGCCTTTGAAAAGTATGGTAGACGAAAAGGACCCGCAGCTGCAGGATTGTTCCCGATTGGTACGGGACCAATGCGTGTTATTCCAATTGAATCTGCAATTTCAGATAATTCACATCATGCTTCATATGAAGAGGTGTCCATGTATTTAAACGATAATGAAATTTTTTCAGTATCCGATTGTTCCTGCCGGACGGCAAGAGAAATCGCAGGTGAAGGATGCGGTCATTTAAAAGAAGATATGTGTATTCAGATGGGAAATGCAGCAAAATACTACATAAAAACTGGAAAAGGACGTGAAATAACTAGAGAAGAAGCGTTTGAAATTATAAAAAGAGCAGAAGAAAATGGATTAATGCATACAATTCCTAATGTGGATGGGCCAGGACATACGCATGCTATTTGCAATTGCTGTGGATGTTCTTGTTTTGCATTAAGAAATGCATCCATGTTTCTAAACAATGATTTTGTTCGTTCGAATTACGTTGCAGAGGTGGATCCTAAAAAATGTGTGGCATGTGGAGAATGTGTAGAAGTATGTCCTACCAATGCTGCAAAATTAGGACAGAAAATTTGTTCTGCAAAGCCAATTCATATTCCAAAAACAACGGAAACACCAGCGGATACCGAATGGGGACCAGAACGATTTAATGAAGATTATAGAATAAATAGAAAAAATGTAGTGGACTCTGGAACCAGTCCTTGTAAAACCAATTGTCCAGCTCATATTTCAGTACAAGGGTATATCAAATTGGCCGCGCAAGGTAAATATAGAGAAGCGCTAGAATTAATTAAACATGAAAATCCATTTCCTGCAGTATGTGGACGCATTTGCCCTCGGAAATGTGAAGATGCATGTACTAGAGGAGAAATTGATGATCCTGTTGCGGTAGATGAGATTAAGCGATTTATTGCGGAACAAGATTTAAATACAGAATATAGATACGTACCAAAAAAACGACATGCTTATGGGAAAAAGATTGCTGTGATTGGAGCTGGACCATCAGGACTTGCCTGTGCATATTATTTAGCAGTAGATGGCTATGATGTTACGGTATTTGAAAAACAACAAGTATTAGGCGGAATGTTAACGTTAGGAATTCCAAACTACCGATTAGAAAAAAGCATTATAAATGCGGAGATTGAAATATTGCGTGAGTTAGGTGTTACTTTTAAAACAGGAGTAGACGTGGGAAGCGATATGAGTCTTAAAGATTTGCGAAAAAAAGGTTTTAAAGCTTTTTACGTGGCAATTGGAGCACAAGGAGGTCGTAAGCTAGGATTAGCAGGAGAAGATGCAAACGGTGTGATGAGTGGGGTTGATTTCCTAAAAGAAGTGAATCTTGGAAACAAGGTAAAAGTCGAAGGCAAAGTAATTGTTATAGGGGGAGGAAATGTTGCCATTGACGTAGCGAGAACTGCTATAAGAGTAGGGGATACAAAAGTTAGTATGTATTGCCTTGAAAATAGAGAACAAATGCCAGCGCATGAAGAAGAAATACAGGAAGCTTTATCGGAAGATGTGGAAGTTAATTGTGCATGGTCACCAAGTAAAATTCTTGTAGAACAAGGAAAAGTCGTTGGAGTGGAATTTAAAAAATGTATTTCGGTATGGAATGAAGAAGGGGCATTTGCACCTGTATTTGATGAGAAGGAAATAAAAACAGTAGAAGCAGACCATGTGTTAGTTGCAATCGGACAATCTATTGAATGGGGAAAGTTATTAGAAGAATCAAAGGTAGTTCTTAAAAGAAATCAAACAGCAGAAATTGATACATTTACCCTTCAAACTGAGGAACCAGACATCTTTGTTGGTGGAGATGCGGCAACGGGTCCAAGATTTGCAATTGATGCGATTGCACTCGGGAAGGAAGGCGCAATTTCGATACATCGCTTTGTACAACCCGGACAAAGTTTAATAATAGGTCGGGATAGAAGAGAGTATGTAGCGTTTGATAAATCCTCGTTATTGATTGAAAGTTATGATAATACTGGAAGACAAGCAACAGAATCTGTAGATGGATTGATGGCAAAAACATCCTTTCAAGATCTTCGAAAAACATTTACAGAAACACAAGTGAAAAAAGAAACGGAACGTTGCTTGGGATGCGGAGCAACCGTTGTAGATCCGTATGTTTGTGTGGGATGTGGTGCTTGTACTACAAAATGTAAATTTGGGGCAATATCTTTAGTTCGTAAGTATGATAAAACTTCCGTTCCTATTGAAAAATTAAAGAAAACTGTATTGAAAAACATGGTAAAAAGAAAAGGGAAAATTACAATTAAAAAAATATCAAAATCATTAACAGTCACAAAATAAAAAATAGTAAGAATAAAAAGAAAGAAGAAGTCCAATCTTGGATTTCTTCTTTTTTGAATACAAAAAACAATAAATAAAATTGGAATAATTGCAATGAAAAGTATATAATGAAAAAGTAGGGGTAATGTAAAAAATACAAGGATATATAATAATGCACAGGTTTCGAAAGGGGTAGAAACATGGGAAATGGAAAATGTCCAGTAACTGGAGCAACAAGTTTTACAAAGAATACGGAAACAAAAAATAGCGATTGGTGGCCAAATCAATTAAATTTAAAAATTTTAGAACAGCATTCTGAAAAAGTGAATCCAATGGGTAAAGAATTTGACTATGCAGAAGCTTTTAAAACTCTTGATTTTAAGGGGTTAAAAGCGGATCTATATGCATTGATGACAGATTCTCAGGATTGGTGGCCAGCAGATTATGGACACTATGGAGGACTGTTCATTCGAATGGCATGGCACAGTGCAGGAACTTATCGAATTAGTGATGGAAGAGGTGGAGCGGTTACGGGCACACAAAGATTTGCACCGTTAAATAGCTGGCCGGATAATGTGAATTTAGATAAAGCACGTCGATTACTATGGACAATAAAAAAGAAATATGGGAATAAAATATCATGGGCAGATTTAATGATTCTTGCAGGAAATTGTGCTTTAGAGTCAATGGGATTTAAAACTCTTGGATTCGGAGGAGGAAGAGAAGACGTTTGGGAACCAGAAGAAGACGTGAATTGGGGAGAAGAAAATGAATGGTTAGGAGATAAAAGATATTCTGGTGACAGAGAACTTGATAATCCGTTGGCAGCTGTACAGATGGGATTGATTTATGTGAATCCAGAAGGACCAAATGGTATGCCAGATGCTGTGGGTTCTGGAAAGGATATTCGAGAGACCTTTGCAAGAATGGCTATGAATGATGAAGAAACCGTTGCGCTTATTGCAGGAGGACATACTTTTGGAAAATGTCATGGAGCGGCTAGCCCTAGTTACTTAAATGAGGAACCAGAAGCAGCAAATATTGAAGAAATGGGATTGGGATGGAAAAATCATTATGGTTCCGGTAATGGTGATGATACGATTACAAGTGGAATAGAAGGCCCATGGAATTCAACACCAACGAAATGGGATATGGGTTATTTTAATACATTATTTGGAAATGATTGGAATTTGGTAAAGAGTCCAGCAGGTGCTTTTCAATGGGTACCAGCAGATCCTTCTTCGGCATATGTGCCAATGGCTAGAGACTCCTCTAAAAAACAACCGATAATTATGACAACGGCAGATTTAGCACTTAGAATGGATCCCATATATAAACCGATTTCAAAGTATTATCATGAAAATCCAGATAAATTTGAGGAGGCATTTGCGAAAGCGTGGTTTAAATTAACACATAGAGATATGGGTCCAAAATCTAGATATTTAGGGCCAGAAGTTCCTGAAGAAGAAATGATATGGCAAGATCCAGTTCCAAAAGTCGAACATGAGTTGATAAATGAGGAAGATATTCAAAATTTAAAAGAAGAAATTTTAGAAACGGAATTAACAGTTTCGCAAGCCGTATCGGTGGCATGGGAATCTGCTTCCACATTTCGTGGATCTGACTATCGTGGAGGAGCAAACGGAGCGCGAATTCGTTTGGCACCACAAAAAGATTGGGAAGTGAACGAACCAGAGGAACTAAAGAAAATCCTTTCGATACTTGAACAAATAAAAAGCAAGTTTAACGAAGCGCAAAGGGGTAATAAAAAAGTGTCATTGGCGGATTTAATCGTGTTAGCAGGATGTGCTGGAATTGAAAAAGCAGCAAAAAATGCAGGGTTTGATGTTGTCGTCCCCTTTATTCCAGGGAGAACGGATGCAACACAAGAACAAACAGATGAAAAATCATTTGCCGTGTTAGAACCAAAAGTTGATGCGTTCCGAAATTATTTCAAGGAAGATTATGTGGGAACTGTAGAAAAAATAATGGTAGATAAAGCGCAGTTATTAAAGTTAACGGCACCGGAAATGACAGTGCTTGTTGGAGGAATGAGAGTTCTTGATACAAATTTTAGACATTCCCCATTTGGAGTATTTACGAAACAAAAGGAAACATTAAGTAATGATTTTTTTGTAAATGTATTGGATATGCAAACAAAATGGAAACCAACAGAGCATAATATAGATATTTTTGAAGGTGTGGATAGAAGTACTGGAAAGAACAAATGGATGGCAACGAGAGTGGATTTGATTTTTGGATCAAATTCCAGACTTAGAGCAATTTCAGAAGTTTATGCTAGTGATGATGCAACAATAAAATTTATTCAAGATTTTATAAAAGCTTGGAACAAAGTAATGAATGCGGATCGTTTTGAAATAAAAAAGAGATAGGAAAGAGTGAGTAAGAAAGAGAGAGGTCAAATTGCAAATATGCAATTTGGCCTTTTTTGAATATGTAATGGCGTAAGCTTTCATTTTTACCAAAAAGTTGATTAAATACAAATGAAATAAGGGGACAATCTGAAAAACTAACAAAAAGAAAAAGGATATTTAGTGAAATTGTAATAATTGACACTGGATAATAAGTAAGATAACATGTGAATATAGTAATAATACATGTATTATATTAGAATGTATTTTTTGAAAAATACTCAAGAAAACAAATACATGTATGATTAAAACGGAAAGGATGTGCATTTAAAATTGAGAGGTAAAATTGGATTTTTAATTTCCCATAGTGATAACTATTATGGAATAGAAAATAAGGTGCATGAAAAAGCTTTAAAAGAACTTAAAGAATTTGTCGTTCCTCTACAGTGTGATGTGATATCCTATGGTCCAATAAAAGAGGGAAAAGAAGCAATTGCTGCAAAACAAATTTTTGAAAAGGAAGCAATTGATTATTTGTTGATATATATTGCGGATTTTTCATCGGGGGATATTATGCTTCCTTTTGAAAAAGCAGCATATCCAATCGGTATTTGGTTTCCAAAGGAACCGCTCCAAGAAGGCGATATACAATTGAATGCAGCGGTCTCTGCAAATATGTTTAGTAGTATTGCGCAAAGAAAATATAAAGATAAAGTAACTTGCGATTGGTATTATGGGGATATACAAGATGAATTGGTAAAAGATCGTATGGAATTGAATTTGAGAGTTGTCAAAGCAAAGAAAAACATCGAAAATGCAACGATTGGAATTCTAGGAGAGGTAGCCCCAACTTTTTACAATTTAGAAAATAAAAAAATACATGAACATTTTCCGAAAATGAAGATCGTAACATTGAGTATGGAAGAAATAATAGAAGGAGTAAAAAATGTTAAAGAGGAAGATGTCGACGAAGTAAAGCAATTGATTTTGAAATCCTGTAATAGTATGGAAGCACCAACAAAATCAATCATAAATAGCGCAAAAGTCTATTTGGTAATGAAAAAATATTTGCTTGAAAATAAAATAGATTGTCTGGCAGCAGCATGTTGGCCGGATTTTCAAGAGGCATTTCAAATAGTTCCTTGTGTGATATATAGTTTATTTGGAAGTGAATTACATATTCCAACAGCTTGTGAGGGAGATATTGGAGGTGCAATATCACTTTTAATTGCAAAAGAAATATCTGGAAATGTACCTACCCTTATGGATTTAACGAGTATAGATACAGAAACCGGGAATTTGCTTTTATGGCATTGTGGAATAGGAAGTAAAGATTTACAACCAAAGGAAGGTGTGAAAATTATTAATCATCCAATGTTAGATCGAAAGAATCCAAATCGTGAATATATGGGGTTATCATATGACTATCATTTTTCTATGCAACCGGTAACGATACTAAGATATAGCAATGATCATAAAATAATGAACTTTGAATGCGATGTTCAAGACTCAAAAAAAGGATATAGTGGAACAAGAGGCTTTTTAAACCAATTCAAGTATTTAGGAGAAAAATACACAGCTAACGATATTGTTGATACTATTTTTAGAAATGGAATCGAGCATCATTTGATTGTTTGTCCTGGAACGGTAGGAAACGTATTACAAAAATTAGCAAAAGAGATGAAAATTTCAATGGTTGATATTGAAAAATATAGAAACTGGTAATGGGAAATAAGAAAGAGGTGATTAAAATCGATAGCACAAAGAATGGAATATCTAAATATAAACTGATTGCAGATGATATTGAAAGACAAATAAAAGAGGGAATCTTAAAAGGTGGAGATCCCATGAATAGTGAATTGAAAATGCAACAGCAATATGATGTTAGTCGAGTTACGGTACGAAAAGCTTATAAAATATTGCAAGATAAAGGAATTATTCGAACGGTTCATGGAGTGGGTACATTCGTTAATGATTTGTATAATAAAGATTGGACATGGATGAATAGTTTTACCTCACAAGTTATTATGAAAGGTCATGTACCGACAACAAAAGTCAAAAAATTTGAAATTGTAGAAGCAGACGAAGTAGTTTCACAAAAATTAGGAATAAAAGAAAATGAGGAGTGTTATTTTCTTGAAAGATTAAGATATATTGATAATCAGCCACTTTGGATTACAAGATCATATGTTCCGTTACGTGTGGCACCTGGATTTACAGCGGAGCATTTATCCATTGCAGGGGTGACGCAATCTATTTTTAAAGTTTTGGATATGAATTTTGATATTAAATGTGAAAAATCTTTAAAAATTGAGGAATATGAGTATATTAATGCTAAGGAAGCAAAAATTTTAAATGAAGAACCAAATCAGATATTACTTTTAAAGCAATCCATTGCGTATGATGCTTCAAATAGTCCAGTGGTCTATGAAAAAACGACAATGGCAAAACTTAATAGATCAAAGGAAGAAAAAAGTGAAAAAAAAATAAAGTTGGCAGTTCATATGTCTATGTTTTGCAAAACATGGGTGGATGATATAAAACCACATTTAAAAAAAGTCAAAGAAATGGGATTTGACGGTGTTGAAATATCCTTGTTTGGAAGTTCGCAGGAACAAGTGAAGGAATCGATAAAATTTGCAAAAAAAATAGGATTAGATGTAATATGCGGGACTGGTGTTTCTGAAAAAACGGATCCAAGTAGTGAAGATAAAGAAATTAGAAAGCAGGCGTTAGAATATTTAAAAAGGTGTATTGATGAAGTGGCACAAGGGGGAGGACTATTTTTGAATGGTGTTTTATATGCGCCATGGCAAGGGTTTTCAAAGGTGCCTAGAGAAACTAGATGGAAGAATGCAGCAGAAGTATTGAAAGAAGCTGGCATATATGCAAAAGAAAAAAAGATAAGATTACATTTAGAGGTAATTAATCGATTCGAAAGTGATTTTTTTAACACCATAGAAGAAGCGGTAGCTTTTTTAAAACTAATTGATTTAGATAATGTGAAACTTTTAGTGGATACTTTTCACATGAATATTGAAGAAGACGATATGTATCATTCTTTAGGTAAATATTTGCCATACATAGGTTGTATTCATATTTGTGAAAATCATAGAGGTGTTCCGGGTACGGGAAAAATTGATTGGGAGAGCATTCAAAGTATCTTAAAGAACAAAAAATATGAAGGATATCTAGATATGGAAACTTTTGTAGAAAGTGGGACGGAAGTTGGTTCTGCAATGTATATTTGGAATGGGAAAAATAAAAATTCTTATAAAGAAGCGAAAAAAGGACTCCAATATATGAAGAGCATAATGGAAGACGAATAGGTTACTTGAAGAACATTCACAATATGGAGGAAAAATGAAAAAAAAGGTAATATTGGATTTTGATAATACAATGGGAGTTAGGAAGAGTGATGTTGACGATGGTTTAACATTTGCTTATTTATATATGCATGATGCGATTGATTTGCTGGCGGTAACGTGTACTTTTGCAAACAATGCTTTACATGTGGTACATGCAAATACATTACAAATGTGGGAAGATTTAGAAATTACGGATGTGCCTGTATATCGAGGTGGCAGATGGCCAGAAGATTATGATTCAGAAGCCGTAGATTATTTGTTACAGGCAGTAAATGAAGCCCCTGGAGAAATCACAGTATTGGCAATCGGTTCGTTATGTAATATTGCAGGTGCATATAAAAAAGATCCAGAATTTTTCAATAAAATAGAGCGATTAATTGTTATGGGCGGATTGACGGGACCTTTGTACTTAAATGGAACACCTGGTAAAGAATTAAATTTTAGTGTGGATTATAAATCAGCTGAAAAAGTAATTTATAATTGTCCCAATCTTTCTATTTTATCAGCACAATGTACAAAAGATGCGATTTATAAAATAGAAGATTTAGAAGAAATGATTACAATGGATACCAAGTTTATGAAATGGAGTAAGCCTATACTTTCTTCTTGGATCGCTTCCATCAATGCAGCATACGGGAATCAGAAGGCTTTTATTAATTGGGATCTATGTACCGCAATCTATTTGACAAATCCTGAGCTGTTTCTTACATCAAATAAGAGAATTTGCAAAATTAAAAATGGATTAAAAAATGGAACAATGCAAATTGATGAAATGAAAAGTCAGGATGATTCTATGGTTAATGTTGTTGACATGCCAGATAAAATTATTGATATTAATACATTTAATGCGTTATTTTATGAAACGATTTCGAAAATGAAATAGAGATTTGAAATAAAGAAAAGAGGATATAAATATGGTAGATACATTTGATTTCTATTGTCCGACTAAAATTGAATTTGGAGAGAATACCGTTGAAAAAATCAAACCTTATATCGAAAAGTTGGGGATGAAAAATCCAATTATAGTAACCGATAAGATTTTGATGCAAATTCCCAGAATAATAAAGGCAATAGAAGAAATTGGAAATGGAATCATTTTTGATGAGGTCCTTCCAAATCCAACAAATAATTTAGTCATGCAATTAAAGAGTTTTGTAGAAAAAAATCAAGCAGATGGGTTTGTTGTATTTGGAGGAGGTAGTGCGATTGATAGTGCAAAAGCAGCAGCAGTTGTAGCATATACAGGAAATAATGTAAAAAGCTATTATGATTTCGCAGAAGGTAAGTTGGAAATTGAAAAAGCACTTCCTATTATCGCAGTGCCAACAACAGCTGGAACTGGTTCTGAGGTTTCAAAATATTCGGTTATCTCGGATGAAGATAGTAAAATCAAGGAATGTTTGACTTCTGATTTGATTGTTCCTAAAGTTGCAATTGTTGATCCTAAATTAACAGTTGGCATGCCAGCAAAAGTAACGATTTCAACGGGATTAGACGCATTAAGCCATGCACTAGAGTCATTAGTTTCTAATATTGAAAATCCATTAACGAATATTATGGCAAGAGAAGCAATTGGATTAATATTAGATAATTTAAATATAGTGCGAGAAGATGGCGAAAATATACAAGCTAGATCCAATATGTCTTTTGCAGCACTGATAGCAGGAATTGCCATGAGTCATTGTTGTGGAACAATTGGACATGCGATGGGTTGTCAATTAACAAGCCAATATCAAGTGCCTCATGGAATTGCTTGTGCTGTAATTCAGAAAGATGCCTTAGACTATGTAGGTGAAAAAGTAGTAAATATTAAAAATTTAGTTGATGTGTTAGATAAAGAGGATATACCAGTAGATATGGCAGTTACTCATTTGAAAAAGAAATTAGATGATTTGTTTCAAAAGATAGAAATGCAAATGGATGTAAAAGATTACCATATTAATGAAAAAGATATTGCTATAATGACGAAGGATGCCATGGAACATGGTTGTATGGGATTAAATCCGATAAAGATGCAAGAAAATGAAATACAAAAGCTATATGAAAAAATAGCAAACTAAGGATAGGGAAAAAAGATGAAAATGACGAACAAAGAAACACGAGAAATGCTTTTAGCAATTGCAACGATGTTTCAAGAAAAAAAAGAGGAATTATCAAAATTAGACAGTGTGATTGGCGATGGAGACCATGGAATCAGTATGGCGCGAGGAGCAAAAAAAGCATTTGAAAAAATTTCAAACATGGATGACAGACAACCAATTAATGAATATTTCAAAACTTATGGAAGAGCTCTAGTTGAAGAAATCGGAGGCGCTATCGGTCCATTGTTTGGTATGATTTTTACCGAATTTGGAAAATGTGTAAAAGAAAAAGATGAAATTACTGCAGAAGTTTTTTCACAAGCAATAGAAAATAGTAAAAATAAAGTGATGGATTTTGGAGGAGCAAAACCAAAAGATAAGACGATGGTAGATGCAATGGTTCCAGCTTGTGAGGCAGCTCATAAATATGTGGATGAGGGAAAAGAGTTATTTGAAGTGGTAAGAAAAGCTGCAGATGCTGCGAAAGAAGGGGTAGAAAACACCATAGAAATGCGTGCACACAGAGGTAGATCAAAATTTCTTCAGGAAAAATCTGTGGGACATCAAGATCCTGGTGCCACTTCCTATTATTACTTACTAAATAGAATTGCGAATTTTATTCAAGGCGACATCACATATATCCCCTATGCAAGTACAACGATAGAAAAAGAAAGACAAAAAGAAAAAATAGATAAAGTACAAATTGTCAAATTTATTAATAATCCAGAAAACGTAGTAGAAGAAATGGTGGAAGGATATGTAAAGGCGTATTCAGATCAAATGTTAAAATTATCAGAAGCAAATGTTGTGGTGCGAAAGAACATTGAAAAAAATAAAGTTGGCGTTATTATTGGAAATGGATCTGGTCATGAACCTGCTTGTTTGGGATTTGTAGGAAAGAATATGTTAGATGCAAATGCATTTGGAGGCGTATTTGCAGCACCAGGACCGTATAATATTTTACATGCAATTAAAGCTGCGGATACGGGAAAAGGTGTTTGTGTATATGTATCTTCACATGCAGGTGATATTTTAAATTCAAAAATGGCAATTGATATGGCAGAAGATGATGGTATAAAGGCAAAAGCCTTATTGTTGTATGATGATGTAGCTTCCGCATCCAAAATGGAGCCACTTTCAGAAAGAAGAGGTTCTATTGGTACGATGTTTAATTATAAAATGACATCTTCCTATGCAGCGGAAATCGAACATTCATTAGAACAGGTACTTTTGTTCGGAGAAAAAGTAAGAGATAATACAAGAAGTATTGCGGCTGCGATGTCACCAGGGCATTCTCCAATTACAGGGGAGAAAATGTTTGAAATGGAACCAGGAGAAGTATTGGTAGGACTAGGAGTACATGGCGAATCCGCATTAATGACATTTAAGGATGAAAATTGCAAAAAGATTGCAGAAGGAATGATTCGTGAGCTTGTAGAGGATAAACCGTATGAAAAAGGTGATGAGGTCGCTGTTATCGTTAACGGGACGGGAAAAACAACAATGATGGAATTGATGATATTTTATAATACGATAGAAACATACTTAACAGAAAAGAAAATAAAAATATTCAAACCTTTAATTGGTTCTTATATCACGACACAGGATATGGGAGGAATTGGCCTTGCAATATGTAAACTGGATGAAGAAATGAAGAAGCAGTGGGTAAAACCAACCAGTGCACCTCATTTTCCATGTCTGTAAAAGAAAGAGAGACAAGATGAAGTTGGTTAATACAGTATCTTTATTAAAAGATGCAAAAAAAAATGGGTATGCGGTTCCAGCAATTAATGTAGATCAGATTGATAGTGTAATTGGAGTGCTAAGTGCATGCCAAAAAGCAAAATCGCCTGTAATCATACAACTTTCTCCAATACAAGTACATACCAAAGGAATTAGTTACCAAGCCATGGTACAGATGGTGAAAAGTATTGGAGAAGAATTTGATGTAGAAATGGCAATTCATTTAGATCATGGAATGGAAATCGAAGATGTAAAAGCAGCGATTGATGGTGGATTCACTTCGGTTATGTATGATGGGTCAAAAGAAGAATTTAAAAAAAATATAGAGGGTACAGCAAAAATAGTAAGCGTATCAAAAGGGGTTTCGGTAGAAGGCGAGTTAGGAGTACTACAAGGAGAAGAAGGTAAAAACTCAGAAAGTACAAAAATAGTGGATAATTACACAGATGTAAAACAAGCAGTGGAATTTGTAAAAAACACTGGAGTAGATTTTTTAGCAGTAGCGATTGGAAATGCACATGGAATTTATACACAAACACCAAAATTAAATTTTGATCGATTAAAAGAATTAAATGAGGTGTTAGATGTTCCCTTAGTTTTACATGGAGCATCTGGACTTTCAAAAGAAGATATTAAAAAAGCAATTTCTTTAGGTATTTGCAAAATCAATTTTTTTACAGATATTGATCGAAAATACATGAGCGGCATTGCAGAAGAACTAAAGAAAGAACCGAATATTTACAGTTTTATGTGTTTACATAAAGCAAGTAATTCGGTAGAGAAAAAAATATTAGATGTAATAAATATGTGTGGAAGCGCAAACAAAGGAGAAAAATAATATGGAAAGAGAAATTACGGTAACCAATAAAACCGGTCTGCATGCAAGACCAGCATCATTGCTAGCTTCATTATGTCAAAGGTTTGATAGTGAAATTACAATGATTAACAATTCGATTCATATCAATCCGAAAAGTATTATTAGTATACTTACAGGGGGCGTGAATAAGGGTACAAAAGTATTAATTTGTGTAGAAGGACCAGATGAAGTAGAAGCCATGAAGCAGATTTGTGAATTTATAGAAGGGTTAGAAGAATAAGCGATGAAAAATATGAAAGGAATTCCAGGAGCAGGGGGAAATGCAATTGGTAGAGTGAAAATTCTCTCGAAGAAAAAGCTTATAATTAGCGAAGAAATAACAAAAGATTCTGCAAAAGAAATAGATAAATTAAAACAGGCAAGAGCAGATTATCTAGTTGACATCCAAAAATTAATTGCATATACCAAAGATGCGCACAGTGAAGAGGAAGCTGCAATATTTGAAGCATATGCGGAAATCGCTAAGGATGATTACTTTTTTTCAAACGTAGAGAACAAGATTGTTAAGACAAGCGTAAATGCAGATAAGGCACTGCATGATGCGATGACAGAAACTTGTCAAATATTTGACACGATGGAAGATGAGTATATGAAAGAACGCGCTACCGATATTAAAAATGTCTGTGTCGAAATTATATTATATATGCAAGGGCATAAACCAGAGAGTATCTGCAAGGAAGAAAAACCGTATATATTGGTAGCATCTGATTTGACTCCGGCCGATACCGTAAAGTTGGATAAAAATATTTTACAAGGTTTTATTACAGAAAAAGGTGGAAGAACTTCACATACGGTAATACTGGCAAAAACATTAGGAATACCTGCAATTATTGGTGCAAAAGGAATCTTAAATGAGATAACAGATGGTGAGTTAGTGATTATGGATGCAAATAGTGGAGAAATTATTATACAACCAACGCAACAAGTTATGGATGAAAATGTAAAATTATTTGCAACGGAAAATAAACGGCAAGAGGCATATCAAAAAGTCGCTGAAAAGAACGCCATTACCTTAGACGGACAGAAAATTGAAATTTGTGTGAATTCAGGAGATAGTAAAAGTTTATCAAATTATGATGAAAATATATGTGATGGAATTGGATTGTTTCGTACAGAATTTATATACATAGAAAGCAAAAAAGCACCAACGGAAGAAGAACAGTTTTTAATTTATAAAAAAATTGCAAAAAAAGTAGGAATGAAGAAAGCGATTATTCGAACATTGGACATTGGTGGAGATAAACAAGTAGATTACTTGCATATTCCGAAAGAAGAAAATCCTTTTTTGGGATATCGAGCAATTCGTTTATGTCTTGATCAAACAGATATCTTTAAGACTCAGTTACGAGCAATATTACGAGCCAGTGTATATGGAAATTTAAAAATAATGTTTCCTATGATTGATACCGTTGAAGAATTCCGAAGTGCAAAAGAGCAAGTTAAGATGGCTATGGAATCATTAGAAGTGGAAGGGATTTCTTATAATAAAGAAATTGCAATAGGAATGATGATTGAGACACCTTCCGCAGCAATTGCTAGTGATATATTAGCAAAAGAAGCAGATTTCTTTAGCATAGGAACCAATGACTTGATACAGTATACAACAGCTACCGATAGAATGAATGAAAAAGTACAGTATTTATATAGCAACTATAACATTTCGGTACTTCGGTTGATAAAAATAGTTGCAGAAAATGCAAAAGCAAATGGGATTAACGTGGGTATATGTGGAGAACTAGCCTCAGATGAGTTATTAACTTCTTATTTTGTTGGCATAGGGATTGATGAATTAAGTATTGCAGCAGGACAAATTGGAAAAATCAAGTCTCACATTTTATCGCAAGAAAAAGAAAAATTAAAAGTACTTGTCAGTCATATTTTGCAAGCGACAACCCAAGAAGAAATTCTTGAAATATTAAAAAGACAGCTCAAAGCAGAGGAGAAATAAAGATGATCATGGAATGGATGGATATTGATGAATTTCAAATGGATGTAGAAGCCAAAGATTGGAAAGAGGCTTTGGCAAAAGCTGGGAAATATTTAGTGGAAACAGGAAAGATTGCACAAGGATATGTGGAGAATACGATAAAGGCGGTAGAAGAAATGGGCCCATATATTGTGATTATGCCAGGCGTTGCATTTGGGCATTCTAGACCAGATGCAACGGTACATGAAACCTGTTTGCATATGATTCGATTAAAAGAAGGTATCAATTTTGGTAGCACAAATGATCCAGTCAAACTGGTAATCATGTTTGCATCGAAAGATGATTCGGGCCATATCCAAGCATTGCAAAAAGTAGCGGAAATGCTTATGGTACCAGAAAACGTAACGATATTATTGGAAAGCAATAATATAGATGAAATCAAAAAACTATTGAAAAACTATTAGGAGGAAAAGAAAATGAAGATCTTAGCTGTATGTGGATTTGGGGTTGGAACAAGTTTAATTTTGCGAATGAATCTTGAAAAAGTACTAAAAGAAAATCAATTAGAAGCAGATGTAGAACATATTGATATGACTTCTGCAGTAGGAATGCAAACAGACTTGGTTGTAACATCAAGAGAAATCGCGGGGGAAATTCAGGCGGGATTTCATGTTCCAGTTATTGTAATTGATAATTTTATGGATTTAAAAGAAATCAAAGAAAAATGTGTTGAAGTGGTTCGTTCAATGCAAAATTAATGTTTAGAACGTGAATGGAGGATTATTATGCAATTTGTAAATTATTTAGGAACAAACATTTTTAAACAGCCACCTTTTTTTATGGGTATTATTGCTTTAATTGGATTGATTTTACTTAAGAAAAACATCGGAAGTATCATTAAAGGAACCGTAAAAACTATTATGGGGGTTGTTATTCTTTTTGTGGGTGTAAATTTTATTACAACAGCAGCTACACCTTTGGCTGCAGCATTTTCAACGCTTTATCAATTACCAGAAGCGAGCCAGTTTAATACAAGCTTATGCTGGGATATTCTGGGTGCTTATGGCGCGGAAATTGGAATGGCTTTGGCATTGTCATTTGTCATCAACTTAATTGTTGCGAGATTCACACCAATTAAAAATATCTTTTTAACGGGACATATTTATTTTTGGATGGCATATCTTTCCGTGGCAGCAGGAGTACAAGGTGGTTTAGAAGGCGCAGGATTAATTGTTTTTGCGACAATTGTACTTTCTTTATATATTATCATTTCGCCAGCTGTTTTGAGACCTTTTGTCAAAAAAGTTACCGGGTCAGATGATTTCACAATAGGACATACAGCAGGTTTATATTGTTTGATTGGTGCTGGAGTAGGTAGATTGTTTAAAAACAAAAGCAAATCAACGGAAGAAATTAACATCCCCAAAGGGTTGGATTTTTTCAGAGATACAACAATAGCCTCCGCATTAGTTATTACACTTACTTATATTATTGTTGGACTAGTAATTGGACCAGAAGCAAGAGTTGCTGTTTTTGGGTCATCACTAGGAAGCATTTCTACAATTGGTGGTATGCAATATGATTTAGTTACGTTTAGTATTATGGCTGGTGTAAATTTTGGAGCAGGTTTAACAATTTTATTAACAGGTGTACGTATGATGCTTGGAGAAATAATTCCTGCATTTAAAGGAATTAGTGAAAAAGTGATACCAAACGCTATTCCAGCTTTAGATATACCGATGATATTCCCATATGCACCAAATGCAATGTTAATTGGGTTTGTAGTTAGTATGATAACGAGTATTCTTACTATTGTTGTTATGGCAGTTACCGGGACTATGGTATTTGCGGTTATTCCGTTAACCGTTGCTTGCTTCTTTGATATTGCACCTGCAGCAGTATTTGCAAATAGAGAAGGCGGTAGGTTAGCAGCAATTGTTGCATCAGCAATAAGTGGTGTGATTATGATATTATTGGTTGTATTTTCAATTGGATTAACATTAGATACGGCAGCAGGATTTAATCAATTATATGGAGGAAATGATTTTTCATGGTTCTCCGGAATTACTTCTTGGATAGCAAGCTTGTTCTAAGAAATCCTTTCGAAAGTTAGAAGAGTTAAACAGGAGGTTCCATCATGTGGGGTAAGCCAAATTTTGCAGCAGGATATTATCCATTGGTACAGGATAAAAACGACTGGGAAAAAGATATAAAAGAAATGAAAAAAAGTGGAATCTCCTTAATTCGAACCGCAGAATTATTTTGTGCTTGGGATCAAATTGAAACAGAAGAAGGAAGTTATCATTTTCAATGGTTAGATGAGTTTTTTGATTTGTGTAATAAATATGAAATGAAAATATTATTGGGCACTGGTACGGCTTCACCGCCGTACTGGTTGCACTTAAAATATCCAGATATCAATATTGTTAGTAATCATAAGGAACAATATCCAAATAACATATCCTATTCATGGGCTTGTTTTGATCATCCTGAATTTATCAAAGCAGCAAAAAGATATATTACAAAACTTGTGAGTAGATATCAAAATCATGATGCGTTATATGCGTATCAAATTCATAATGAAATTTCCTTCCCTTTTATGCCGTTGCATGGAGAGGGAGTAGAAATATATAGCTATAATGAATCGTCCTGTATCAAATTTCGACAATGGTTAGAAAATAAATATGGTTCCATTGAGAAATTAAATTATGCGTATCGTTGGGGAGCAACGCACACTTGGCATCATACATTTGAGGAGATAGAACCACCAAAAGCAATGCCAGTTGCATGGTCGAGTGTTACAAGGTGGTTAGATTGGCGGCTGTTTTGGATGGAGAATACAGTTTCATTTATTAAATGGCAAAATGATATGATAAAAAAACTAGATTCGAAGCATATTACAACAACCAATATATTCTTTTTGAAATCTCAAGATACTTTTGGCGTGCTAACCGGTTTAGATCAATTTGAAATGGCAAAAGTGGTAGATGTAATCGGATATGATATATATCCAGGTAGTGGAAATAAAACCTTATATAAACCGGAATTTTCTTCAATGTGTTTGGATCTAGGAAGAAGTACAGCAAAAGCATTAAATAAAGAAACGTGGCTTTTAGAAACGGAAAGCGGTCCCATCAATGGATGGGTACTTGGACCAGATCGCAATGTAAATGGACAAGATATTTTTAGAAATATATTTGATGCAATTGGACATGGATATAAATTGTGTTTATTTCAAGGATATCGGGAGTGGGATTTTCAACCCATACACTGGGGTGGGTTAGTGGATTTAGAGGGAAAGCCAACACCACGATTACATGCAGTAAACAAAATAGGGAAATTACTATCGCAAATGGAGCCAGTTTTTGAAACAGGAAAAGTAGAAAAAGCAAAGATTGCGATGGTTCTTTGTAAGCAAAATGCGATTATTTTAAAAGGTATACAGCAAGAAGAATTTTTATATAAAGCGTTAAGAGGGGCTTATCAATTCTTTTGGTCAAGATATCATCAAATTGATTTTATTTCGGAGTCCATGCTTGAGGAAAATGTTTTAGCTCAATATAAAATGCTTTATATGCCTTTTTTTACCTATATCACAAAAGAAATGGCAGAAAAGTTATCCATATATGTAAAAAATGGAGGAATACTTGTTGGTACAGCAAGAATGGGGATGCTAGGTGAGTATGGATGGTATAATCATAAGATGCCATGCTATTCATTAGCGGATGTGTTTGGTATTGACACAAGAGATGCCGAATCAAATACTACGCCTAAAATCACATATGATCGGAAAAATTATGATGGTTTTTGGCACAAAGAAAATGTTATAATAGAAAAGAAATCGGTAAAGGTATTGGCAAGATTTTCGGATGACATGCCAGCTGTTACATTAAATAGATGGGGAAAAGGAAAAGCAATTTATTTTGGAACACACCCTGATGTGGCATGGCTAGAAAAGAAATCGAATCTATTAACGGATGTATTACAACCAATTATGAAAGAAGAAGATATTTTGCCACAACTAGAAATTAATTATTCACAACAAGAACTTCGAGAAATTGACGGAAGTCTCGTGTTTTGTGAAAAAGAAATTTATTTATTTGTAACAAGTTCTTTTAGAGAAAGCAATAATAATCCGATGAATGGTAAAAAATTATGTGAAACAACGATACGAGTAGATACACCCATTCGACAAATTGAAAATTTGATGGCTGGAGAAAATATAGAATTTTATATAGAAAATAAGGAAGTGAAATTCTATTTTTGGATTGAAAAAAATGAGACCATAATTTTCAAGATAAAACAATAAAAGCTTTTATTACGAGGAGGAAAACGGTGGCAAAAGAAACTGCATTAAAAGGAATAAAATTATTTGTGTTAGATATGGATGGAACCTATTATTTAGGAAAAAACCGATTAAAGGGTGCAAATGAATTCTTAGAAAGGGTACACGATGTTGGAAAAGATTTTGTGTTTTTTACAAATAATTCCTCCAAATCTCCGAGTAAATATATTGATAAATTAGCTACCATGGATTGCATTATAGATAGAAATAAGATATGGACTTCAGGGGATGTGACGATTGAATTTTTGAAAACAAATCGCTCTGGAAAAAAAATATATTTAGTGGGGACTCCTTCTTTACAGGAATCGTTTGAACAAGCAGGAATAATACTTGTGAAAGAAGAACCGGATATTGTAGTAATTGGGTTTGATACCACGTTAACTTATGAAAAACTAGAGAAAGCATGTACTTATATTCGGAACGGAGCAGAATTTCTTGCAACACATTTGGATATTAATTGTCCAATTGAAAATGGATTTATTCCAGATTGTGGATCGATTTGTAACTTAATTACAACATCCACAGGAGTGAAACCGAAATTTCTTGGGAAACCATATCCAGAAACCATGGATTTGGTATTACGTAAAACGGGATTTGCGAAAGAGGAGATTGCATTTGTTGGAGATCGAATATATACCGATGTAGCAACTGGCGTAAAAAATGGTGCGATGGGAATATTGGTTTTAACAGGAGAAACAAAATTAGAAGATGTAGAAGCATCTTCGATAAAACCAGATGCGATCTATGAAAGTTTAGAAGAAATGATTCGTTATCTATAAGAACAAGCGAAAAAGAGAGTTGCAAAATTGCAACTCTCTTTATTTGAATGGAAATGAAAACCTAGTAAAACGCAAAAAAAGATTTAAAAAAAAGTCAAATAAGAATATAATATAAGGAAAGGATTCGAGCAAGAAAGTGTGAATTTTGTATTATCTATGGGGGATGAATGTGCATCAATTGCGATGCAAAGAAAGAGGGAAGATGAAAAAAAGTGAATTAAGAAAATTATATAAATATGATGAAAAAATGCATGCATTTTTAATCGAAGTGCAGTTGGAAGATTATCGAGACGCATATAGTGAATGGGATTTTTCTCCTTTTGTAAATAGGGATTTAGATGAAGACTTAACAGAATATTTAATAAGTTGTTCCTATGAAATTCCAATCAAATATCAAATTATCATTCATTTTTATATTTTAAATCAGGAAATCGATCAAAGTAGGGAAGAAAGAAGTATTATTGGAATGCGTCATTTTTTTGCATATCAAATACGAAAGCTAAGAAGAAGTAAAATACGGATTGTAAGAGATATGATTACTTTTACTATAATTGGTGGGATTCTATTATTGGCAGGAACATATGTGGAAGGATATATTTCAGACTCTGTCATGGTTAAATTATTCTCCGAAGGGTTGTTTATAGGAGGATGGGTCATGCTCTGGGAAATGTTTTCGGAATGGTTTTTTGGTATGTCAAAAATTCGAAATCGAAGTAAACATTTTAAAAGATTAAATGCATCAAAGATTATATATTTATATAATAAGTAAAAGTAGTTTGTATATATACAATTATATGCTCATATCTCAAATTAAATATATAAGGGAAAATAGTTATGAATTACAAAGACTTTTTTTCATGATTCTTTACATATAATGCAGTAAAAATTTACCTTTTCTATAAGGAATTACCAAATATTAAAAAAAAGTAAAATTTATAAAAATTTGTGATATAATACTGTATTGTAAGTGAATGAAATATCCAGTAATAATTACGAGTAATATTCAAGTTAATTTTAGTTGCCCAATGGCGGGTTGTATGTTTTTTTAGCATACAACTTTTTGATTTTAACTTTGATATAAACCATAAGTGATAGTCACTTATGCAGGACATCTATTTACTATAAGGAGGATATGATTTTGAAAAAGTTTTTAAGTCTTATGTTGGTAGCAGTATTAACAACAAGTATGCTTGTTGGTTGTGGAAACAACGTTGCAGATGTAAATGTGAATACGGAAGAAGTAACAGAAACCGAAGCAACAAGTGATATTAAAGTTGGTGTGATTTACGTAGGGGATGAGAATGAGGGTTATACCGAAGCTCACATGAAGGGGATTGACCAAATGATGGAAACCCTTGGGTTGACAGCAGACCAAGTGATCGAACAAACAACAATTCCAGAAGATGAAAGTTGTTATGATGCAGCTGTGGATTTAGCGGAACAAGGATGCGACATAATTTTTGCAAATAGTTTTGGACATGAATCATACTTAATGCAAGCCGCAGTAGAATTTCCAGAAGTTCAGTTTTGCCATGCAACTGGATATCAAGCAGCAAGTGCTGGCATGGATAATTTTCACAATTACTTTACCGCAGTATACGAATCAAGATATGTATCGGGTGTCGTAGCTGGATTAAAACTTAAAGAAATGATAGATAATGGAGAAATAACAGCAGAAGAAGCAAAAATGGGTTATGTAGGTGCATTCCCATATGCAGAAGTTGTTTCAGGATTTACTTCCTTTTTCTTAGGAGCAAAAAGTATTGTTCCTGAAGTAACAATGGAAGTACAATATACAAATAGCTGGGCTGATATGGCAACAGAAAATGAAGTTGCAAGTGCATTAATTGCAGACGGTGCCGTATTGATTAGCCAACATGCTGATACAACTGGTGCTCCAACCGCATGTGAAGAAAGTGGAGTATACGCTGTAGGATATAATGTAGACATGACTTCAGTTGCACCAAATACAGCATTAACGTCAGCAACCATTAACTGGGGACCATATTATACATATGCTGTAGAAGCAGCAATGAATGGAACAGAAATTGCAACAGATTGGTGTAAAGGATATGTTGATGGTGCAGTAGCCATTTCAGCACTTAATGATGTAGCAGTTGCAGAAGGTACAGCAGATGTTGTAGCAAATATCGAAGCGGAATTAAAAGCAGGAACATTACATGTATTTGATACGGCTACATTTACAGTAGGTGGATCTTCTATTGAAGATTTAATTGCAGAAGGTGGAGATTTCGCAAAATATGAAGCTTATGTTTCGGACGGATATTTTCATGAATCAGAATTACAATCTGCACCAGCTTTTGATTTGAGAATTGATGGAATTTTAGAATTAACAAACTAAATTTGATTATATAAAATCCTATATGCGGAACTTTTTATAAGGTTCCGCATATTGTTTTTTTATTGGAGGTTTTATGAAAGAAAAATTAGCAATAGAACTAAAAAATGTATCCAAACACTTTGGCGAAGTAATTGCTAATGATCAAGTGAATCTATCACTAAGAAAAGGGGAAATTCTTTCCATACTTGGTGAAAATGGTAGTGGGAAAACTACATTAATGAATATGCTCTCAGGAATTTATTTTCCGGATGAAGGGCATATTTTTGTGAATGAAAAAGAGGTTTCCATTTGTTCTCCCAACGATTCCTTCAATTTAGGGATTGGTATGATACACCAACATTTTAAATTGATTAATGTGCTTACAGCAGCTGAAAATATAATTCTTGGTCTAAAAGGCACTTTAAGACTTGATATTAACAAGGTTAATGAGGATGTCAAAAATTTAGTAGATAAATACGGATTTGATTTGGATCCAACACAAAAGATTTATGATATGTCTGTATCGCAAAAACAGACAGTAGAAATAATCAAGGTATTATATAGAGGTGCAGAAATTTTAATATTAGATGAACCCACCGCGGTATTAACTCCTCAAGAAATTGAAAAATTATTTGAAGTACTTAGAAATATGAGGGATGCCGGAAAATCAATCATTATTATTACGCATAAGTTAAATGAAGTATTAGCAATATCAGATAGAGTATCCGTGCTTCGAAAAGGAAAATATATTGGAACAATAGATACTTCAGATGCAACGATTGATAAATTAACGGAAATGATGGTTGGAGAAAAAATCAACTTAGATATTAGACGTACACAACCAAAAGAGCCAAAAAAACGATTGGAAATTTGGGGATTGCATTGTAAAAATCGCGAAGGAATCAAAGTGATTGATGATGTTTCGTTTACGGTAAATAGTAACGAAATATTAGGAATTGCTGGAATTGCAGGAAGTGGACAACGAGAGCTGTTAGAAGCAATCGCTGGACTTTACGATATTGAAAATGGAGAAATCATTTATCATTCACCAGAAGGAAAAACAGAAAAAATATCGAATATGGATGCGAATTCAATCAGAGAACTTAAAATCAGTTTTTCTTTTGTTCCAGAAGACCGATTAGGAATGGGATTAGTAAGTTCTATGGATTTGGTGGAAAATATGATGTTAAGAAGTTATAGAAATGGCACAAATTTTATTGCAGATCGTAAAGGTCCTAAAAAACTAGCAAATGAAGTAGTAAAAAAACTAGATGTTGTCACACCTAATATTTCCACTCCAATCAGCAGATTATCTGGCGGGAATGTGCAAAAGATCTTAGTTGGACGTGAGATTGCCTCACAACCTAATGTACTCATGGTTGCGTATCCGGTAAGAGGGTTGGACATAAATTCCTCTTATACCATTTATAATTTGTTAAATGAACAAAAAGATAATGGAGCAGCTGTAATGTGTGTAGGTGAGGATCTGGATGTACTCATTGATTTATGTGATCGTATTTTAGTAATGTGTCGAGGACAAGTGACAGGAATTGTAGATGCGAGGTCAACAACCAAAGAAGAATTAGGATTATTAATGACTAGTACAAAAAAAGGGGGGCATGAAAATGAGTAGTTTTCTCAAAGTTCGTGTACATAAACGTGGACAAATTACGAAACAAAAAACTGTATTTATTCGTTTTATTGCAGTGCTTCTATCTTTAATTGTTTGTGCGATTGTGATTATGTCAATTACGGGTGATAACCCAATTAATGTTTATAAAAGTATTTTTGAAGGAGCGTTTGGTTCTGAAAGAAGAATCTGGGTAACGATTCGAGAGTGTATTATATTATTGTTGATTGCAATTGCTTTGGTGCCTGCATTCAAAATGCGGTTTTGGAATATTGGAGCAGAAGGACAGGTATTACTAGGCGGCATTGCAACGGCAGCAATTATGATACATTTTGGAGATAAATTGCCAGGATGGCTTGTTATGCTTTTGATTTTTGTTACTAGTATTTTAGCAGGTTTGATATGGGGATTGATTCCAGCTCTTTTTAAATCTTATTTCAACACAAATGAAACGTTATTTACATTAATGATGAATTATGTTGCAATACAATTGGTGAATTTTTTGATTGTATTTTGGGAAAATCCAACAGGATCCAATACAGTAGGTATAATCAATATGAGTAGCCAGGCTGGATGGTTTCCGGAATTGTTTGGACAAAGATATGGTTGGAATGTAGTAATAGTATTGCTTGTCACATTTGGAATGTATATATATATGAAATATAGTAAACATGGTTATGAAATTGCAGTTGTTGGAGAAAGTGCAAACACGGCAATGTATGCAGGAATAAATGTAAAGAAAGTGATTTTAAGAACCATGATGCTTTCTGGAGCATTATGTGGATTGGCTGGTGCAATTATTGTTAGTGGTGCCAGTCATACGATTTCAACAAGCACAGGAGGAGGGCGTGGATTTACGGCAATTATTGTTGCTTGGATGTCAAAGTTTAATCCATTTGTAATGATTCTTGTGTCTGCGTTTTTGGTATTTATGCAACAGGGATCCATTCAAGTAGCATCACAGTTTGGGTTAAATGAGAATGCTTCCGATATCATAACTGGAATTATTTTGTTCTTTTTAATTGGAAGCGAATTTTTTATTACTTATAAAATAGATTTTTACTTTTTAAAAAAGGAGGTGCAATAAATGCAGTTGTTACTTACCTTAATTCAAAATGCAGTTGGCCAAGGCGTGAGTATTCTTTTTGGAGCATCGGGAGAGATTATAACGGAACGGTCTGGAAATCTAAACTTAGGAATCCCAGGGATTATGTATATGGGTGGAATTGGTGGATTAATGGGAGCGTTTTTTTATGAAAACGCAGTAGAAACTCCAAATAAAATGATTGGTTTGGTGTTATCCTTGCTTGCAGCCATGGTAGTATCTGTTCTAGGCGGATTTATTTTTAGTTTTTTAACCATTACATTACGTGCGAATCAAAATGTAGTAGGATTGGCACTTACCACATTTGGCGTAGGATTTGGTAATTTCTTTGGCGGATCCATTTCAAAACTCGCAGGAGGAGTAGGACAAATCTCTGTAAAAACAACTGCTTCTGCATATAAAGCAAGCATTCCATTTTTGTCAGATATACCGATAGTTGGAGATTTAGTATTTAGCTATGGATTTTTAACGTATTTATCAGTGGCAATTGCTATTTTTCTCAATTATTATATAATGAAAACAAGAAAAGGGCTGAATTTAAGAGCGGTTGGAGAAGATCCAGCGACAGCCGACACGGCAGGAATTCATGTTTCTAGATATAAATATATATCTACGTTAGTAGGAGCTGCAATTGCAGGTCTTGGAGGATTGTATTTTGTTATGGATTATCTAGGAGGAACCTGGACAAATAACGGGTTTGGAGATCGTGGTTGGCTTGCAATTGCATTGGTAATTCTTTCTTTATGGAAACCATTGAATGCCATTTGGGGTTCGTTTCTGTTTGGAAGTCTTTATATTTTATATATATATTTACCAGGGCTTACTCGTTCCACACAGGAATTATTTAAAATGTTACCTTATTTAGTTACCATTATAGTATTAATTATTACAAGCAAAAGAGATAAAATGGAAAATCAACCACCTAAGAGTCTAGGATTGTCTTATTTCAGAGAGGATCGATAAACTTAAAGTGTTTGCTAAAGTAAAAAAAGGGATGGAAATCATATGGAGCTTTTAAAGCAAAGAATTTTAGAAGAAGGTAGAACGGTTGGAGAAGAAATACTAAAAGTGGATTCGTTTTTAAATCATCAGATTGATGCAAAATTATTTCGTGAGATGGGATATGAATTCCGGAAACGTTTTCCGAGTAAAAAAATAACAAAGCTATTAACAATTGAAGCATCAGGAATTGCAATTGCCACGGTTGCGGCATTAGAATTTGAGGTGCCAGTTGTTTTTGCAAAAAAAACACAATCAAGAAATCTTGATAAAAGCATATATTCTAGCAAAGTGCACTCGTTTACGAGGAATATAACCTATGATGTTATGGTATCAAAGCGATACCTATCAAAAGAGGATCATGTTTTAATATTAGATGATTTTCTTGCAAATGGGAAAGCGGTAGAGGGATTGTTAGATATTGTAGAACAAGCGGGAGCTACCGTAGAAGGCATTGGAATTGTAATTGAAAAGGGATTTCAAGAAGGTGGAGAAAAATTACGCGCAAAAGGATATCGTGTAGAATCGCTCGCAATAATTGACCGTTTTGTTGATGGTAAAATTCGTTTTATGAATGTATAAAAATATAATAAGAAAATAAAGTCATGAAAAGATGATACAGTAAATAATAAAGTTTGATTTCACTTAAAAAAGTGGAGTTAAACTTTTTTTATTGAAAAAATACTTGACACAAGAAAAAAGGATAGATATACTAATCATATGAACGAGTGAACATATGAACAAATGTTAAAGGGAGGAAGAAATAATCATGGAAAAGAATTGTTGTGTAAATATAGAAAATGTCAAAAAGGTAAGAAATGAATTAACTGAAGATTTGGCAATTGTTGATATGGCAGAAATATTCAAATTGTTAGGCGATCCTTCCAGATTGAAAATCGTTATGGCACTTAGAATTAAGGAATTGTGTGTGGGAGATCTATCGGCTTTAATGGAAATTTCGCAATCTGGAGTGTCTCATCAATTAAGTTTGTTAAAGAAAAACAGAATTGTTCAAAGTAGAAGAGAAGGGAAAATGATCTATTATGCGTTAGATGATGAACATATCGATCAAGTTCTTGATGTATGTTACGTGCATGTAAAACACAAAAATAGTTCTTTTGATTTATAAATGGAAAGCGAGTTGAAGAAATGATGAATGAAAATATTTCCTATAGTTTTGTATTGGACGGAATGTGTTGTGCGTCATGCGCAACAAAAATCGAAGAAAATATTAAAAAGAAAAAAGATTTTGAAAAAGTGCGATTTAGTTTTGCAACAAAAAAAGTACAAGTCAAAAGTGGATTATCAAAAGAGGAAACGAAAAAAAAAATACAAGAAATAGTAGACAAAATAGAAGAAGGGATTCAGGTTGAGTTTGATGAAAAAAAGGAAAATTTAACACAAAAAAAATCGGAGGTTATCAAAAAAATATGCTTGAATAATCGATGGATGTTTTTAGGAATGCTTCTAATAGGTGTGGTTTTTTTATTTGAGTTTTCAAAAGAAATCACATTTGCTAGTTATCTTTTGGGTTATCTTTTGGTAGGAAAAGATGTCATATTTCGTGCATTAAAAAACATAAAAAAGAAACAATTTTTTGACGAATATTTTTTGATGACCATTGCAACATTAGGCGCTATTTTCATTGGTGAAATTATGGAAGCGGTCATGGTGATGTTCTTTTATAAAATTGGAGAAATATTTCAAGATTATGCAGTAGATCATAGTAGAAATAGTATTCAGGAGTTACTAAGTATAAAAGCGGATCATGCGAATATCGTAGAGAATGGAATTGTAAAAATAGTTTCTCCTGAATCTTTGCATATCGGGGATGTGATTATAGTAAAAGCGGGAGAAAAAATACCGGTAGATGGAATTATATTAGAAGGACATTCCTATCTTGATTTATCTGCATTGACAGGAGAAAGTTTACCAAAAGAGAAGAAAACGGGAGATGAAGTATTATCCGGGATGTTAAATATTGACCGCATTCTTCATGTGAAAGTTTTGAAAACATATGAAAATTCTACGGTAGCAAAAATACTTGAATTAGTAGAAAATGCAACGAGCAAAAAAGCAAAAACGGAGCAGTTTATTACAAGATTTGCAAAAATATATACACCAATTGTAGTTGTTTCTGCAGTGTTACTTGCTATCGTTCCACCAATGATTGGGGTGGGAAGTTTTCGAGAATGGATATCGAGAGCATTGATTTTTCTTGTAATCAGTTGCCCGTGTGCACTTGTATTAAGCGTACCATTGAGTTATTTTGCAGGGTTAGGAAAAGCAAGCCGAAAAGGGATATTAATAAAGGGAGGAAATTATTTAGAAGAATTAAATAAAATAAATACGTTTGTATTCGACAAGACTGGCACTTTAACAAAAGGAAATTTCCGTGTAAAAGAGGTGATTGGTGAAGATACGTTGAGATTAGCAGCTGCAGTGGAACAATTTTCGACGCATCCAATTGCTAAGTCAATACAAAAAGCATATGGAAAAGAAACCGTTCAATTAGAAATAACGGATTTAGAAGAAATTTTTGGGGAAGGAATGCGCGGAAATTATTTAGAGAAACAACTACTTGTAGGAAATGAAAGATTATTACGTCATTATGAGATTCCAGTGGAGCGTTCTGAACATATAGGAACATCAATTCATGTGGCTTTGGGAGGAAACTACGTAGGGGTGATATATATTGAAGATGAATTGAAAGCAGGAGTAAAAAAATTAATTACTTCATTAAAAGAAAATGGTTCAAATAAAACGATTATGCTCACCGGAGACCAGGATAATATTGCATTAAAAGTAGCACAGGAAATAGGAATAGATCATTATTATAGTCAATTAATGCCTCAAGATAAACTTACACAGGTAGAGAAACAGATACAAAATGGAAATAAGGTATTATTTGTAGGGGATGGAATGAATGATGCACCTGTGCTTATGCGCTCAAACATAGGAGTTGCAATGGGAGCATTAGGGTCGGATGCGGCAATAGAAGCAGCAGATATAGTGCTAATGACTGATGACCCAACAAAGATTTTAGAAGCAATAAAGATTGCAAAAACAACAAAAAAAATTGTAATGGAAAATATTATATTTGCATTGGGAATAAAGGTGTTCTTTTTAAGTATGGGTGCATTTGGAATAGCAACAATGTATGAAGCAATTTTTGCAGACGTTGGTGTTACAGTATTAGCGGTATTAAATGCAATGAGAATATTAAAAAAATAAATTCGTAAAAGCAAAAATATTCTGATACAATGGAAGAAACAAAAAATCATTCAATACCTATTGACTTAGTAGGAATTGAATGATAAAATTACCATGTAAGAGAAAATAAGACCCTAAAAGATATAGAATCTGAAATGAGGTAAAGTCATGTTAATATCTACAAAAGGAAGATATGCTTTGCGAGTGATGATTGAACTAATGGAAGCAGAAGATGGGGAATATGTATCACTTAAAAAGATTTCAGAGAATCAGAAGATATCTTTGAAATATCTTGAAATCATTGTATCGTTATTACAAAAAGATAAACTGTTGGACAGTATGCGAGGCAAAAATGGAGGATATCGTTTGAATAAAATTCCTCAAAATTATACGATTGGAGAAATTTTGAGAACGACGGATGAAGGATTGGTACCAGTTGATTGTGATTGCATTAATGGTTCGGAGAAAGAATGTGAAAGAGAAAGATACTGTCTTACACAAAAGCTTTGGAAGGGATTAGGACAATCGGTGAACAACTATTTAGATCATATTACCTTGTATGATTTGAAAACAGGAAATATAGATATATAATGACTATCATTTATCGCATTAAAACATGCGATAAAAAAATAATTGGAATACCTACTAAAAAGGTAGGAATGGAGGGAACAAAATGAGAATTTATGCAGATAATGCGGCTACGACTGAAATGGATAGCAGAGTTATCGATGAAATGGTATTTTATATGAAAAATGTATATGGAAATCCTTCTAGTTTATATACCATTGGTCAACGATCTAAGGAACTGCTTGAGACGGCTAGAGAAAGAATTGCACAGCATTTAGGTAGCAATCCTTCGGAGGTGTATTTTACATCAGGCGGAAGTGAGGCGGATAATCAAGCATTATTAACGGCAGCTGCAATTGGTGAAAAATCAGGGAAAAAACATATTGTGTCAACAGCATTTGAACATCACGCAATTTTACACACATTAGAAAAATTGCGGAAAAGAGGATTTGAGATTACTTATCTTCCGGTATATGAGAATGGCATTATACGAATCGAGGATTTAAAGAAAGCGATAAGAGAGGACACCGTTCTTGTAACGATTATGTATGTAAATAATGAAATTGGAACAATTCAACCAATTGCAGAAATTGGTAAACTATGCAGAGAAAAAGAAGTATTGTTTCATACGGATGCGGTACAAGCAGTCGCGCATATGAAAGTTCATATGCAGGACAGTAATATTGACATGCTTTCTATCTCTGCACATAAATTTCATGGGCCCAAAGGAGTAGGTGCTCTTTTGGTTCGAAAAGGAATTCGTGTGGAAAGTCTAATTGAAGGTGGTGCACAGGAAAAAGGAAAACGTGCAGGGACCGAGAATGTTCCGGCAATTATGGGAATGGCCTTGGCTTTGGATATTGCACTTCAAGAGTTTGAAGAGAAAGAAAAACACATAAAAGAGCTTCGAGATCGCTTAGAAGAAAAATTATCTAAAATTCCACATTCGAAAATAAATGGAGATTTAAAGAAAAGAGTTGCAGGAACATTGAATGTGTGCTTTGAGGGAATTGAAGGAGAGTCTTTGTTATTATTATTGAATGACAAAGGAATTGCAGTATCTTCTGGTTCGGCTTGTACTTCGGGATCTCTTGATCCAAGCCATGTTCTCTTAGCGTTAGGACTGCCACATGAAGTTGCACATGGTTCTTTAAGAATTTCATTAAGTCCAAGCAATACCATGGAAGAAATGGATTATATTGCAGATTCTGTAAACGAGGTTGTTACCTATTTAAGAAAAATGTCTCCTGTATGGAGAGATTTAAAAGAAGGGAAGAAAAATTATGTTATATAGTGAAAAAGTAATGGATCATTTTAGAAACCCAAGAAATATGGGAGAATTGAAGGATGCGAATGGAATTGGTGAAGTGGGAAATGCAAAATGTGGAGATATTATGCGTATGTACCTAAAAATAAAAGATGATGTAGTAGAAGATGTTAAATTTGAAACATTTGGATGTGGTTCTGCAGTAGCAACAAGTTCCATTGCAACAGAAATGATAAAAGGAAAAAGTATTGCAGAAGCATTGAAATTAACGAATAAAGCGGTTGTAGAGCAATTAGATGGATTACCTGAAAATAAAATTCATTGTTCGGTGCTTGCGGAGCAAGCGGTAAAAGCAGCTATTGAAAATTATCAGGAAAATCAAAAATTAAAAGTAGATGAAAAATAAGACCGTCCTCAGTATGACAATGCTGAGGATTTTTTTTTGAAAAAATAAGCAGTTGATAATCAAATGGGAATGCGATAGTATAAAAGAAAAGCAATGTTTGGTTAGAAAGTAGCGAGGTTAAAAAATGAGTAAAGTAAGTATTGTAGAATGTAAAACTTATGAATATGAAGAAGTGAAAAATGCAATAAAACTTGCAGTAGAACATTCCGATTTTCCGGATGTGCAAGGGAAAAAGGTGTTGCTTAAGCCTAATATTTTATCAGATTCATCTCCTGAAAAAAGTATTACCACGAATCCTGCGATCGTAAGAGCCGCGATTCAATTAGTAAAAGAAAAAGGAGCGGCAAAGATCTATGTAGGAGATTCCCCGGGATTGCAAAGTGGTGCTTTCAAACCCAAAAAATGTGGAATCCAACAAATATGTGAAGAGGAAGGAGTGGAATGGGTTGACTTTACAATAAAACCTATTGTTAAAATGCTTCCATTAGTTGAACATAACGTAAAAATAGCAAGTATTATTGATAAAGTGGATTTAAGTATTAGCCTTTCAAAATTTAAAACACATGAATTTATGTATGCAACAGGGTCTGTAAAGAATATGTTTGGATTGATGCCAAGCACCAAAAAAAGTGCACAACATCTTCGACATCCGTCTAGAGGGTCTTTTGCAAAAATGATTTGTGGATTGATGACTCATGCAAAAGTTGGCTATACAATTATGGATGCAGTAATCGGAATGGAAGGCGCAGGACCAGCAAATGGAACACCTAGGAGAGTCGGTAAAATTATTGCGGGAGATAATCCATTTGCAGTAGATATCGCACAAGCGACAATTATGGGATATGATCCAATGAAAATGCCGATTCTTCAATGTGCATTTGAAAATAAAATGGCAAATTTAAACACCGTTGAAGATGTGACATATTCACTTATTCATGCAAAAACAATAATAATAACCGACTATAATCGAATTGGAGATAATACTGCACAAAATATTTCTGGTGAAGAAAAAGAGTATTTAAATCGACCAGCTCCTGAGTTTCAAGAAAAAAAATGTATTCAATGTAAAAAATGTATTCATATATGTCCGGCGAAAGCATTAACATTAGAAGGAAAAAAGGTTTTAATTAATGAAGCTTTATGTATTCGGTGTTATTGTTGTCATGAAGTTTGCCCAGTTAATGCAATTTCAATTAGTCATTAACATAAGATGGAAATTATTGATTAAATTGAAACGAAAACATAGTGTGATGCACTGAAAAAATTAAATTGTTTTATAATATAAGGTTACTATTTTGCAAAACCTGAAAAACGGTAAGGAGAAATTATGATTATTTTAGAAAAACCATATGTATCGGATGTGCTATTAGAAACTGCCCAGACGTTGCAAGTTCCAGTATTACTAAATAAAATTGCAAAACAGTATCAGGGGAGGTATTCTCTGAATTGCGTAAGTGCGGAAACATTTAAAAAAAGGTATAAGGAAAAAAGCAAACTATATACAAATTCAGAAAATTCATTGGACTTTATTTATAAAGAACTACCAAAGGATAACAAAACGAAGGCAATTCGTATGTTTAAAAACAAAGCAGAATTTCGTTCAATTATAAAAGATCTTTATCCAGACTTTTATTATAAAACAATGACGTACGAAAACTTATTGACTTTTGATATGCAAAGTATTAAATTACCAGTAATTTTGAAACCAAATCAAGGGTTTTTTAGTTTGGGCGTATATACAATTCATATGAAAGAAGATTGGATACGTGCGCTTGAAGAAATTCAAGAGCTGGTAAAGAAAGAAAAGAATCCATTTAATGAAGAGGTGATTAGTCATTCGGAATACATTATTGAAGAATATATTAACGGGGAAGAATATGCCGTGGATGGATATTATGATGAAAAGGGCAATGTAGTTATTTTGAATATTTTGAAACATATATTTGCTACCCAAAATGATGTTTCGGATCGATTATATGTTACAAGTCCTAACATTATTAACACCTATTTACAGCCACTAGAAGCTATGTTAAATAAAGTGAATAGGAATTCGAAGATTACGAATTTTCCATTTCATTTTGAAGTGAGAATAGATGGAGAAATAATGATTCCGATTGAAATGAATCCGTTAAGATTTGCGGGATGGTGTACTACGGATATCGCTTATTATTCCTATGGATTGAATACTTATGAATATTTTTTTCGAAATGAAAAACCAAATTGGGAAAAAATATTAAAAGAAAAAGATGTAACGTATGCTATGGTTATTATGGATAAGAAAAAAAATATCTTACAAGATAAGCGTATGTTTGCGTATGAACGTTTGCAAGAGAAGTATCAAGAAATTTTAAAAATAAGAGAAGTAGATTATCACACCCACTCCATATATGGATTCTTATTCTTGAAAATTCAAACGAAAAAAGAGGAATGGTTTCAAAAGATATTAGAAGAAGATTTTGATCAATTCCTCATTTGAATCGTTACGTTAGAATTTTTTTGACAGTTTCACAAATAGAAAGATAAAGATTTCCTAATTCTGGTTTTGAAATTAAAGAACCACCAATATAAATCGATTGGTTTGCATGCCTAACAAGCAATTCTTGATAGAATTGTTCGGTTAGGCTTTCTTTTTGTACATGAGGGAAAATTTCCCATTGCTTTGCGGTGATAAAATGATTGATTTCAACTCCTGCAGAGGTTAGATCGGAAGCAATGGAATCAATTAGTTTATGGTTTAACATACCATAGGTATAAGAAATCAATATTGTTTTGTGGTTTTGCCTAGAAGTATGGAAAAATTGTAATTTTTCGGAATAACCAAGATTTCCATTAAAATAAGTAGTTGCAAGACGCTTATTGTTTACTTCAAAGGCACAAGTAAAAAAGGAATTCGTTTCGATGTTCTCAAAAAAATGGGAAATTTGTAAATCTTTCACCATAGTAGGAGACATTTTTGCAGTTATTAATACTTTGTCAAAAAGTTCAGAAACATAAGCTGTTTCGACAATAACTTGCGTTCCTTTTTGCTCTACATGAATTACTTCTTGATTAAGTCGAATATCAGAAATTTGTTTGCTTAGAATATGAATTAATTCGGAAGTTCCTTTTTTTGTAAAAAGAAGTTTTTCTCCTTGAATAAAGGTACGCAAAGTTTCTTTATCAAACACTTTTAAAGCATAGTATGCTTGTACGTTTTCCATGTTACCAAATCCAAAGGAAGATAAAAGTGGAATGATTACGCGATAAACAGTGGGAAGGGAGTGGTCGATTAGAAAGCTACTTAAAGGGACTAGTAAATCTTTAGGAATGTATCCATAGTTTACTGACGCATAAAGAGAAGGATACTTTTCTAGAATGTGCTCTAATTGACTTAATTCCTCCATTAATAAAGAAATATTCTCTTTAGAAATATATTCGATGCTATGAAAATTTTCATCTAAAAAATTACGATAAACAAGGCGTTCCGTATATTCAATTTGCAAATCAATTAAAAGTTCTTTTATGGTCTTGGAAAAAAAGACAGAGGTACCCAATTCGGTACTGTCATTTTTGCCTACAAGAGTTCTACAATGACCACCTAAGTATTCTTCTTTTTCAAATAGGGAAACTTTTATCCCTTCTTTTTCGAGTAAGTATGCAGCAAGTAATCCACTAAAACCTGCACCCAATATTGCGATTTTCATATGACACTCCTCAATAGGGACGATCAAGATAAGCCCAAATAGGTAGAATTGGTTTCGAATTCGTAAATTTATTATGGTAAGCAACTGGTGAGTAAAAATCCGAACCATATAAAAAGGTGTGATTTAAGTTATAGGTTCGAATATATTGTTGTAAATATGTTTTTATCTCTGTTAACGTTTTGTTTTTATGAATCAAAGTAAGAATGAAAGAGATACATTCTTTTGTGTATTCTGCACGAAGAGAAATAAATTCATTCATAGAGTGATTTATTTCAATAAGATGAATGTCCATTTCAAAACCACGTTCGCTTAAGGTATCATTTAGATTTGGTAGAAAAGTAGAAGCGGAGGGTTTGATTAATTTTGAATCACGAAAAAAACAAAGGTAATCTGGATTTAAACTTAAGGACTGTGCAATCGGTAGGGCAACGGCAGTAAGCAAATCTTCAAAATTAGAATAAGAAATGGTTTGATAAATTCTTGAGCAAGCAATTTTACTTGTTACATCCATTAATGTATACGAGTAAAGTGTCCCATGAGGAGAAAAATATCCACAATCTGTAATCCAAAACAACCAACATTCTCCACTCGTAAGATTGGTTAAAGATGGAAGAAGAGGAATATCCGCAGGTATAATTTTTCTAGAGAAACGAAGTCGATTTTCCTTATTGGTTAAGTTGTTTCGTTTCATAATATTAAAAACAGCAGATTCACTAATGTTATAGTTCATTTCCTCAAGAAAATATTTAATGGATTTAGGTCCATAGGTAGGATATTTTCGGATAAGGGAAAGCACAGTTTGTTCAATTTGAGGGCTTGTTTTATTCTTAGGGACAAAAGATTTCTTAATATCCTCAAGGCCGGCAAGACCAAAAGAACGATAGCGATCTAACCACCGATAGTAAATGGTACGTGAAATATTATATTTTTTGCATGTAATACTTACTCCTTTTTCTTGCCCCTCGGAAAGGATTGTAAATTTGAGGTCTTTTTGCATAAGGCTCCTTGTATTTATTTTAAGTGAATCATTTCCTTAAGTTTATCATTTGATAAGGCTATAAGCAACCTAAAAAAGAAAGAAAATGAGGCATTTTCAAAGAGAAAAAAGAAAATTTTACTTTGCAAATGTGTTTACAATTTTTTTTGTAAAAAAAAGCGAATAGAAAACGAAAACAAAGGTGATAGAAGACCTTTATAAGTGTAAACAGAAAGCAAAAGTAAAAGAAAGTAAAATGGACAAAAAATTAGCGCATTGTTAAGCTTTTATCAATTTGCTATAATCGTTTTATATAAACGCGAAGACTTTATTTTTGGATGGAATTAAAAAATATGGAGGATTAGAATGGATGAATTAAAAATTTTTAAAATTCAAAAAAACATTCATGAGGACAACGCAAAAGTTGCTCAAGTGACAAGGGATGAGTTAAAGGAAAAAGAAACATTTTTGATTAATATTATGTCATCACCAGGAAGTGGAAAAACCACGGCACTTGTCAGCATGATAAAGGCTTTAAAAGAGGAATTTAAAATTGGGGTAATGGAAGCCGACGTTGATTCGGATGTGGATGCAAGAACTGTGCAAAAAGCAGGAGCAAAAGCAATTCAACTTCATACAGGTGGAATGTGTCACTTAGATGCAACAATGACCAAACAAGGACTTGATGAATTGGGTGTGGATGAACTTGATTTAGTATTTTTAGAAAATATAGGGAATCTCATATGTCCAGCGGGATATGACACGGGAGCAATGAAAAATGTAGCAATACTTAGTGTCCCAGAAGGGGATGATAAACCACTGAAATATCCAAAAATATTTGGAAAAGTCGATGTTTTGGTTGTAAGCAAAATGGATTGCATGGACAATTTTGATTTTGATTTAGATATATTAGAAGAGCGAGTTAGAAAGTTAAACAAAAATATTATTATTTATCCAATCTCCGCAAAAACAGGAGAAGGTATTGACGCATGGGCAAATTGGATTAGAGAACAAATAAGAAAAGAGGGCTAGAAAATGGCAAAAAGAAATATGGAAACAACGGATTTTAATCAATCTTCAAGATATGATTTTGCTTTGACTTGGGGAGATGTAAAAGGAAGAGAATATCGACAAATTATACTTGATCTTGCAAATAAAATAGGAAGAGTAAAAGAAGGAAGTGGAAGAGAATGTATTCCTTTTGGACCAGAATATTGCATCTTTGATGTGACATTTACCGATGAACAGGCTGAAATAGCTACAATGTTGAAGTTTAGAGAAAAAATGACGGCAAAGGAAGTGGCTATTGCTTGTGGCAAACCGCTGGATGTTGTAACGGAAGCGTTAGAGTATATTGCTTGGGTAGGTGCAGCTTTTGTAAATAATATTGATGGTGTAGATATGTATTGGCAAGAAATTTATGTACCAGGGCATATGGAAATGGTAGTGAATAATAAAGAATTAGTAGAAAAACATCCTGAAATTGGAGATGCTTTTTACTATTATGGGAAAAAGAAAGGTCCTATGGCGGCTGGGATTATGCCAATCGGTGGAGGACCAATGCGTGTGCTACCGATTCAAAGTGCAATTGATGGAAATTCAAAAAAAGCATCTTATGAGGAAGTATCTACCTTTTTAGAAGCGGCACATACGTATTCGGTATCTGATTGTGCTTGCAGAACTTCAAGAGAAGCAATGGGTGAAGGTTGTGGGCATTTAAAAGAAGATATGTGTATTCAATTAGATCATGCAGCAGAATACTATATTCGTACAGGTAGAGCGAGAGAAATTACAAAAGAAGAAGCGTATACTATTATTGATAACGCAGAAAAAAATGGACTAATGCATTCCATTCCAAACTTAGATGGGCCGGGCCATACGCATGCAATATGTAATTGCTGTGGTTGTGGATGCTATGCTATGAGACTTGCAAATGAATTTGTAAATAATGATATGGTGCGTTCTAATTATCATGCAGTGGTAGACGAGCAAAAATGTGTGGCTTGTGGAGAATGTGTGGAGTCTTGTCCTACAAATGCCCTTCGTTTGGGACAAAAATTATGTTCTACACATGTTATCGATGAAACCATTCAAAAATTAACACCAAGAGATACGGAATGGACGGAAGATAAATTAAATAGAGATTATCGTACCAATCGTAAAAATACGATGGATTCCGGTACGGCACCATGTATTACGAAATGTCCAGCACATATACCAGTACAAGGATATATAAAATTGGCTTCACAAGGGAAATATACGGAAGCGTTAGAACTCATTAAAAAACATAATCCATTACCAGCGGTTTGTGGACGTGTTTGTCCAAGTTTATGTGAAGAAAATTGTACACGTGGAAAAATTGATGAAGCGGTGGCGATTGATGATATAAAAAAATATATTGCGGAAAAAGACCTAAAAAATGACACTAGATTTATGCCAAGAATTAGACATCAATACAAGGATAAAAAGATTGCAATTATTGGAAGTGGACCAACGGGACTTACGTGTGCATATGATTTAGCAATTGATGGATACGATGTGACTGTATTTGAAAAAGAAGAACGTTTAGGAGGAATGCTAACACTTGGTATCCCTTCCTATCGATTAGAAAAAGATGTAATTGAAGCAGAAATAGAAGTGATTCGTGAAATGGGTGTTACGTTCAAAACTGGAGTTGAAATAGGAAAAGATAAAACGATTCAACAATTAAGAGAAGAAGGTTTTAAAGGCTTCTATGTTGCTATCGGCGCACAAGCAGGAAGAGCTCTTGGTATTGAAGGAGAAGATGCGAAAGAAGTAATTCATGGAGTGGATTTCTTAAGAAATATTAATCTTGGAAAGCAATCTGAAGTAAAGGGAAAAGTTGTTGTGATTGGCGGTGGAAATGTTGCAATTGATGTAGCTAGATCATCTGCTCGACTTTCCGGAGTAACAAGTACGGATCTTTATTGTTTGGAATCGGAAGCATTAATGCCTGCACATACCGATGAAGTAGCAGAAGCAAAAGAGGAAGAAGTTGGTATTCACAATTCTTGGGGACCAGTAAGAGTGGTTTTGGAAAATGGTAAAGTGACAGGAGTGGAATTCAAACGTTGCTTATCGGTATTTGATGAGACCGGACGATTTAATCCTTCTTATGATGAAAAGGAAACTAAAGTTGTACCATGTGATTATTTATTATTATCTGTAGGACAAACTTTCCAATATGGAGAATTGTTTAAAGGAGAAAAGGTTGAATTAACAAATAGAAAAACAATCAAAGTAGATGCAACTACATTACAATCTACCGTAGATGATATTTTTGCTGGAGGCGACGTAGCAAGTGGACCAAAACTTGCAATTGATGCTATTGCAGCTGGAAAAGAAGCAGCGGTTTCCTTGCACCGATTTGTACAACATGGACAATCCTTAGTCTTTGGTAGAGATCCACAAACATATGTGATGCTAGATAAAGAAGACCTTACGTACTCAGAAGGATATGATGGTTCACCAAGACAAAGAACAAAACATATTGATGGAAAAATTGCAAAGACAACTTTTGAAGATTTGAGAGGAACCCTTACTGAAGAGCAGATTCAAAAAGAGACAAAGAGATGTTTGGGATGTGGAGCAACAAAAGTAGATGAGTATTTATGTGTTGGATGTGGACAGTGTACTTTGAAATGTAAATTCGATGCTATCAAATTAGAAAAAGTAAATGAAGAAGCAGGATATGAAATTGATGAACTTGGTAAAGCAGTTATGAAAAAAGCATTAACAAGAAAAATGAAAATTACCATCAATAAAATCAATCCATTTGAAGAAACACGCAAATAAAGAGAGGTATATGTATGCATGAATTAGGAATTGTTTATGAAGTGATTAAAGTTGTTGACAATGCAGTAAAGGAAAACAATATTACAAGAGTGGAAAAAATAATATTGGAAATGGGGCAATTATCCGATGCAATTCCTAGATTCATTGAAGAATGTTATCCTGCAGCTGTAGATGGAACGGATTACGAGGATACAAAATTAGAAATTGAAATTTTACCAGCAAATGGAATTTGTAGTACTTGTGGAGAAGTATATAAAGTAGTAGATTGCAAAAAGATTTGCCCAAAATGTGGAAATGAGCACTATGAATTGATCTCAGGTCAAGAATTTAATATTAAAGAAATTATTGCATGTTAAAAAGGATTATAAAAAACAATAATCTGTTACCATTGCTTGAATTATGAAAGCAAAAAAATAAAAGAATTTCACACAAAAAGGAGGATGTATGGGACTGTTCTATAACGGAATTACGGTTTCTAGCTTGCTAACATTGGTTATTTTTATTGCCGGATTAGTGCTAGTAAACGAACTAACAAGAAGATCAAAAATTGGATCCATCGCAGTATATTGTGTACTGCCAGTTGTTTTAGCTATCTTAGTGTTTAATGGAATTTTAGGATCACCAACAGGAAAAACATGGTTTGGATGGGTAAAAGTGGTTTCTGCACTAATTGGTGTTTATGGGTTTATGCTAATTCGTTTTACAAAACTAGGGGATCGAAAATTCGCTATTATTTTCCCGGGGACTATTTTATCATTAAATATTGCGGAAGCAATTTATCGTGAATTTGAAGTGTTTATAACTTATAAAACGGCAGTTGTTGATCCAGCAGGAAGCCTTATTCTTGGTGGACCATGGAATATCTTAAATGCGATTTCTGGTATTTTATGTATTGTAACTTTGACTGGGTTTGTAGGCATTCGTGTATCAAAAGATAAATCCAAAGATATGGTATGGCCAGATATGACATGGATTTATATTATTGCTTATACTTTGTGGAATTTTGCATATGTATATAATTGTATTTCAATTCGTTCTATGTATGCAGGATTTTCAATTTTGGTAGCTGCTTTGATTTCGGAATTCTTTTTCAAAAAAGGAGCTTGGTTACAACATAGAGCGCAAATTTTATCATTTTATGCAATGTTTTCATTGACGTTGGATTATCAAGTCCTAGATTCTTTTAAAGTTATTCCAACATATTCGACGTTTGCTTTGATGACAATTAGTACGGTGGCTTTTGTATTTAATATAGGAGCATTGTTTTATATGATATTTAAAATTGTAAAAACGAAGAAAAATCCGTTTAAAGAGGAAATATATATCGATTTAAAATACTATGAAAAAAGTATCTCTGCAAATAATTTATAAGTGCTCTTATCGAATCAGTCTTTTCTTAGGAAAAGGCTGATTTTTGTTTAGAAACAAATAGTAAGAGAGAGTTTGCATGGGCAACGAATGACTTGTGAGAGGAAGATAAACATAGTATAATGGAGCAAATAAATGAGAAGAAATGTATAAAAGGAGGCCCATATGAACAAAGATTTTAAGGTGCTTGCAGATATTCGACATAAAGTGTTTACGGAAGTAAGTAAAGTTGCATTTACGGGAGATATGGAAAATATTGCAAATATTCCTTATGAGATTATTGAGGGAGACGTTGCAAAATACAGAGATAGCACGTTTTTGGAACGAGCAATTGTAAGCGAAAGAATTCGTCTTGCTATGGGATTAAATTTAAGAAAAAATAATAAGCATAGACCAATTACCGAAGGATTAGAACAAGCGAATAAACCAGAAAAATACTATGAACCACCTCTAATTAATGTAATTAAATTTGCTTGTGATTCTTGCCCTACAAAAAGTTATTTTGTTTCCGATGTTTGTAGAGGGTGTTTAGCGCATCCATGTGTTGAAGTTTGCCCAGTGGATGCAATTCATATTGTAAATGGAAAAAGTGTAATTGAGCAGGACAAATGTATTGCATGTGGGAAATGTGCAAGAGCATGTCCTTATAGTGCAATTGTTAAACGAGAGCGTCCTTGCATGGCTGCTTGTGGAGTGGATGCGATTTCTTCGGACGAACAAGGGAAAGCGGATATTGATTATGACAAATGTGTAAGTTGTGGTATGTGTATGGTAGCATGTCCTTTTGGAGCCATCGCTGACAAGAGTCAAATTTATCAATTGATTCATGCAATTATGCATGGCGATGAAGTAATTGCAGTGGTTGCTCCCTCATTTCTAGGACAATTTGGAAATAAGGTTGGATTTGATGATTTTAAAGAAGGGTTGGTTGCACTTGGATTTTCGGATGTGGTAGAAGTGGCAATTGGTGCAGATATATGTACCATTGAAGAAGCACATGATTTTATTGAAAAAGTTCCGAAGGAACATGCGTTTATGGGAACATCTTGTTGTCCTTCTTGGTCAGAAATGGCAAAGAAAAATTTCCCGGAATATGCAGAAAATATTTCAATGGCATTGACTCCAATGGTGTTTACGGCAAGAATGGTGCGTGAGCAGAAACCAAAGGCAAAAATAGTATTTATTGGACCCTGTAGTGCAAAAAAACTAGAAGCATCGAGAAAAAGTGTAAAAAGTGAAGTTGATTTTGTTATTACATTTGAAGAGTTGTTTGGTATGCTAGCTGGAAAAGATGTGAAAATTAGAGCTACGGATCGTACATTTACGGATGAAGCAACTTCCTCCGGCAGAGGGTTTGCAGTTACCGGAGGTGTGGCAAATGCAGTATCAAAACTCATAGAGAAAATTGATCCGGAGAAAGAAGTAAAGATTCAAACCGCGGATGGTTTGAGAGAATGCGTGCAAATGTGTAAAGATGCTGCAAAAGGAAAATATGATGGCTATCTATTAGAAGGAATGGCATGCCCAGGAGGTTGTGTTGCAGGGGCAGGTTGTATGGCGAAACCAAATGTTTCTGGTGCGAAGGTTAAGAATGCAGCACAGCAATCGGAACGAAAATATGCGGATGAATCGAAATATGCAGATAAAATGTATTTGTTAAAAAAGGGAATATACTAAAAGTGAAGGCTAGGTAAACCTCTGTGAAGTAAGATGAATATTCTTATTTCACAGAGGTTTTATAAATGAAGAAAAAAGGATAAAAGAAAGATTAAGTTGACGGTAATTCGTATTTAATTTATGATGAAAATAGCAAATAGGTACTAGGAGAGTTGAAATGGAACAAAAGGATGAAGTGAAGAAAACAAAGACATTTAAAAGACGTGTAAGATATCAAGGAACACATCCGAAAACATATCAAGAAAAATATAAAGAACATCAACCAGAAAAATATAAAGATATCGTAGAAAAGGTGATTCGAAAAGGAAGTACGCCTGCGGGAATGCATCTTTCTATTTGCGTGAAGGAAATTATGGACTTTTTGCAAATTAAACCAGGGCAAAAAGGATTGGATGTAACACTTGGGTATGGAGGACATACTTTGGAAATGTTGCAGCGATTACAAGGGGAAGGGCATCACTATGCCTTAGATATTGATCCGATAGAAATTGAAAAAACAAAAAATAGATTAAAGGAACAAGGATTTGGTCCGGATATATTAACAATAAAACAAATGAATTTTGAAAAAATCGATGAGTTAGCAAACGATGTAGGATTGTTTGATTATGTACTTGCAGATTTAGGAGTTTCTTCTATGCAGATAGATGATCCGGAAAGAGGATTTTCTTATAAAACGGAAGGCCCATTAGATTTGCGTTTGAATCCGCAAAAAGGATATTCTGCGGCAGACCGTTTGCGAGAAATATCGGTGAAAGAGCTAGAAGGAATGTTAATTGAAAATGCGGACGAACCTTTCGCAGAAAAAATTGCAAAAGCTATTGTATATAACAGAAAAAAGAAAGCAATAGAAACAACAACCGAATTACGACAAATCATAGAAAATACGTTACAAGGAAGTGTAAAAGAAAATCCGAAAGAAGCGATTAAAAAATCTTGTCAAAGAACATTTCAAGCACTTCGTATTGATGTGAATAATGAATATGAAGTATTAGAAGCTTTCTTAGAAAAATTACCATATATTATGAAAGAAAATGGTCGCATAGCTATTTTGACATTTCATTCGGGAGAAGATCGCCTAGTTAAAAAAACAATGAAAGAATATTATAAAAATGGACAATATAGTGAGATTGCAAAAGAAGTCATTCGCCCTTCTAAGGAAGAACAATTTCGAAATGGACGTGCACGTTCTGCAAAAATGCGTTGGGCAATCAAAGCTTAAGAAGACGAAAAAGTTTTCGTGCGAAAGGGGAAAAAGTGTATACAGTTGTAGTTGCAGATGATGAGACGAGACAAAGAGATGCCATGATAGAAATGGTTCCATGGGAAGAATTGGGCTTTCAGGTGGTAGGCTCTGCTGAAAATGGAATTGAAGCCCTGGAATTAGTGGAGCAACTCGAACCGGATTTACTACTTACTGATATCCGAATGCCCTTTTTAACAGGAATTGAATTAGCTAGAAGGGCGAGAGAAATTCGTCCTGCGATGCATATTGCTTTCTTAAGTGGGTACGATGATTTCTCTTATGCACAACAAGCAATTCAATATAATATTATTAGCTATTTATTAAAGCCTATCTCGGCGAAAGAAATGATCGAAAATCTCAAAGAAATACGTGAAAAAATGGACTTGAAAATTCGAAAATTAGTATCGGGAGAGGAAAAAGAAGATTTTATAAACCAAAAAAAAGAATGGGAAAAGGGAAACCTTATTCTGTCCTTATGTTTGGATTCTCCTAGTAATGTGAATTTAAAAGATACCTATTGGACAGAAGTAAGAGAAAAATTTGTTGATTTAGGAATAATGAATACAAATCGTGAAACGGTGAGTTATCAAATTATGGTTGTGCGTTTGTTAGACCGGGAAGATGTAAATTGTACAGAAAATAAGCATATAAGTTTGATTAATGGAGTCTTAAGTAAATATTTACCCTTTGGGACGGCCTATACCAATGGAAAAATTATTTCCTTGCTTGCAACAAGTAAAAGAGATTTGGAAAAATTCTCCCCCATTTTTTCGAAAGAAATTATTCAAATAGTAAAAAAAGTGTTACATAAAAAATGTGTATTAGGTATTAGCCGATTCTACGAGGAATTAGAAGAGCTAAATATTGCCTATGCAGAGGCTTTAGAAGCGTGTATTTATGCAAAAACAGAAAATGAAGGTCCCGTTTTTATTTCGGATATCGAAAGGTCATTTACGTTTCCACCAGAACAGATGAATTCGATTACCATGGAGTTGGATCGATTGATTAAGGTTGGAACGGAACAGGAGCTTACGGAATATTTAAAAACTTTATTAAGCGATCAAAAAAATAACAAAAATAATTTTATGATTTTGCAAATTGTATCCACAATATATGCTATTTTTTCAAATGTATCCGGAGAAAAGGAAGCAGAGGATAAAATGAAACAGATGAATTTCCCTGGAGAAATTTATATTCATGCTTCTACAGAAATTGTAAAGAGTGAATTAATTTCGTTTGCATTAGAAGCAAAACGCACAGTTTTAAATCAAAGAAAAGATAGTGTACAAGTTCTTTGTGAAGAAGCAATTAAAATCATTCAAGAAAAATATATGGATGAAGAATTATCGCTTGCGTCAGTTAGTGAAGCATTACATGTAAGTTCAGGATATTTAAGTACTTTGGTAAAAAAAGTAAAGGGAGAATCTTTTATTACTTTGTTAACAGAAAAAAGAATGGAAACAGCCCAAGAATTATTGATATGTTCTTCCAAAAAAATTATAGAAATAGCCAATGATTGTGGATATAGTGATCATCATTATTTCAGTTATTGTTACAAAAAATACTATGGAATGTCTCCGAATAAATATCGGGATTCGATAAAAAAATAAGTTGTAGGAGAATAAAGATGATAAGCAAAAAAAAGGATATGGAAAAACGAGTAAATCGGAAAACCACAATTTCAAATTATATGGTTACCATTATTCTCCTATTTGTTCTGCTCATTTTGGTAATTTCATCGATTGTATTTATGAGTTTGTTTCGGAGTTCAGCTTATGAAACGGCCACATTAAATACTGAGCAAATTGTATCGCAAGCAGTTGGAATGGTAGAAGTATATACGGATTCCATGAAAAAAGAGCTGCAAACGATGGAAAAACAGATGGCAGATTTTGAAACGGAAGAAGAAGTCGCGCAATATATTAGTGTACTTGCTAAAACAAGTAGTACCATTTCTAATATTATTATATATGATGAACAGGGAGAAATATTACTGGTATCATCGGTGGATGAAAAAATCAAAACGAATTTAGAACAAGATTTATCGTTTCAACCAGAATTATTTGAAAAAAGAAATTATGAAATCTCAATTCCCCATATTGAAAATATATTTGAATATTCTTATACCTGGGTTGCAACCCTTGGCATTCCAACAAAAATAATTGGAAAAGATGTGTATTTAGTTATGGATATTTACATTTATCCGATGTTAAATTATTTGGATAATATTAGCGTTGGACAACATGGATATTGTTTTATCATAAATGAAGAAAATGAAATTGTATATCATCCACAACAGGAATTGATATATACAGGTTTAAAAGCCGAAAATCTTAAGCTTATATCCAGTATGGAGATGCAAACGATACGGGAAGGGAATAGTATTTATGCGAAGGAACATCTTAATAATGGAGAGTGGCAAATTGTAGGAGTAAGTTATACGGAAGAATTAATAAATGAGCAGACAGAGGAAGCCATTCAGTTATTGCTAATCAATATTTTGTGGTGTATTTTTGTTTCAATTATCATAACTTTTGTGTTTTCGAGAAGAATATCCAAACCAATACAAGAATTATCAGAAGCCATGAGAGCATTTGAAAGGCATGCAGATAAATATATACCGAAAGATCAAAGTAAAATGGGAATCTATGAAATTAGTATTCTTTCCGAATCTTTTGATCATATGGTACGTAAAATTCAA
>JBFHIZ010000004.1:0-113057 GCA_041596215.1 Lachnospiraceae bacterium
AATCCAGGAAATTCGCAAATAAATTTGCTCATTCCCTAGATCATGTAAATACACTATCGTGTATTTCACAAATAATAATCTTATATAATACATGAAAATAAATTTTCATATATTATATAAGCTCATTATTTCTTTTTACTTAGTGTGCTTCATAATTTTTTCGGGATATTAGCTCAGTTGGTAGAGCACTTGACTTTTAATCAAGTTGTCCGGGGTTCGAATCCCCGATGTCTCATTTGAAAATAATTCAAGTCGAAAGACTTGGATTTTTTTGTTTCGTGAGAGTTTAAAATCAAAATTTATAAGTGGAAATATCAAAACACTATATTTTTTGTAAAAAAGAGAAAGTATAACATTATAGAATAGTCTATGAATTTGCATGGTTTCATGTATAATACATAAAGTAAGAGCAGAAAAACACGCAGGAAGTAAGAAAAAGAGGAAAATAAATGGGATTTTTACCGATAACAAGACAAGAAATGAAAGAACAAGGGATTGAACAATTTGATTTTATATATGTTTCGGGTGATGCGTATGTGGATCATTCATCGTTTGGAATGGCAATAATTACTCGAATATTAGAAGCACATGGATATTCCGTTGGTATCATCGCACAACCAGATTGGACGAAGGATGAAAGTATTACGATTTTTGGAGAGCCAAAATTGGGATTTTTAATTTCATCTGGAAACATGGATTCTATGGTGAATCATTATTCTTCATCAAAGAAACATAGAAAGGTGGATGCTTATTCACCAGGTGGGAAAATGGACTTAAGACCTGATCACGCAGTGGTTGTATACGGAAACTTAGTCAGAAAAAGCTATAAAAAAACGCCAATTATTATTGGAGGAATCGAAGCATCCCTTCGCCGTTTAGCACATTATGATTATTGGTCAAATAGTATGAAACGGTCTGTATTGCTAGATAGTACGGCTGATTTATTGATATATGGAATGGGAGAACATGCAATTGTTGAAATTGCCGATGCGTTATCTGCTGGCATAGAAATCAAAGACATCACTTATATTGCCGGAACGGTATATAAAACAAAAGATAGTGAAGTGGCATATAATGCAATTACACTGCCTTCTTATGAAGAGGTAAAAACGGATAAAATAACCTATGCAAAATCGTTTAAAGAACAATATGACAATACAGATCCATTTACTGCAAAAGCAATGATTGAATCCTATGATGACAACATATATGTGATTCAGAATCCACCTGCAAAACCACTTACGATGCAAGAGATGGACGATATTTATGCATTGCCATACATGGGAACTTATCATCCTTCCTATGAAGCATTAGGAGGCATACCAGCAGTGAAAGAAATTAAGTTTTCTCTGGTATCAAATAGAGGTTGTTTTGGAGGCTGTAGTTTTTGTGCAATTACATTTCATGAAGGAAGAATTGTGCAAGCTAGAAGTCATGAATCTATTCTTGAAGAAGCGAATACTATGACAAAGGATCCGGAATTCAAAGGGTATATTCATGATTTGGGTGGACCGACTGCAAATTTCCGTTATCCATCCTGCAAAAAGCAATTGACTAGAGGAGTCTGTAAAAATAAACAGTGTTTATATCCAGAGCCATGTAAGGATATGTTTGTGGACCATAAAGATTATATAGAAGTGTTAAGGAAGCTTAGAAAATTACCGAATGTAAAAAAAGTATTTATACGTTCAGGGGTTCGTTTTGATTACGTGCTAGCAGATGCGTCGGATGAATTCTTAGAAGAATTATGTAAGTATCATGTGAGTGGACAATTAAGAGTGGCACCAGAACATATATCGGATACGGTTTTAAAAAGAATGGGAAAGCCAAAAAAAGAAGTATATGATAAATTTCAGGAGAAATTTAAAGAAGTCAATGAAAAAATAGATGCGGATCAATATCTTGTACCTTATTTAATTTCATCACATCCAGGTTCAACATTAAATGAAGCTGTGAAATTAGCAGAATATGTAAGGGACTTAGGCTATATGCCAGAGCAGGTATCGGATTTCTATCCGACGCCATCAACGTTATCTACCGTCATGTATTATACCGGAGTGGATCCTAGGGATATGGAACCCGTTTATGTTCCTAGGTCATTTAAGGAAAAATCGATGCAACGTGCGTTGATACAATATCGAAATCCTAAAAATTATGATATCGTAAAAGAAGCATTAGAACTTACACATCGGGTGGATTTGATTGGATATGCACCAAAATGTTTAATTAGACCTGAAAGACCAGAAAAATATGATAAATTCAAAAAAAACAAGGACGTAAAAGAAAAAAGTAAGAAGCACAATTCAGAAAAGAATAAGAATATAATGAATACAAAGGGAAAAGAAAAATGGAAGAAGGATACAACCCCCGCGAAGGGGACTTGGTCAGAAACAAAAACTTATAAGAATGGAAAACCAAAAAGCAATGAAAAATCCATGGAAAAAGCAAATACAAAGGAACCAATTATACAGAAAACGCAAAATGATAAGAGGTTCCATGCAAAAGCAAAGTCTAAAAACACGATGAAATCGAATACTTACTCGAAATCAAAGACATCGAAAAAAGGACAATAATAAATTTTTTAAATGTTGGTAATCACTTACGGCAGCAAGTTCTCTTGAAGAGTGCATAGAAAGCATGGGAATGCCAATGTCGATTCCTTTCATAGGTAAAAAACTTGTGGCAATAGGACCTAAAGTAGAGCCACCAGGCATTCCTGACCGGTTGACTTGTCGTTGGTAAGGGATGCCATTTTTTTGACAAAGATTGATAATAAAAGCAGTGGCTTCGCTGTCGGTTAAGTATCTTTGACTTGCACTGGACTTTATAGCAGGACCATTCCCCATAATAACCTCGTTTGTTGGATCGCTTTTTTCGGTATAGTTTGGATGAATCGAATGTGCACCGTCAACGGAAAGCAAAAAACCATTCGCTTGCATATCAAAGAAAGCAGAGCGGGAATATCCTAAACTAGTAATTGCTTTTTCCAAAAGATTAGACAGGAGAATGGAATCGGCTCCTTTATTGGAACGACTTCCAATTTCTTCGTGATCGAAAAAGGAAACGAAGGAAATTGCACGATCGTTAATTTCGGAAGAAATACAATCGGTTAAAACAGATACAGAGGCAATGTTATCAATTCTTGGAGAACTAATGAAAGCATCCGATAAGCAAGTAAGAGATGGTTTGTCTAGATTATAAAAAAACAAATCAAAATCAAGAATAGCATCTGCCTTCACCTTACATTCTTTCGAAATATGTTCGAGTAAATGAAAATCGGAATGGATGGATTTTTCTAAATGTCCAAGAATAGGAATACATTCTTTTTGCAGATCATAATCCGTTTTTTTATTCGCGTCCTTATCTAAATGTGGCGCAAGAGATGGAATGATTGCTACAGGGTGTTTACTATCATAAAATTGAACACCAGTAGTTGTGACTATTTTGCCAGCGATACCAAGAGGGCGATCAAACCAAGTGCTTAAAAGCATGCCACCATAGGGCTCCACATTGACACAGGCAAATTGCTTGGAAGTAAGATCAGGATTTGGTTTGATTTTAAAGCAGGGAAAATCCGTATGTGCAAATGCTCCGATTAATTTTTCGGGATGTTGCCCGACCGTGAAAGCAAAAAGCATAGAAGAATAAGGGGTAACATAATATGCTTTCCCAAAAGATAATTCCCAAGGTTTTTCGTAAGAAAGTTTTTCAAACCCCTTTTCTTGTAATTTTTCTTCTGTTACAGTTACAACTTGGTAGGGTGTGACGCCTTTTTCTAAATATTCTAATAAATTTTTCATGTGAACCTCATTTCCAAAATGTGTTTAATATATAGTAAAATAACCATAATATGAAGAAGTAAAGTTGTCAAGAATGAAAACAAATACAAAAACATATAAATAAGAAATCAAGGAGATAAGTAAATAGTATGAAAATAATGGTAGATGCAGATGCGTGCCCAGTAATTAGACAGGTAGAGAAAATTGCAAAAGAAGAAGAAATAGAAGTGATTTTATTATGTGATACAGCACATCAATTGGATTCTGAGTATAGTGAAGTGAAAATCATTGGAAATGGAACAGATGCAGTAGATTTTGCGCTAATTACCTTGTGCAAAAGAGGAGATGTTGTTGTGACACAAGATTATGGCGTTGCGGCCATGGCACTTGGAAAAGGAGCAAAAGCCATACATCAATCTGGAAAATGGTATACAGAAGAAAATATAGATCTATTGTTAATGGAGCGCCATATGGCAAAAGAAACAAGAAGAAAAGGGAAACATCGAAAACATAGTAATGGTAGCAAAAAAAGAACAGAAGAGGATAACAAACGATTTGAAGAGTCATTTGTTAAATTGTTAAAAAAATAGCAAATTGAAAATGAAATGAACGAAAAAAATAATAAATAGCATAATAATAGCGGTGTTTTAAAGAATTATGTATAAATGTAAATACAATTTAAACAATATTTATAAAAACACAATTTTTGCATAAAAATACGTGATAATATTGTAAAATTATGGTAAAATATAGCTATTATTAATGCTGGAAGGAGCAACGAAATGAAAAGTAAAAGCAAAAGTAGTAATAAACAAAATTTTATAACGTCAGTTGGATTTAAAATTGGTATTACAGCAATTGGAGCGGTTTTATTAACAGCAGCATCTATTTTGCTTATGGTTCTTCCGAATATGCGAAACTTAGTGTCGGAGTCAGCAAAAGAGAATATGAAATCTATTGCAGCTGCATATGGTGTACTAGTAGATTCACCAGATACGGATCCAGAGAACTATGCTGAATTGCTAGGGGATATTGAAGTATCGGGAGTGCCAGGATCTTATGCATACTTAGTAGATGAAGATGGTATTATGCTATATCATCCGACAACAGAAAAAATTGGAGATTTAGTCGAAAATTCAGTTATTTCAGGAATTGTGCAAGATTTAAAAGATGGGAAAACGGTTGAAACAGCAGGCGTTGAATATGAATACAAGGGAGAAATAAAATATGCGGGATATCAGGTGTTAAGAGATAACTCGATTTTTGTAGTTACTGGTAGTGAAGATGAGGCAATGGCGAGAGTAAATGATTTAAGAACAACGACGCTTATTGCCAGTTTTATTATTGGATTTTTCATTATGGGTATTGCAGCAGTTATCGTTGCAAGTCTATCAAAAGGAATTGGTAGAATTACCAATACAATTTACAAAATTTCAAAATTTGATTATACGGAGAACGAAGAATTACCAAAACTTTGTAAACGAAAAGATGAAATTGGGAAAATGGCAAATGCCGTGCAAAAATTATTGGATAATATGCGTGAAATTATTACGAAAATGAATGAATCTGCAGTAAATGTGACCGATTTGATGGTGGAAGTAAATGAAGTGTCTAACAAAATAAATATAAGTAGTACTGAAAATTCCGCAACAACGCAACAACTTGCTGCTGGAATGGAGGAAACCACAGCAACGACAGCAACGATTGAACAAAACATTCATGTTATGAATAATCAGGCAACGGAAATTGATGAGTTAGCTGTAAAGAGTGGTAAAGAATCAAAAGAAGTGTCCCTTCGTGCACAGAATTTAAAACAAACAACCGAAAAATCAACCGAAATTGCGCGAGGAATGTATGAAACTGTTAAGACAAAAACAGAAGAAGCAATTGAAGATGCAAAGGCTGTAGAAAAGATTAATGAATTGACCAATGTTATTATGGAAATTTCTTCACAAACAAGTCTATTAGCATTAAATGCATCGATAGAAGCAGCAAGAGCTGGAGAAGCTGGAAGAGGATTTGCTGTTGTAGCGGAAGAAATTGGAAATTTAGCAGAGCAAACATCGAATACAGTTACTAATATTGGGGATATTGTAAAAGATGTGAATGCCACTGTTGAAAAAATGCAAGGTGTTTTATTAGATACGATTAATTTCCTTGAAAACAAAGTATTTACAGATTATAAATCGTTTGAAGAGGTCGGAGAAAAATATGATGCCGATGCAATTTCATTTAAAAACAATATGGGAACGGTTCAAGAATCCATTGAAAAATTAATTGAGGTGATTCATGAGATTTCTGATTCGGTTTCTGGAATCAATGACATGGTTAACGAGTCTGCTGTTGGAATTACAGATATTGCAGATAAAACATCGGATACCGTAATTCAAACAGAAAGAAATTACGAGTTAGTAAATAGTTGTACAAATAGTGCAAATCAATTAAAAGAATTAATTGAGAGATTTAAAAAGGATTAAAATAAATGGTTGACAAATATGTGCTGTTAGATTATCCTATAAAAAGAGTTTTTTGTAGCTCTTTTGCGGATATGGCGGAACTGGCAGACGCGCTAGATTTAGGTTCTAGTGGGAGACCGTGCAGGTTCGATTCCTGTTATCCGCAGCAAAGAAGTTCTTTCATTTTTGAGAGAACTTCTTTTTGTATTATAGAAATTTGTTTTACATACTTTTTGTTTTTCTTTCGTTAAAAATATGATATTATAAAGAAAGCATCGAGTAAAAAAGAGGGGTAGAAAATGAGATTAGTGGTATTAATTGAAAATAAAGAAAAAGCAGGTTTAGAATCAGAACATGGACTATCAATTTATATTGAATATCATGACAAAAAATATCTTTTAGATACGGGTGCTTCTGAAAAATATGCGGAAAATGCAAGAAAAATGGGTATATCTTTAAGTGAGATAGATATGGCTTTTTTATCACATGCACATTATGATCATTCCGGAGGATTTTTAAAACTGTTTGAGTTGTCTCCAGGAGTGGAAGTATATCTACAAGAAAAGGCAAAAATTCCTACCTATAAAAAAGTAGGTATGGGGTATAAATATATTGGAACACCGAAAGGGTTATTAGAAGATTATCAAAGACGATTTAAATATTTAGATAATGATTGTTGTGTGGATTCCGGGGTGTGGGTATTACAACACAAAACAGGAAATTTGTCGGAACGTGGAAAAAAGATGCATTTATATCAAAAAGTTGGAAAAACGTATGTCCCAGATGATTTTAGCCATGAACAAACCTTGATTTTTAATATGAAAAACGGATTAGTGGTTTTAAATAGCTGTTCCCATGCAGGAGCAGATACAATCATTAAAGAAGTAAAGAAAACATTTCCAAGCAAAAAAATACTTGCATTAATTGGAGGTTTCCATTTAAAGGACTACACTGGGGAGAGTAATATGGGAGATATGAAAGCGGAAATTTTAAATTTGGGAGAGGAACTGATTGCATTAGATGTGGAAAAAGTGATTACTGGACATTGTACGGGAATGCCAGCATTTCAATTATTACATGAAAAATTAGGGGATCGATTATTATATATGGAAACAGGATTGGATATTACCATTTAAGCTAGGGAAAAAGGAGGCTAAATGTCAAAGAAAAAAAGAAAACGTGTAAGAAGTAAGTTTACAAAAAACAGATTGATTGTAGAATATGCAATATTGCGTGTTTTGATTTCCTTTACAATGAAGCGCATTCATCGATTTTATCATGAAAAAGATTTGAAAAAGATTAAAGGGCCATATCTTTTGTTGGCAAATCATAATATGGATATGGATGCAGTACTTGTTGGTATTGCATTTAAAAGGCATATGTTTTTTGTTTCAAGTGACCATATTTTAAGAAATGGATTTTTATCAAAACTTTTAATACATTTAATTGCGCCGATTTCAAGAGTAAAAGGAAAAACGGATGCGTACACGGTGATTCAGATGATGGAGTCCTTACGTCAGGGAAATAATGTTTGCATGTTTGCAGAAGGGAATCGATCCTTTAATGGATTGACGGGAGAAATTCCAGAAGTTACTGCAAAAGTCATTAAAAAAGCAAGGACAAAAGTAATCACTTATCGAATACGAGGGGGCTATTTTGTACAACCAAGATGGGGATTTTCTATTCGGAAAGGAAAATGCACAGGAGAAGTAGTAAATATTTATGAGAAAGAGCAAATCAATGAATTATCAATTGATGAATTAAATGCAAGAATACGAGAAGATTTATATGTAGATGCCTATCAAGATCAGTTGGAGAATCCTATCCGTTTTCGAGGGAGAAATAAGGCACTTGGAATGGAGACTGCGTTGTTTATGTGTCCAGCATGCAAAAAAATAGGAAACCTTACATCTTTTGGAAATGGAATTTCTTGTACGTGTGGATGGGAAGCTAACTATACAGAATATGGGATGCTAGAAAATGTGTTATCCAATATAGATACCATAACAAAATGGGATGCACTGCAAAGAAACGAATTAGGTAGATTGTTTGAAGAACGAAGAAAAGACGAAAAACCATTATTTATGGATGCAAAAGTTCATTTCTATCGAGTGAATAATGAGCAAAAAAAATATCATGGGAAAAATGGAAGTATGGTAGCATATACAGACCGAGTAGAGTGCTGTGGAGAAGTATTATTTATCAAAGATATACCTACATTTTCCATTTATGGGAGAAACACCTTAACCTTCATGTATAACAATGAGCATTGTGAGATTAAAGGAGAAAGATTTTTTTCTGCTTTGAAATATAGTTATTTATTTGAACTTGTGAAACAGACATCAAATTGAGGTTATGCTAAGGAGGATTTATGGATTTTTCAGTTGCACAAAGTAGTTTGTGGAGTTCCCTGATACAGGTGGGAATCATAGCGATTGTCATACTTATCGCAAATATTATTCGAAGAAAAGTGAAGTTTTTCAGAAACAGCTTATTACCAACCGCAGTGCTTGCTGGTTTTATACTATTTGGATTGAAACTAGCAGGGATTGTGAGAATTAACACCGAATTTTTTGAAGCAATTACTTATCATGGAATTGCTTTAGGATTTATTGCATTAAGTCTGCGAATACCGCCAGAAAGAAAAGCCGCGGATAAGGGGGTAGGAATAAAAAGTGGAGCGATTATAGTTAGCTCTTATTTAATTCAAGGGATAGTAGGATTGACGATATCCATAGGACTTGCTTTTACGTTTCTGCCTAATTTATTTAAAGCATCAGGAATTTTGCTTCCTATGGGATATGGGCAAGGACCTGGACAAGCAAATAATATTGGAAGTTCTTATGAAACATTAGGTTTTGTTGGGGGACGTTCTTTTGCTTTATCTATCGCTGCAGCAGGATATTTATCTGCATGTATTGTTGGCGTTATATATTTGACAGTGTTGGAAAAAAAGAAAAAATTAGTACGAAGCGAATTGGGTCGTGATTCGAATCAATTAACAGTGGATGATTTTCAAATGGAAAATGAAATTCCGATTTCAGAATCGGTGGATAAATTATCAGTACAAGTTGCTATTGTGTTGTTTGTATATATGTTAACGTTTTTTTCCACGGTTTTAATTACTTCATTTTTAACTACATACGCACCAAGTATTGGAGAGTTGTTGAATTCTCTTCTTTGGGGATTTAATTTTATGATTGGAGCTGGATTTGCAATCTTAACAAGATTATTTATACGTATGTTGCGGAAAAAGAAAATCATGAAAAGACAGTACCAAAACAATTTTTTGCTTAGCAGAATATCAGGACTTGCATTTGATGTTATGATTGTTGCAGGAATTGCATCCATTGATCTTGCTGATTTGAAAGGACTTTGGATACCATTTATCTTAATGACAGTCATAGGGGCAATTCTTACGTTAATACATATCACCATGGCAAGTAAAGAAGTATATAAAGATTACCGATATGAAGGTTTGATTTCTATGTATGGTATGATGACAGGAACTATTTCTTCAGGAGTTTTGTTATTGCGAGAAATTGACCCGCAGTTAAAAACACCAGCAGCAAACAATTTAGTAGTAGGGAGTAGTTTTGCTATATTGCTTGGAATTCCAATGCTTATATTTGTTGGATTAGCACCCAAATCAACCGTGTTACTTTTCGGTGTTGTGGGGGCATTGATTGTGTACTTGGTGATTTTGTTATTTATTATTTATGGATACCATCCTAAAAATAAAAAATAAAATACATTATCTTGCATAGGAAAAATGCAAAAACTAGGAGGAAAAGAAAATGGCCATATGGCTTATCGTACTATTATTCATTGTAGGAATTCTATTAATTGTAAAAGGTGGCGATTTATTTGTCGATGCAGCAGTGTGGATGGCAGAAGTGTCAGGAATACCGCATTTTTTAATTGGAGCGACGGTAGTAAGCATTGCAACGACACTTCCTGAATTAATTGTTTCCTTGATTGCTGCAAACCAAGGGAAAGTGGACATGGCAGCAGGAAATGCAGTGGGGTCCGTAACGGCAAACGTTGCTATGATTTTGGGTATTTCAGTTGTTTGTATTCCGGCAATTACCAAAAGAGCAAATATGGCAGCAAAAATGGTATTAATGGTTGTTGCAATTGGTTTGTTGTTGTTCTTTTCAAGAACTGGAGAATTATCAATCTTTGCAAGTATTTTGCTATTATTGCTATTTGTAATATACATGTATGAAAACATACACTCCACAAAAAAATGCATAAATTGTGCAGAAAATGAGGAGAGGGAACAACCTACAGCAAAAGTGGTAGGAATTAATCTTGCAAAATTTTTAGTAGGTACCATCGGCATTGTATGGGGAGCTGATTTGCTGGTTGATAATGGAAGCTTGATTGCAAATGCGATTGGAGTTGCTGCAAATATTGATCCATTAGTAATGGAAGGGATTGTTTCCGTTACTATTATAGCAATCGGGACTTCCTTGCCAGAATTAGTAACCACCATAACAGCGATTCGAAAAAAGCAATCTGCGTTATCAATTGGAAATATTATCGGAGCAAATATTATTGATTTAACCATAATATTGCCTTTATGTGCCATTGTTTCTGGAAAAGCATTGCCAGTTTCAAGAAGTATGATTACATTAGATATGCCGATGTGCCTTTTGGCTTGCTTAGTGGTTGTGATTCCAGCGTTGATTACACAAAAGATACGAAGATGGCAGGGAATCATGCTTTTGGTTTTATATGTAGGATATCTTGTATATATGGTACAGTCTTTATTATAAATGAAACGTGGATTTGAGCGGAATACCACTTGAATATGTGTGATGATTCTGCTATAATTTTCCCCGTAGTGTGTTAAAGTGGAAAAAGAATATAAATACAAAAGGAGACAGGAAATGAGAGGAAATATTATCGTTGGCCAATCAGGTGGCCCTACAGCAGTTATTAATTCTAGTGTGGCAGGAGTATTTACTGCAGCAAAAGAATTAGGCGTAGAAAAAATTTATGGAATGGTACATGGTATTGAAGGATTTTTAGAGGAAAACATCGTGGATCTAAAAAAGGAAATTAAAGATGAAACAGATGTTGAGCTTTTAAAAAGAACGCCATCTGCATATCTTGGATCTTGTAGATTTAAACTTCCTAAAATTGAGGAAAATGAAGAAATTTATGAAAAGATTTTTGTGATTTTAGAAAAATATAACATTGAAGCATTCTTCTATTGTGGTGGAAATGATTCTATGGATACAATTAAAATGTTATCGGATTATGCAGCAGCACATGGTAAAGAACAAAGATTTATGGGTGTTCCCAAAACGATAGATAATGATCTACCAATTACGGATCATTGCCCAGGATATGCAAGTGCATCAAAATATATTGCAACATCAATGAAAGAAATTATTCGTGATAATGAAAGTTTTGGAGCAGCAAAACCAACGATTACGATTGTTGAAATTATGGGACGTCATGCAGGATGGTTGACAGCAGCTGCAGCACTTAGCCGTGGAGAAGATTGTAGTGGACCAGATGCAATTTATGTTCCAGAAAGAGTATTTGTTCTTGATACGTTTATGGAAAAAGTAAAACATTTGGCAGCAACTAAATCATCGGTAGTAATTGCAGTATCGGAAGGTATTGCCTTTGAAGATGGAACTTTTGTATGTGAACTTGGTAGTGAATCTGCAGTAGTAGATGCCTTTGGACACAAACAATTATCTGGTTGTGCAGTTACGTTGGCAGACAAAATTGCTGCGGAAACAGGATATAAAACAAGAGCAATTGAATTATCAACATTACAACGTGCCGCAACGCATATCGCATCATTAACAGATATTAATGAAGCATTCCAAGTTGGATATGATGCAGTACAAGCTGCAGAAGAAGGAAAAACAGGAATGATGATTACACTTGATCGTAATGGAGATGCTCCTTATCAATGTGGTACAAGTGCATACGATATTCATGCAATTGCAAATGTAGAAAGAAAACTTCCTGACGAGTGGATTAACGAAGCTGGTGATGATATCAACAAAGGATATGATAAATATGCACGTCCTTTAATTATGGGAGAGCTACAACCATTAATGGTGAATGGACTTCCAAGACATTTGATTTTACCTCAACTTTTAAAATAAAACATGTTAAACGAAACGTAGGAAACAGAGTAAAAGATATGGATACTCGTTTCCTACGTTATTTTTCTATATAAGAAAAAACGATTTCCATAGGAGGAAAATAAGATGGTTTCAATTAAAGATGTAGCAAAACATGCAAATGTGGCTATTTCAACGGTATCAAAAGTTTTAAATAATTATCCGAATATTAGTGAAGAAACAAGAAGAAAAGTAAATGCGTCAATCGAAGAACTCTCCTATGTTCCGAATTCGATTGCCTCAGCTTTGTCCTCAAAAAATACTGGCAGAGTAGCTATTCTTATTAATCTTTCAACGCAGACGAGAGCAATTGATGAAATTGGAATGCAATATTTATCTGGCGCTATTCATCAGGCAAAAGAGTTGCAGATGGATATTGTTACCGTTTTCTTTTCCATGCTTGAGGGGAAGAGTGCAGCAGAAATTGAACGTTATTTGCTTTCGCAGAGTATTGATGGAATTATTATTTTTGGCATATCAAAAGAATCAAAGGATTTAATGGAACTAATCGATAAGGAGCGGTTTAAGATTGTAGTAATGGATGCCCCTTTTGTAAATAAAAAAACGTCATCCATATGGGTGGACCAAAAGAAAGCTCAATATGATGTTGCAAAAATCACTTCTAAAGGACATCCGATAAAAAAAATATTGTACATAGCAGGGAAAAAGAATGGATTCGTAACTGAAAAACGAATCGAAGGAATTCGTGAATTTGCAAAAGACAATCATTTTCAATTAACGATTAAAGATGGTGATTTCAGTGAATTAAAAGCTAGAAATATAACGTTAAAATATGCAAAAGAATATGATATTGTTATTTGCGCCTCTGATTTGATGGCAATTGGAGCTATGAATGCACTTACGGAAATGGACATCTTTAGACCAGTTTGTGGATTTGATGGCATTACGTTAATGGGATATGTAGGAAAACAAATGCATACGGTGGATCAGAATTTTTATCGCATTGCGCAAGAAGCGGTAAAAGAATTAAAAGCATTGCTATTAGGAGAAGAAGGAAAACACATAGTTTTAGATTACAAAATAGTGCGTTTAGAATATAAAGATATTATAAGGTAACGCAAAAATAAGTGAAAAAAAGAAAAAAGAATGAAAATGTTACTAAAATTTACGAAAATATGCTTGCAGAAATCGTTTTCCTCATGATATAATCGGGTTATCAAACAATTGTGTAAGTGGTAGTTACAATACGTAGGAGGATTATATGGAATTTAAAACAGATTTAGTGAAGATCATGAAGGAAGAATACAATAAAGACATTACGGATGCAACAAATGCGGAACTTTATTTTTGTATATTGAAATTGACCAAAGAAATGTTAAAAAATGTGAAAGTATTGGAAGGAAATAAAAAATTATATTATATTTCGGCGGAATTCTTAATTGGAAGACTCTTGTCAAATAATTTATTGAATCTAGGAATTTATGAAGAACTAGATACTTTTTTGAAAAGTAAAGGAAAAGAATTAGCAATGATTGAGGAGGTAGAACCAGAACCTTCGTTAGGAAATGGAGGACTTGGAAGATTGGCTGCATGTTTTTTGGACTCCATTGCAACACTTGGATTATCGGGAGATGGAATTGGTTTAAACTATCACTTTGGATTGTTTAAGCAAGTTTTTGAGGAAAGATTACAAAAAGCAGAAAAAAATGATTGGATTGAAGAAAACTCATGGCTAAATAAAACGGATGTTTCTTTTCAAGTTAGCTTTGGGACTGGAACAGTTATTTCTAGATTATATGATTTAGATGTTGTGGGTTATCAAAATGGATTAAATAAATTACATTTATTCGATGTGGAATCGATTGATGAAAGTATTGTAGATAAAGGAATTGATTTTAATAAAACAGATATTTCAAAGAATCTAACCCTATTTTTATATCCAGATGATTCCGATGATGCGGGTAGAAAATTAAGAATATACCAACAATATTTTATGGTGTCCAATGGTGCACAGCTGATATTAAAAGAGATGGAAGAAAAGGGACAAGATATTCATAAAATGAATGAATATGTTGCAATTCAAATTAATGATACGCATCCGACGATGGTAATTCCAGAATTAATTCGCTTATTAACGGTGGAAAAGGGATTTTCAATGGATGAGGCAATTACCGTGGTGAGTAAAACATGTGCATATACCAATCATACAATTTTGGCAGAAGCTCTGGAAAAATGGCCCATGCATTATTTAGAAGAAGTTGTTCCAAATTTAGTTCCGATTATTAAGGAGTTAGCGAATAGAGTTGCTAGTAAATATCAGGATCCAAAAGTTCAGATTATTGATAATAATCAATTAGTGCATATGGCACATATTGATATTCATTATGGATATAGTGTCAATGGCGTAGCTGCAATTCATACCAGAATCTTAGAAGAGACGGAGCTAAAACATTTTTATGATATTTATCAAGATAAATTTAATAATAAAACAAACGGGATTACGTTCCGAAGATGGTTACAATCTTGTAATAAAGAATTGACATCTTATGTATCGGAATTAATTGGTGATGGCTATAAAAAAGATGCAATGGAACTTGAAAAACTTATGCAATTTCAAAATAGTGAAGAAGTTTTAGAACACATTGTGCGTATAAAAAAATCGAAAAAAGATGAATTAGCTGCATATATTAAAGGAACTCAAAATATTACAGTTGATCCAAATTCAGTTTTTGATATTCAAGTAAAAAGAATGCATGAATATAAACGCCAACAAATGAATGTGCTTTATATTATTCATAAATATTTGGAAATTAAAGCTGGGAAAAAACCGCCAGTTGCGATGACTTTCATTTTCGGAGCAAAAGCAGCGCCTGCATACATCATTGCACAGGATATTATTCATTTGATTTTAGTATTGCAAGATTTAATAAATAATGATGCGGAAGTAAATTCTTTTATGCGTGTTGTAATGATTGAAAATTATAATGTTAGTGCTGCAGAGAAATTGATTCCCGCATGTGATATTTCAGAACAAATTTCACTTGCATCAAAAGAAGCAAGTGGAACGGGGAATATGAAATTTATGTTAAATGGAGCCGTTACCCTTGGAACATCGGATGGAGCAAATGTGGAAATTGCAGAACTTGTTGGAGAAGGAAATATTTACATATTTGGAGAAAAAAGCGAAAGTGTCATTGCACATTATGCAAATCAAGATTATGTATCAAAAAATTACTATGAAAATTCACCGGTTATTAAAGCTGCCGTTGATTTTATTGTAAGTGATGAAGTTATGAAATTGGGACATAGGGAGAATTTAGAGCGTTTATATCACGATATTATTAATAAAGATTGGTTTATGGCATTATTAGATTTAGAGGATTATATGCAAACGAAAGACCAGGTATTTGATGATTATGCATCAAAACCTCAAGAATGGAAAAAGAAAATGCTTGTAAATATAGCAAAAGCAGGATTCTTTTCATCTGATAGAACGATTGCGGAATATAATCGTGATATATGGAAATTATAATTTGATTACTTGAAATGAGATGTAGACCTAGGAGGAGTATTATGAGAAAAGCTGGAATTTTGATGCCAATTACTAGCCTTCCATCGAAGTATGGAATTGGAACGTTTTCAAAAAGTGCATATGAATTTGTAGATTTTTTGGAAGAAGCTGGACAAAAAATATGGCAGATATTACCACTTGGTCCGACTGGATTTGGAGATTCTCCATATCAACTATATTCTACTTTTGCAGGAAATCCATATAATATTGATTTGGATGAATTTGTAAAGAATGGTTGGTTAACTGAAGAAGAATGTGAATCTTATGAAATTTTATCACCTACAAAAATAGATTATGAAAGTATATATCATTCGAGATTTCAATTGTTACGCAAGGCATTTTTGAATAGCAAAATCGAAAATGATCAGAACTATCAAAAGTTTCTCAAAAAAAATGAAGCATGGCTTACAGATTATGCGTTATATATGGCAATTAAGGACTATTTTAAAGGATTTAGTTGGCAAGAATGGGATGAACCCATAAAAGTAAGAAAGCAATCAGCCATAGAAAAATATAAAGAAAAATTAAAAGAGGATATCGATTTTTATTGTTTTCAACAATATTTTTTTAAAAAGCAGTGGATACAGTTAAAAACGTATGCAAATGAGAAAGGGATTACAATTGTTGGAGATATACCAATCTACGTAGCGCTTGATAGCGCAGATGCGTGGGCAAATCCTTCACTCTTTCAATTTGATGAATATATGAGACCAATTGCTGTTGCAGGCTGTCCTCCAGATGCGTTTTCAGATACGGGTCAATTGTGGGGGAATCCTCTTTATGATTGGAAAGAACATAAGAAACAAAAGTACGCGTGGTGGGTAAATCGAATTTCCTACTGTTTTGAACTTTATGATACAGTAAGAATTGATCATTTCAGAGGATTTGATGAATATTATGTAATTCCGTATGCAGATCTTACGGCGGAATATGGAGAGTGGAAACCGGGTCCGGGTTACGAATTATTTGAGGTGTTAAAAAAGGAATTAGGGGATAAACCTATTATTGCAGAAGATTTGGGATTTTTAACGCCTTCTGTTTATGCGTTATTAAAAAAATGTAAATATCCTGGGATGAAAGTATTACAATTTGCATTTGATGCAAAAGGAGATAGTGAATATTTACCACACAATGCAGTGCAAAATAGCGTTATATATACGGGAACGCATGATAACGATACAATTATTGGTTGGTATGATTCGCTATCTAGCGCCGATCAGAAATTTGCGAAACAATATGCACAAGTGAAAAAGAAAAAATATTTGCATTGGGATTTTATCCGTTTAGCACTTGCTAGCACCTCAGATATTGCCATTGTTCCCTTGCAAGACTATCTAGGTCTTGGTTCAGAGGCTAGAATTAACATACCATCTACTCTTGGTAATAATTGGAATTGGCGCGTTCAAGAAGGGGTATGTACCACTGCATTAGCAAAAGAAATTCGAACACTTGTTGAGTTATATCGAAGATAAGAAATAAGAAAAATAAGATGGGATGGAATTTTATAGAAATATTAAAAGCAGAGAGAAGAAATAATGCTCTCTGTTTTTTTATTTTACTTGTATTGTGATGCTGATATCGTATAATTATAGTATAAAAAAACGAGGAGGATTTCATGGACAATAAGAGAAATAGATATACGTTTGGATTAGGCACGATTGGAAGAGACATGGTATATTCCATGATCAGCATGTATTTATTGTTTTATTTAACGGATGTTATCAACTTGGAAACAAATCTGTTATGGGGAATTGCAATTGTTATTTTGGCAGCAAGAATTTTTGATGCATTAAACGATCCCTTTATGGGGTTGATTGTCGATAATACAAAGACTAGATTTGGAAAATTTAAACCTTGGATTTTTCTAGGGGCAGCATTATCAGGAATTTTTACCATTCTTTTATTTTCTGATATAAATTTAAAAGGGGGAAGGTATATTTTTGTTTTTGCAGTGTTGTATTTGCTTTGGGGAATCTCTTTCACGGCGAATGATATTTCTTATTGGTCTATGTTACCTGCATTAAGTTTAGATCAAAAGGAACGAGAAAAAATAGGATCTTTTGCTAGAATTTGTGCAAATGTGGGTTTATTTTTTGTGGTTGCAGGTATTTTGCCAATTACTTCAGCAATTGAAAAATCTTTAAATGCTGCAAATCCTGGAACCAATCAAGCAGGCAGAAGTTATTTCTTGTTCACCTGTTTATTGGTGGTCATTATGTGGCTGGGACAATTGATTACGCTTTTGGGAGTAAAAGAACCAAAAAATGTGCTTGTGGAAGAGACACATACTTCGGTAAAAGACCTGTTTGGAACATTAGTAAAAAATGATCAATTATTATTTACTGCAATTTCAATGGCATTATTTATGATTGGATATTGTACCACAACGGGGTTTGGTCTTTATTATTTTAAATATGCGTACGGAAATGAATCCGTTTATACCATGTTTGCCGGGGTATTGGGAGTGTCACAAATTTCTGCACTTATTATTTTTCCATTGGTGAGTAAAAAATTGAAACGTAAACAATTATATTTATCTGCAACTATATTAGTGGTTGTTGGATATATTATATTCTTTTTTGCACCAACAAGTACCTTTGTATTCATTGCAATTTCGGGGATTTTAATTTTTGTTGGACAGGCATTTATTCAGTTATTAATGTTAATGTTTTTGGCAGATTCGGTGGAATATGGGCACTGGAAAAGTGGAAAAAGAAACGAAAGTATTACATTTTCGGTACAACCATTTATTAATAAAATGGGAGGGGCCATAGCATCTGGAATAATAAGTATTGTCATTATTATATCTGGAATTAAAGAGGCAGAGAGCGCGGCAGAAGTAACCACAGAAGGTTTATTTATCTTGAAAATGGCGATGTTTGTATTTCCGTTATTATGTATTGTAATCGGATTTATTATTTATCGAAAGAAATATAAAATTGATGAGAAAATGTTTCAAACAATAATTCAAGAATTAAAGGAAAGAGGAGATATTGTATAATGGTAACATATGAAACAAAATTAAAAGATGTATATCGGACACCAATAGGCAAGGATATGATTGACAAACTTTTTCAGCAAATTGATAAAAATCCTGCCATTTTAAATCATGTGATGATTAGAAATTTGAAAATGAAAACACTTGCTAAGATAACTCGGAAAAAAATAGATAAGAACTTTTATGATGCTTTTTTGAAATTAATTAATTTAGAGACAAGTAAATATGAAACAAAAACAGAGTATCGAGAGGAAAGAATCTGGTGGAAAGAAGCTGTATTTTATCAAATTTATCCGCGGAGTTTTAAAGATAGCAATGGAGATGGAGTGGGTGACATCGGTGGCATAATAGAAAAACTAGATTATTTGAAAAATCTGGGAGTTACCTGCCTTTGGCTTTCCCCTATTTATGATTCACCAAATGATGATAATGGATATGATATTCGTGATTATAAAAAAATTATGAAAGAATTTGGTACAATGGATGATTTTGATCGATTGCTTAGCAATTTGCATCGGCGTGGAATGCGATTGATTATGGATTTGGTTGTAAATCATACATCGGATGAACATGAATGGTTTCAAAAAGCATTACAAGATAAACAAAATGAAGAACATGATTATTATATATTTAAAGAAGGAACAGAAACAATACCTCCCAATAATTGGACCTCGTTTTTTGAAGGCCCCGCGTGGAATTACTATCGTGAACTAGGCGAATGGGGATTGCATTTGTTTTCAAAAAAACAAATGGATTTAAATTGGGATAATCCGCAATTGCGTGAAAAAGTATATGAAATCATTACTTGGTGGTTAAATAAAGGAGTGGATGGATTTCGTATGGATGTAGGAAATCTGATTTCTAAGCCAGAGGAGTTGCCTGATGGGAATCCGATGATTGGAGAATTGATTGGTATATGCGGGATAGAAAATTATATTTATGGTCCCAATTTAAATGCATATTTGAAAGAATTAAGGGGAAAAGGATTTCAGGGAAAAGATAAATTTTTGGTTGGTGAAACACCAGGAATTGGGTTGGAATTAGCAAAGTTTTTAACATCGAAAGACCAGAAAGAAATGGATATGATATTTAATTTTGATCATTTAGAGACACCAGGACACGTTCGTTTTGAGGAGTATACGTATGATTTGAATTATTATAAAACTTATATGATTCATTGGATGAAATATTATGGAAAAGACAATAGGATGTCATTGTTTTATGATAATCATGACAATCCAAGGATGCTATCAAAAATAAATCCGGAACCAAAGTATCGTATGATAGCAGCTAAGCTTTTAGCTACTATGCAGATGACATTGCGTGGAACACCTTTTATTTTTCAAGGTGAGGAAATTGGAATGCAAAATGCAAAGTTTCGTTCTATGGACGAAATAAAAGATGTGGAAAGCCAAAACCGATATCAGGAGTTATTACATAAAATGTCGCCGGAAGAAGCTTTTAAAAATGTGTTATCTGGGACAAGAGACCATGCAAGAGTTCCAATGCAATGGACAAAGGAAAAATATGCGGGGTTTTCAGAATATCAACCATGGATGGAAGGCGATAAAGATTATCTTACGACTAGTGTAGAAGAACAGATTTTTGATCAAAATTCTACCGTGCATTTTTACAAGAAATTAATTGCATTAAGAAACGATTCGCTTGTTTTAAAATATGGGGACATTCAGTTTGTCGGTGAAAAAAGAAAAGATTTCTTTGGCTATTTTCGAACCCCGGCATTAGATGACGAATCTTGCAAAAATAAAAAAATATATTTTATAGAATGTAATTTGTCCAATCATAGGATAAAAAGACAAGCAAAAAAAGGAAAATATAAACGGATATTATCAAATTATGAAAGACAACAAAAAAAAATCATGCAACCTTATGAAGCAAATATATATGAAGTATATTGAAGTAGAAAACATGCATAATTAGCCAATGGGAATGCCAAATTGACTTAAGGAGGAGTTAGAATAACGAGAATCCAAGGTAACTTCTAAGCCAAACCAGGAAGGCGGAATAAAGGTGTTTGCTTCTTTCTCGGAAGAAAACTCGACTTCTGCATAAATAAGTGGGGCAAGAGATTCGGTAAATACATCCAATTCAATGGTTAATGAGTTCAATGAAGCTGGTGGACAATAAGGGATATGATATCGTTTCTTTTGTATCATAAGTCCATCGCATTTATTTTTCATATGCGCATAGGATTCTTTATCCAAGGGCAGATTATATTCCTCGTGAACCATTCCAGTCCCATTTTTATAAGTTAAATAGAAATCATCATTTTCTTTACGAATGCGAACCGTAGGATGACAGTTTAAGTAACCTTGCTCAATTTCATAGCATGGGTAGGATGAAAGATTTTTAGGGATCTGTTTTACTAAGTATTTACGTTCGATTTCATAAGGCATGAGAAATCCTCCTTTTCGAGTCTTATTATACAATAAGGCAATAGGGAGGGCAATATTTAGGAGGAAAAGAAATGAAAAAAGAAAAAACGAAAAGTAGTACTGCCATTTTTTTGGCAACAGGATTTGAAGAAATTGAAGCTTTAACAACCGTAGATTTATTAAGAAGAGCTGGAATTGAAGTTGATATGATTTCAATTTCGAATAAGTTAGAGGTGGAAGGTGGACATGGAATTTGTGTGAAGGCAAATAACAAAATTGAAAACATAGATTTTGATAGTTATGATGCGTTTATTTTACCAGGAGGAATGCCAGGAACTACTAATCTAGGAGAAAACAAAAGATTAATGAAAGAACTAGTTGAGCAAAATCAAAAAGAAAAACTAGTAGCAGCAATCTGTGCGGCACCTAGTTTATTGGGTAAAATTGGTATATTAAAAGGGAAAAATGCTTGTTGTTATCCAGGATATGAAAAAGAACTTCTCGGAGCCAATGTAAGAACTCATGCAGTGGAAAGAGATGAAAATATCATTACTTCCCGAGGTGCAGGAACAGCAATTGATTTTGCCTTAGAAATTATTACTACATTGGCGGGAGAAGAACAAGCAAATATATGTGCAAAAAGTATTATTGCTCGTTTTGCATAACTTTTCTTAGTGGGTACCATAGAATTAGAGTGAAAGCACTTCCAATTAAAGAAGTCGTTAATTGTGTGAAAGAAAAAGTTAAGCGTGCACCTTTAAGAACCGCAGCAGCTTTGGTGGCATCCCCTAGTTTATCGGTTAAATTATCACCAAACACTGGGAAAATAACGAGAACAATTAAAACACCCATAACAGTAGCTTTTGCTACAGAACCGAGAATTAAACCAGTTTCTAATCGGAGTTTAAATTTGAATTTCTCGTTAAAGAACCAAACGAAACAACATATGGTGATGTTTCCGAGCATAATGGCTGGAAATAATAGTGGCATAGAGGCCATTAATGGAGAAGCAGTAAAGAAGAATGCAGTAATGGGAGCAATGATACTAATGATGATTCCACTTCCAAGACCAGCTGCTAAGGTGGCTAATAAAATGCAGGCATTCACAATAGGTCCAGTTATATATACGCTCAAAGTTTTGAAGTATTGACTGAGAATACATATAGCAAGTAATGCTGCGGTGATGGTGATTTGTTTTACGGTAATTTTTTTCATAAGAAAACCTTTCTGCATATCTGCGTTAAAATTGGGCATAAAAAAATGCCCATCCTGGCAAAGCAAAAAGAAGGACAACAAAAATTGTTGGATGCGTTCTTATTATTCTTTGCTTCAGGAAATCCTTTGTTTCAGAAATAATAATTCTAGTTGCACTAAATAATCGGAATACCAATTATTCAGATAATAAAAGTATAAACGGAAATGAAATAAATTTCAAGTCAAAAATGCAAAGGAAACGAATAAAAGGATATATTAAATTAGTATAAAAAAACTGGCACTTTATTAGTAGATATGCTATAATTCCATAGTGACTGTGGGTGGTTGTAATTACTGCAGTGAAAATAGAAATGCAAAATAAATGAGAATGAAATGCAAAAGAAATTGGAGGAAATATCAAAAAATGAGTTTAAAAGTAGAAAAAAAAGAAAAAAACATGGCAGTAATAACAATTGAGGTGTCAGCAGACGAATTGGCAAAGGCAATTGATAAAGCTTATAATAAGAATAAAGGTAAAATTAGTGTTCCTGGATTTAGACAGGGAAAAGTTCCAAAAGCTATGATTGAAAAAATGTATGGTAAAGCTTTCTTTTACGAAGATGCAGCAAATATATTGATTCCAGAAGCTTATGAAAAGGAAATGAGAGAAGCAGATGTAGATGTGGTAAGTCAACCAAGCATTGACATTGTTCAGATAGAAGCAGGAAAACCATTTATTTTTACTGCAGAAGTAGCATTAAAACCAGAAGTAAAATTAGGCAAATATAAAGGCGTAGAAGTAGATGCTATTGCAGTAAGCGTTTCAGCAAAAGAAGTAAATGAAGAAATTGAAAAAGAAAGAGAAAAATCAGCGCGTATCGTAGATGTAGAAGAACGTCCAGTAAAGGATCAAGATGAAATCACACTTGATTTTGAAGGATTTGTTGATGGCGTAGCTTTTGAAGGCGGAAAAGGCGAAGATTATGCACTCACGATTGGATCTGGTTCCTTTATTCCTGGATTTGAAGAACAATTAATTGGAGTAGAAATTGGAAAAGAAGTAGAAGTTAAAGTTGCATTTCCAAAAGATTATCAAGCAGAAGAATTAAAAGGAAAAGACGCAGTCTTCAAATGCACGGTAAAAGCAATTAAAGAAAAACAATTACCTGAGATTGATGATGAATTTGCAAGTGAAGTATCAGAATTTGATACCTTAAAAGAATATAAAGCAGATGTTAAAAAACATTTAAAAGAGAAAAAAGAAAAAGAAGCAATCGCGGCAAAAGAAGATGCTGTCATTGAAGCAATTATTGCAGATACAGAAATGGATATTCCAGAAGCGATGATTGCAACACAGCAAAGACAAATGGTAGAAGAATTTGCCGGTAGAATGGAGCAACAAGGGTTAAGTTTAGAACAATATTTCCAATTTACAGGATTAGATAATGAAAAAATGTTGGAACAAGTAAAACCACAAGCAACAAAACGTATTCAGTCAAGTCTTGTACTAGAAGCTGTCGTGGAAGCGGAAAAAATTGAAGCGACACAAGAAGAATTTGAGGCAGAATTAGTAAATATGGCTTCTATGTATCAAATGGACCTTGCAAAAGTAAAAGAGTTTATTGGAGAAGAAGAAGAAAAACAAATCAAAAGAGATATCTCAATCCAAAGAGCTGCTACCTTTGTACTAGAACAATCAAAAGAAAAAGTAGCGGAGAAAAAAGCAGCAACGACGAAAAAAGCTGCAACAAAGAAAACAACCAAAAAAACAGAAAAAACCGAAGATTAAGTCCTTCATAAATAGAAGAACGCATCATTCGTAGTAATAGGAGGCAGAAATGAGTTTAGTACCTTATGTCATTGAGCAAACCAGTAAAGGCGAACGTTCTTACGATATTTACTCAAGATTATTAAAAGAAAGAATTATTTTTTTAGGAGAAGAAGTAACAGAGGCATCGGCTAGTGTAATTGTAGCGCAATTACTATTTTTAGAAGCAGATGATACAGAAAAAGATATTCATATTTATATCAATAGCCCGGGTGGTTCTGTAACTGCTGGGATGGCAATTTATGATACGATGCAATTTATTAAGTGTGATGTATCAACCATTTGTATAGGAATGGCAGCAAGCATGGGTGCTTTTTTATTAGCAGGTGGGACCAAAGGAAAACGTTATGCACTTCCTAATGCAGAAATAATGATTCATCAACCACTTGGTGGAGCACAAGGACAGGCTACAGAGATTGAAATTGCAGCAAAACATATTTTGCAGACAAAAGAAAAATTAAATCGGATTCTTGCGGAAAACACGGGAAAAGATTTTTCCATAGTAGCACAAGATACGGAAAGAGATAATTGGAAAACCGCGGAAGAAGCGAAAGAATATGGATTAATTGATGAAGTGATTACCTCAAGAAATACATCATTAGTTGAGAAATAAGTTATCAGAAATAAGGAGAGACTATGGCAGGAAAAGACCAAGAGGTAGAAATACGTTGTTCATTCTGCAACAAAAAGCAAGATGAAGTAAAAAGAATGATTGCCGGTCCAAACAATGTATACATATGTGATGAATGTATTCACATTTGCGGAGAAATTGTAGAAGAAGAGTTTAATGAGTTGGATAGTTTTGACGAAGAGGAAGAACTAGATATTAACTTACTAAAGCCAGTAGAAATAAAGGAATTTTTAGATGCATATGTAATTGGCCAGGACGAGGCAAAAAAAGCGTTGGCTGTATCCGTTTATAATCATTATAAACGAGTGACGTCATCTAAAAAAGTCGAGGTGGAGCTTCAGAAAAGTAACATTATAATGGTTGGACCAACAGGTTCTGGAAAAACATATTTAGCACAAACTTTGGCAAAAATAATTAACGTTCCCTTTGCAATTGCAGATGCAACAACATTGACGGAAGCTGGTTATGTTGGGGAAGATGTAGAAAATATTTTATTAAAATTATTACAATCTGCGGACTTTGATGTAAAAAGAGCAGAATATGGAATTATATATATTGATGAAATTGATAAAATCACAAAAAAATCTGAAAATGTATCTATTACAAGAGATGTTTCCGGAGAAGGTGTGCAACAAGCACTTTTAAAAATAATTGAGGGCACGGTTGCATCCGTTCCACCACAAGGCGGAAGAAAACATCCGATGCAAGAATTGATTGAAGTAGATACCAGTAATATTTTGTTTATCTGTGGAGGAGCATTTGATGGGTTGGAAAGTATTATCGAAACGAGATTAGACCGAAATTCCATTGGATTTAACGCAGAGATTGCAGATAAATCCGTTCGCGAGATTGGTGAAATTTTCAAACATCTTTCACCACAAGATTTTGTGAAATATGGATTGATACCAGAATTTGTAGGACGTGTGCCTATGAATATTTCACTCGATGGATTAAGTGAAGAAGCACTGTATCGAATTCTTAAGGAGCCAAAGAATGCATTAGTTAAACAATATAAAGTGTTGTTTGATATGGATGAAGTTGAGCTTGTTTTTGAAGAAGATGCCGTGAGAGAAATTGCTAAACAGGCATTTGAACGAAAAACAGGAGCAAGAGGATTACGCTCCATTATGGAGAAAACTATGCTTCATGTGATGTATAAAATTCCATCAGATCAGACAATTGAGCGGTGCGTAATTACAAAAGATGCGGTATTAGGAAATAGTGAACCGCTTTTGGTTTATCAAAAATCAAAAAAAATAGAATTAAAAGAAGCAAAATAATAAATGTAAACGCCGCCATGTTATGGAGGCGTTTGCTTTTTTATAAGAGGTGTGTATATGGAAACGGAATTGATAAAAGAAAATAGAGAGAGAGTACCTGTAATTATTTTAAAGGATATTTCCATTTTTCCGGAAACGATGATTCATTTTGATGTAACAAAAGCCAAATATATAAAAGCAATTGAAAATGCCATGCTCGGTAATCAAAAGATTTTTCTCGTTGCTCAAAAAGAAGATATTACAAGTATACCTCAAAAAAATAATATATACGAGATAGGTACTATGGCAAAGGTAAAACAAATATCAAAATTACCAAACAAAGTTTTGCGTGTATTAGTAGAAGGTATGCAACGTTGCGAGATCATAGATTTAATCGAAGAATCAGAGGAGTATTTAGAAGCAAATGTCCTTATAAAAGAGAAAGAAAACACATTAAATGAAGTAGAAGAGCAAGCAATGGTAAGACAAATCGGTGGATTGTTCCGTGAGTTTTGTAATTTAAATCCTAAAATTGGGAAAACATTGTTAGAGCGTATCAATCGGATGAATAATCTAGCTTTGCTATGTGATTTAATTACTATCAATTTACCGATTATAAATAGCAAAAAGCAAGAGGTGTTAGAAGCAAATGAAGTAAATAAAAGATACGAAGTGCTTTCAACAATTTTAATTAATGAGATAGAAATCAGTCGAATAAAAGAGGAATTGGCAAAAGAAGTAAAAGGAAGAGTGGAAAAAAATCAAAAGGAATATTTTTTGCGGGAGCAAATGCATTATATTAAAGAAGAATTAGGGGATACTGGTAAATTTTCAGATTTGGATTCTCTCCGAAAAGCATTAGAAAATCTGGATGCATCTGAGAGTGTTCGGGTAAAAATAAAGAAAGAAATAGATCGTTTTGAAAGTTTGTCAGATTCATCTTCGGAAAGTGCCGTGCAAAGAGGATATTTAGAAACATTAATGGAGTTACCGTGGAATAAATGTTCCGTAGATTCGGAGAATATAAAACAGGTAGAAAAAATTCTTAATGAGGAGCATTATGGACTGGTAAAAGTGAAGGAACGAATTTTAGAATTTCTCGCAGTGCGTACACTAACTAAGCAAGGGCAAAGTCCAATCATATGTTTAATTGGACCTCCAGGTACAGGAAAAACATCCATTGCCCGATCTGTTGCGAATGCTTTACAAAAGAAGTATGTACGAATTTCTTTGGGTGGAGTGAGAGATGAAGCTGAGATTCGTGGACATCGAAGGACTTACGTGGGGGCAATGCCAGGAAGAATTGCAACAGGATTACGGTATGCGGGAGTTAATAACCCACTAATGCTTTTGGATGAAATTGATAAAGTTGGAAGTGATTATAAAGGGGACGCTTATTCCGCCTTATTAGAAGTGTTAGATCCAGATCAAAATATAAAGTTTCGCGATCATTATGTGGAAATTCCCCTTGATTTATCCAACGTTTTATTTGTTGCAACAGCAAATGATAAGTCGAAGATTCCAAGACCTCTTCTAGATCGTATGGAAATTATTGAAATTAGTACCTATATTGAAAATGAAAAATTTCATATTGCGAAAGAATTTTTATATGAAAAACAACTTAAAAAAAATGGATTAACAAAAAGCATGTTGAAAATTTCTGATGCAGCAATATATACAATGATTCAGTATTATACGAGAGAAGCGGGTGTTCGTGAATTAGAACGGAAAATCGGAGAGATTTGTAGGAAATCTGCAAAAATGATTTTGGAAGAAAAAGCAAAAAAAATAACGATAAATGAAAGAAACCTAACTAATTTCTTGGGAAAACATAAATATAGTATTAAAAAGGCAAATCTAAAGGATCAAGTTGGGATTGTAAGAGGGTTAGCCTGGACGGTGGTTGGCGGAGACACCTTACAAATTGAAGTTAACGTAATGGAGGGAAAGGGCGAAATTGAATTAACTGGTCAATTAGGTAATGTTATGAAGGAATCTGCACGAACTGGAATTAGTTTCCTTCGGTCTTTAGAAGGTGCTTATAAAATTGATCCTAAGTTTTTTCAAGAACACGATATACATATCCATATTCCGGAAGGGGCAGTACCAAAGGATGGTCCATCTGCAGGAATTACAATGGCATTAGCGGTATATTCTGCAATTACAAATCGAAAAGTAAAACACGATGTAGCAATGACTGGGGAAATTACGCTTCGAGGTAGAGTGTTGCCAATAGGCGGACTAAAAGAAAAAATAATAGCTGCAAAAACAGCAGGAATTCAAACGATTTTAGTACCAAAAGAAAACAAGGCGGATGTGGAAGAAATAGAACAAGAAGTTAGAGAAGGATTGCAAATTTATTATGTGGAATCCATGAAAAAAGTAATGGAATATGCATTGCTTTAAAAAACCAATAATAATCAAGGAATATGCATGTGTTATTTGAATTGTTTTCATTGTAATAAGAAGAAAAACAAGATAGAATAGATGCAAAGAATGAAAACGAGGTAGTCATGGTAATTAAAAATGTAAATTTAGAAACTGTTGTAGGGATTACGTCAAGTATTCCACAAAATACACATATAGAGATTGCTTTTTCTGGGAAAAGCAATGTGGGGAAGTCCTCTCTCATCAATGTCCTTATGAACCGAAAATCATATGCTCGAATCAGTGCAAAACCGGGGAAAACTCAAACAATTAATTATTATAATATTAATGATGAACTATATTTGGTTGATTTGCCAGGCTATGGATATACAAAAATAGCAGAAAGTGTTAAAGCGAAGTGGGGAGAAATGATTGAAAAATATCTAACCCAATCCAAACAATTAAAAGTTGTCTTTTTACTTTTGGATATTAGGCATAAACCGTCTGAAAATGATAAAGATATGTATAAGTGGATTTTGCATAATGGATTTGAACCGATTATCATTGCGACAAAGGCGGATAAAATAAAAAGAAGCCAATTGCAAAAACATATGAATATAATTAAACAAGAATTACAATTACTGCATGGAGCGAGAATAATTCCGTTTTCTTCGCTCACCAAGCAAGGAAAAGATGATATTTATGAAATTATGGATTCGTTATTAGCTGAAGGGGGCGGTCTCGATGAAACTAACGGCTAGAAGAAATATGAAAGCTGGAGTGAATATTTTTCTGGCGATTCTTACGCTAGCTATTTTTATTTTTATTGTACCAAGAATCATTATCTACTTTATGCCATTTGTGATTGGCTGGATTATTGCTAGTATTGCTAATCCATTGGTGCGTTTTTTGAATGATAAAATCAAATTAAAAAGAAAAGCAGGATCTATGCTTGTGATTTTGCTAGTTATTGTAACAATTGCAGCACTTGGATATGCAGCGGGATTGATTCTCGCAAGACAGATTGTTGGATTTGCTACGGATTTCCCGGAACTATGGGGAGATTTTGAAGATTCTATTTTGAAAATAGGTCGCTACCTTGAAGATGTATTTATAGGATTTCCGGATGCAGTACAAGAAGGAATTGCTACTTCATTTGAACATATGAACGACACCTTTTCTGATTTTACCAATAGTATTGGAGAATATACGGTACAGCGGGTAAGTGATGCTGCTAAAAACTTTCCAACAGTATTGATTTCTGTAATCATGTGTTTGCTTTCTGCTTATTTCTTTGTTGCAGAAAGAGAAACATTTTTGAATTTTTTTAAGAAAAGATTATCTTTGCCAATGCTAGAGAAAATAATGACTATATCAAGTAACTTAAGAAAAGCAGTTGGAGGTTATGTAGTTGCACAGCTTAAGATTGAAGTATATGTCTATGTGCTGATGGTTATAGGCTTTTTTGTATTAGATGTAAAATATGCATTGCTTATTGCTTTGGGAATTGCTATTTTAGATATGCTACCTTTTTTCGGAACTGCTATAATTTTAATACCTTGGGCAATCTTACGTCTATTTGAAGAAAATTATAAAATGACAATTGGATTACTAATTATTTGGGGAGCAGGGCAATTACTTCGGCAGTTTATTCAGCCGAAAATTGTGGGAGATTCTATTGGTGTTCCGCCAATTCCTACTATATTTTTATTGTTTCTTGGTTTTAAACTAGGAGGAGTAATTGGAATGATTATTGCAGTACCAATCGGAATTATTGTTATTAAATTAGAAGAAGCAGGGGCTTTTGATACACCAAAAAATTCCATTGCACTCTTAGCAAAATCAATCAATGAATTTCGCAAAATTACAGAGGAAGAGATTGCATATATTCATGAAAATGATATCACAGAAGAAGTATTGAAAGAATTCAATGAAAAAGAGGAACAAAAAGAACCAATTAAAAGCGAACTTTTATATAAAAAAATCGAATTGCCGATAAAAAGAAAAACAAAAAAAAGACGAGAAAAGAGAAAGAAATAAATGAATACATTCAAAATGGTTACTCTTGACATTTGTCTTTGAATTAAGTATTATTGTACTAGACAAACAGTACAATAATACTTTTTTCTATGAGGAGGAAATATGTTAGAAATTAAGCAAGTTACTAAAAAGTACAAAAAAACACTAGCGGTTGATAAGCTGAGTTTTCAAATTCCTGACGGTAAAATTGGAATTTTATTAGGCCCAAATGGCGCTGGAAAATCAACTGTGATTAAATGTATTGCAGGATTATTGCGATATGAGGGTTTGGTTTTTATTAATCAGATTCCTGCAAGAACTATGGAAGCAAAAAAAATCTTTGCGTATGTACCAGAGCTTCCCACAATGTATGAAAGTTTAACTATATGGGAACATATGGAATTTATTAAAAGAGCCTATGATTTACAGATTTCAACGAAAGAAATGGAAGATGTATTAGAACGTTTTGAACTTCTTGATAAAAAAGATAAATTAGGCAATGAATTATCAAAAGGAATGATGCAAAAAGTAAGTATATGTTGTGCATTGATTATTAGACCAAAGGTTATGCTTTTAGATGAGCCTATGATTGGACTGGACCCACATGCGATTAAGCAATTAAAAGAGATTATTTTAGAACTAAAAAATAAGGGTACGACGGTTCTTGTTTCTACACATATGCTCGATATGGTTAAGGATTTGTGGGATTATATGATTATTATTAACAAAGGTAATTTAGTTGGAACATATGATAAGATGGAAGTAGAAAATAAGGATATTGAATCTATTTTCTTTTCGGTAACAGAGGGGGAGTAGGATGAAAGCATTATTATATCTTAAAAAAAGAATGATAGTAAATAATATTAAAAAAGCCGTTCGAACACCAAAAGCCTATATTTTTTTTGTCCTGATTTTATTATATGCGATAATGGTAGGAAAATATTTTGGAACAATTGTGAGAGAAATTGGTGCCGTCGGGCCAGAATATTTCGTGGGATTAATTACGATTTTAGTGTTTTTAATGCAACCGGCATCCATTGCTTCCTATATTAAAAGAAAAGGATTGGTTTTTAAAAAAGCAGACGTTAATTTTGCATTTCAAAGCCCAATTACACCAAAAGTAAATTTGTTGTTTACAAAGCTATCTTCATTTATTGCTTCCTTTTTTATAGCAATTGCAGTTTTCTTGGTCGGGATTTTTGTGTTTCAAACCTCATTTTTATCAAGCCTCTTATATATGATTTTTTTGATGACAATTGAAACGTTATTTGAAGCAGGAATGATTGTTTTACTTTATGGAAATGAAAGACTTAGTGAAAAAACATTGGAAGTATTGAAAGGCATCATGTATATAGTAATTGTATTTTTTGTTCTAGGTATCCTTATTAACTTGTATATTAAAGGGTTTTCTTTGCAAACATTAAATGATTTATTAATCTCTCCCTGGATTCTTGGTATTCCAATCATCGGTTGGTCTGTGGCGGTAGCAAATGTATTGTTTTTAGGTGGCACATTATACTCCATCCTTTTTAGTGCTAGTTATTTTGTTTGTTTTATTTTCATTCTTATTTTTGCAAAAAAAATGCATTGTACGGGAGAATATTATGAGGAGGCAATGAAATTTGCAATTGATTATGAAGAAGCTCGAAAAAAGGGAAAGCAGGGTGAAGTTGTAAGAATAGGAAAAAAGAAGAAATTTAAAAAAGCAGAAATTGTATATAAAGGTACTTATGCAAAAGCTATTTTCTATCGACAGCTCTTGGAGTATAAGAAAAATCGTTTTTTTATTTTTGGAGGGAGAACTTTACTGATTTTTTTTGCAGGGGTCGGATTATCGATTTTATTTTCGAAAACGGATGTGATAAAAGAAATGGGAGAATATACAGTCTTTATTATTCCAGGTTTGATGCTTTATATTGATCTTATTTTCTCTGGTTATATTACAAAATGGGGGAAAGAATTGACCTATGCGAATTTATTTTTGATTCCAGACACAGCAATTCATAAATTATGGTATGCTACACTTACGGAACATATACGAGCTTTTGTAGATGGTTTGATTATAACAATCCCAATTGCAATTGCATTACATTTGAATCTTTTGGAGGTTGTATTGATTCTCATTTCCAGCGTTTTGATTCAGGCAAACAAATTATATTTGCGTGTTTTTATACATGGAATATTTAGAGATTCCATTGGGGTTATGGGAAAACAAATGATGCATCTTTTATTTTATGGTATAATATTAGCAATTGTGATTATACCGACAGTATTTATAACAATAGGACTAGGTTCGACTACTGGTTTTTTATCTTTTAATGCAATTCTTCTATGTGTTACATTTGCATGTATGCTAGCTGCGTCAGAAATATTTAATAAAATGGAAGCTGTCGGATAAAGAAAGGCAGGAAAAAAACTTGAAAGAATTATGGAGCTTGTTTTATGCATTTATGAAAATAGGTGGATTGACATTTGGTGGTGGTTTAAGTATGTTGCCTATGTTAGAACATGAACTTGTGAAAAAAAAAGGGTGGATCGATAGTGAGACACTTTTAGATTGTTACGCAATTGGGCAGTGTACACCGGGAATTATTGCGGTGAACACTGCTACTTTTATTGGATATAAAAGAAAAGGCGTTTTTGGAGCTGTTTTTTCAACACTAGGGATGATTTTTCCTTCACTTGTGATTATCACATTCATTGCCTTGTTTTTTGAACAATTTATGGAATATGAAATAGTGGCTCATGCACTTATGGGAATTAAAGCAGTTGTTTGTGCACTTATGTTTCAAACAATTTTAGGATTGGTAAAGAAAAGTGTCCTTGGAATTACATCTGGTATCATCTGTGTTACAGGAACTTTACTTGCTATATTTACGGAGGTATCTGTTTTATTGATTGTATTGGTATCTGCATGTGTGGGAATTCTTATTAAAAGTTTGGAGGAAAGGGGAAAAGCGAAAAGCTAGGTGCAAATATGTGGATATTAATAAAGTTGTTTTGGGAATACTTAAAAATTGGTCTATTTGCAATTGGAGGCGGACTTGCGACCATTCCTTTTTTACTTGAACTAGCAAAAAAAGAAGATTGGTTTTCAGTCGAACAACTTACCAATATGATCGCTATTAGTGAAAGTACGCCTGGACCCGTTGGTATTAATATGGCAACTTTTTCGGGATTTCATGCAGCAGGTGTATTAGGTGGTATCGTTGCATCCCTTGCAATAGTGATACCAAGTATGCTCATTATTATTATAATTGCTAAATTTTTGGAAAATTTTAGCGAAAATAAATATGTTAAAGGCGCTTTTTACGGCATTCGACCAGCAGTAACAGCAATGATTTCTGTAGCAGTATATCAATTGTTTAAGCTAACATTGGTAATAAAAACAGATACAGGTTGGCAACCACAGTGGTATTTGATTATATTTGCCGTGATAATTTATATTTCTATGCAATTAAAAATAACAAAAAAATGGCATCCTGCAATATGGTTTTTAGTAGGAGCAGTGGTAGGAATTGTTTTCAAACTATAAAAAAGGAAAACCTTTTCCTTGTATGAAGATTATGGTATTATGTAATTAGAATATGGGAGGGGTAATATGAAAATAATAAAAAAAGGATATTTCATATGTATTATTATAGGAATTATGTTGTGTACATGTACAATTCCTAAATTAGAGGTAGAGGCAGAAAATACCATGGATATAACCATTCATTATAAAAGATACGATGGGATTTATGAGAATTGGAGTGTGTGGATTTGGGCTGATGGAAAAGAAGGAAATGCCTATGAATTTACGGAAGAAGATGAATATGGGAAAGTATGCAAAACAAGTATTGAAATAACAGATGATACGGAAAAAATTGGATTTCTTGTACGGTTGGGTGAGTGGGAAAAAAAAGACATTGAACAGGATCGATTTATTTCAATTACCGAGAAGCAAACTTCGGTAGAATTTTTTTTGTTAGAGGCGGATGAAAAAATATATGAACAAGAATCTGAAGTGGATTTAACACCAAAGATTCAAAGTGCTACCTTTCCAAAAAACAAACAAATCGATTTTAAACTTACAAAACCTTATAATAATGTGGATGAAACAGATACATCAAAAGTACAAGTGAGGGATCAAAATGGTGTAGAATATGAAATCTTAAAAGTTTGGTCAAAAGAAGCAGGGATGATTTCGGAGGGAACAATAGTAATGAAAGAGGAATTGGATTTAGCAAATACCTATACATTAGAAATGGAAGGCTATCTTGAAAAAGAAGTTTCTCTAGGAGCGGTATTTTCAAGCAGTGCATTTGAGGAACTTTATAATTACGAGGGAGAAGATTTAGGAGCTATCTATCAAGAGGAAGAAACTAATTTTTGTTTATGGGCACCTACAGCATCAAAAGTTGAGTTAAACCTTTATGAAGAAGGACTTGGAGGCAAGCAATTAGATAAATTGTCAATGCAAAAAGGAGAAAAAGGAATTTGGAGATGTAGTGTTAGAGATGATTTGAAAAATGTGTATTATACCTATTCGGTTACGGTAGGAAAAACAACATCAGAAGCCGTTGATCCATATGCAAAGGCTGTCGGAGTAAATGGATTACGAGGTATGGTGGTAAACTTATCTGAGACAGACCCAGAGGGGTGGGAAGAGGATGAGAGGCCCAAATTAGCAAATGAAGTGGATGCAGTTATCTATGAATTACATATTCGAGATTTGGGAATGGATGATTCTTCGGGAATTGAACAGAAAGGTAAGTTTTTATCATTAACAGAAAAAGGGACGACAAATAAAGAGGGCTTTTCAACAGGCCTGGATCATATATTAGATTTAGGAGTTACGCACGTGCATTTACTTCCAATATTCGATTTTGCAACCATTGATGAAACAAAATTAGATAGCGAGCAGTTTAACTGGGGGTATGACCCACAAAACTATAATGTGCCAGAAGGTTCCTATTCAACGGATCCATACCATGGAGAAGTAAGAATTCAAGAAATGAAAGAAATGATTTTAGAATTACATAAAAACGATCTTGCGGTAGTAATGGATGTTGTTTACAATCATACTGCAGCAACCAATGATTCCAATTTTAATCGGATCGTTCCAGATTACTACTATCGAAAAGATGGGGATACGTTTTCAAATGGTTCAGGATGTGGAAATGAAGTGGCATCAGATAGAGCAATGGTAAGAAAATTTATTGTGGATTCAGTTGTATATTGGGCAAATGAATACCATATTGATGGATTTCGTTTTGATTTAATGGGACTGATGGATTTAGAAACAATGAAGGAAATCAGAGAAGCATTGGATGAAATAAATCCTGATATCCTGCTCTATGGAGAAGGTTGGACGGCTGGTACATCAACGTTGTCGTCAGGAAGTGCAGCATTAAAAAGCAATATTTCAAAACTAGAGGGGATTGCTGTATTTAGTGATGACATACGAGATGGTATAAAAGGAAGTGTTTTTGAAGCAGGGGATACAGGATATGTATCAGGGAAAAATGGATTGGTAGAGCAGATAAAGTTTGGCGTGGTAGGTGCAACCGAGCAAGAAAGTGTGGATTATAAAGATCACGCATGGGCAAGTGCACCAACGCAAACGATTAATTATGCTTCTGCACATGATAATTTATCTTTGTGGGATAAACTAGCGGTTTCTCAAGCTAATCGTTCCGAAGAGGATAGAAAGCGTATGAACCAATTATCGGCAGCGATTGTAATGACATCGCAAGGGATTCCGTTTTTTCAAGCGGGAGAAGAGTTCCTACGAACAAAACCAGATGGAGAAGGTGGGTTTGACGAGAATAGTTATAAGTCCTCTGATGTAACAAATGCATTGAAGTGGAATGAAAAAACGAAAAATATGGATATCTATGAATATTATCGAGGCTTGCTTGCATTTCGAAAAGAACATGCAGGATTGCGAATGCAAACGAAAGAAGAAATAGCAGAGCAATTACAGTTTTTAGAAACGGTACCAGAAAATGTAGTAGCTTATACAATAAGAGATACAATTCGCAGTCAGGGAGAAGAAATTCTTATTATTTATAATCCCAATGAAGAGGACGTGGAAATAGATCTTCCAAGTGGAGTATGGGATGTCTATGTAAATAATGAACAAGCTGGAACAAAACGAATAGAAACGATTTCGGATGCAAGCATTACCGTAGAAAGAATTTCGGCAATGTGTCTTGTAAAGAAAAAATCAGTTGTTAAACGAATTTTTGTTTATGGAATTTTAGGAGTCGTATGCACAGCGTTTGGTGTACGGTATATGATAAAACGTAAGAAAAAAAGAAAATAACATTTCTTGTTTTCGTCATTTGAATGTGTTAAAATTCCCTTATATAAGGGAGATAAACACATAAGAACGGAGGCATAAATGATTGAAATGCAGAAAGTAAATCAGTTGTTAGCAGAATTAGGGGCATGGGGATGTGATGTGAATGCGGCAATGGACCGGTTGCTAGATGATAAAGAGATTTTTACAAGATTTTTATATCAATTTAAAGAAGATGAAAAATTTGTTGAATTAGAACAAGCGATACAAGATAATAATAAAAAAGAAGCGTTTGAGTGTGCACATGCATTAAAAGGTGTTGCGGGGAATTTATCGCTAAATCCTTTATATGAGAGTATTTCACTTCTTGTGGAGGCTTTGCGAAATGATGAGAACGAAAAACTTGAAATGTTATTAAAGAGCGTATTAGAAAAGAAAAAAGAATTATGTACGATTACAAATAGAGCAGGTTTAATTTAAAAAACTTGTGTAAGGATGGGCAGCATGTCGAATAAACTGTCTGTTTTTATGAAAGGATTGGAAATGATACCAAAAGACCCCGTTATTTTATTAGGATATATCAATACAAAATTAAGAGATCAATATGAGAATTTAGATGCACTATGTGATGATTTAGCATGTAGTCGGATAGAAATAGAAACGAAATTAGAAACAATTGACTATCGATATCTTGAAAAGGAAAATCAATTTCGATAAAGGAGAAATCATGGATTTGTTCGAATATAGTAGACAACAAAATGCAGAAAAAGAATCTCCGCTTGCCGCAAGATTACGCCCAAAAACATTGGAAGAGATTGTTGGACAAAAACATATACTTGGACAAAATAAATTATTATATCGTGCGATTAAAGCAGACAAAATAAAATCATTAATTTTTTATGGACCACCAGGAACTGGAAAAACGACAATTGCAAAAGTTATTGCAAATACAACAAGTTCATATTTTACGCAGATTAATGCCACAATTTCAGGGAAAAAAGATATGGCAGAAGTCGTTGAAACGGCAAAAACTAAGTTAGCAATGTATCAAAAAAAAACAATTTTATTTATCGATGAAATACATCGGTTTAATAAAGCACAACAGGATTTCTTGCTCCCTTATGTGGAAGATGGAACGATTGTATTAATTGGTGCTACGACAGAAAATCCATATTTTGAAGTGAATGCAGCATTATTATCGCGTTCTACAATTTTTGAGTTAAAAGCGTTAGCACGTGAGGATATTGTAGAACTTCTTAAACGTGCAGTAACAAATGCAGAAAAGGGATTTGGAGCTTATCATGCAGAAATTACGGATGAAGCTGCAGATTTTATGGCAGAAATGAGTGGAGGAGATGCTCGCAACGCACTTAATGCAATTGAAATTGGAATTTTAACGACACCTAGAAGCCCGGATGGAAAGATACATATTACACTAGATGTTGCTTCTGAGTGTATTCAAAGAAAAGTTTTACGTTATGATAAAACTGGAGATAATCACTATGATACAATTTCCGCATTCATAAAAAGTATGCGGGGGTCAGACCCGAATGCTACTTTGTATTATTTAGCAAAAATGTTGAAAGCAGGAGAAAGTGTGACTTTTATCGCAAGACGAATTATGATTTGTGCATCTGAAGATGTTGGAAATGCAGATCCGAATGCATTAATCATCGCGACGAATGCGTCTTTGGCAGTGGAACGAATTGGCATGCCAGAAGCACAAATTGTATTATCACAGGCAGCCAGCTATATAGCATGTGCACCTAAAAGCAACGCAGCTTTGGGTATTTTTCAGGCAATGCAAAAAGTAGAAATGACCGGTGAATTGCCAATACCATCACACTTAAAAGATGCACATTATAAAGGAGCACAGAAATTAGGACATGGAGGTGGTTATTTGTACCCACATGATTTTGATAATAATTATGTAAAACAAGAATACCTCCCTTATGAGTTAAATGGAAAAGAATTTTATAAACCAAGTGGAAATGGTTATGAAAAGACAATTCAAGAGCATATGAAAAAGATCAAGAAGGAAGAAAAAAAACAACAGCAGGAATAGCTGTTGTTTTTCGATTTTATTAAAATAATTGTTGTGCAATATATTTGTAAAGAGATTCATTTTTTTCTGCCCAATTTTCACAAATGGAAATGGCAAGGGCTTCTGTTGGAACACCCAGTTTTAGGTCAATAAGTGTTTGATTTTTTTCTTTAGCGACTAGATTTGCTTCATAGTTTCCGTCCGTAGTTTTGTAGTAATTGGATAATATGGAAATCTCGTTTTTTAATTCGATAGAATTTTCTTCAAGAAAAGTATGGATTTCTTCTTTAATTGCATTGGGAATTCGATTTCCAAAAAAAGAAAGTGTATTTTCTCCATCCTCGGTTAGACTAATTAGTGTACGATTTCCAATGGTTTTTGATGATATCAAATTGGATTCTACGAGACTTATTATAACTTGTTGTAATGTAAGAAAATCTGTATATTCTTTATCTAAAATAAAATTTCCAAGCTGAGAATTTGTCATTGGAAAATTTGCTTTATTTAAAAGATATAATACAATTAATTTGTAAAGTGTTGCTGGTTCTTGTGTCATAGTTCCCTCCAATAAACGTATGTAATGCTTATCAATCTACTAACCTTTATCATATAGGAAAGTGGAAATTTTTACAAGGAAATTTGTTTTGATTATTGACAAGTGATATTATATGGAGTATAGTATTGAAATAAAACAATATTATATTTCGTATAATATTGTTTTGAAAAAGGTTATAGGAACCGAAAAACCTAAATCGAAAGAAAAAGGAGAAAAAGCATGGTATTTAATACAGGATCGGCACTACTAGATGCAATTGTTCTTGCTGTTGTTTCGATAGAAGAAGAAGGAACGTATGGTTATAAAATTACACAGGATGTTCGAAAAGCGATCGATTTATCTGAATCCACGCTATATCCAGTGCTAAGAAGGTTGCAAAAAGATGAATTTCTAAATGTGTATGATAAAGAATGCGCTGGTAGAAATCGTAGGTATTATAAAATAACAAAAAAAGGAAAACAGAAATTGGATGAATATAGAGCAGAATGGAAAGCATATTCAATGAAAGTATCCGAATTATTTGAGGGAGGAAAAGGAAGATGAAGAAACAAGAATTCATGGAACAGTTAGAGGTGTTACTTTCCACAATACCTCAAATGGAAAGAGAAGAAGCACTTCGTTATTATTCGAACTATTTTGATGATGCTGGGGAAGAAATGGAAGAAGAAGTTATAAAAGAATTGGGAACGCCAGAAAAAGTTGCTAAGATTATTTTTGATGAAATCGGACAAGTACAAAGTGCAAGTGTTTTAGCGATGAATACTGAAGTGGTCAATGAAAATAATATAGTTGTAAATGAAAATCAAAGAACAGAAACTGAAAAAAGTACCGAAAACACCCACTCCACAGTAGATAAAAAGAATTTGATAAATGAAAAAAAAGAGAATAGAAATAGAGAAAGTGAATGTTCAAAAAAGAAAATGAATAAGGGAAGAAAAATCTTTATGATTTGTACTTCTATTATATGGGCACCAATTCTATTTGTTATCTGGATTATTTTACTGACGTTACTTGTTACAGCGGCTATTGTTACGTTTGCACTTGTAATCACAATGATAAGTTGCCTCGTTGTAGGGGTAGCGGTAATTGTTGAAGGTGTTCTTCATCTGTTTCTTTTTCCAGCATATGGATTATGTGCGATTGGTGCAGGATTTGCATGCATATCAATTTCTATTTTAATATTGATTTTGATAATTTTGCTATTTAAAATAGTAATCCCTACGATATTTCGAATTTTTGTAAAAAGTTACACGGTACCCTTTCAAACAAAGGAGGAAAAATAAATGAAAAAGTTTATAAAAATAGCAATGATAGTTGCCGCTTGTTTTATGTTTTTAGCCATCTTTTTTGTTGGGGTAGGCTTTGCAATGGGGGGCTCTAATATAACCAATGAACTAGCGCAAGGAATGAGCAAAAGTCTTTTTAATATGGATAAATTTCATTGGAATGACGCAACTGCTTTAGATGAGGCAGAGGATATAGGAGAGATTACGTTTGATGATTGGACAGATAGTTCGATTATAATATATGATGGAAATCTTGAGCAGACAGAAATTGCATCAAAAGATGAGATTCATAATATTGTTTGTAAAATCGCAGCCTGTGAATTTAATATTCTAGAGAGCAATGATAATATGTTTCGAATTGAAAGTACTACATTTGGACAATTTCGCTGTTATCAAGAAGGTAACACGATTTATTTTGAAGGAGTAAATGATCGAAGACTTCTAAAAAATGTAACAGGAAGCATTACCTTATATATTCCGAAAGAAATGGAGTTAGACCGTTTGGAATTGCATGCGGGTGCTTGTGATTTATATATTGAATCGATACAAGCAAAGGATGTAGAAATTGAAATTGGAGCTGGAAAAGTTCAGATAGATGATATTATGGCCAGCGATACTATTATTAATCTAGGAGCTGGTGAGATGATAATTGATTCGATGACGACCGATACCTACCTTGCTCAAATTGGTGCGGGTGAAATTTTAACTCGAGAATTATTGGCAGACTACGTAGAACTTAATGTGGGAGCAGGAAACGCAACTTTTCGAAAAATGAAAGCAAATAAGATATCGGTAACTTGCGCTATGGGTAATATAGAAATGATGATTGATGGTGTGGAAACGGAATATAGTTATTCTGCAAAATGCATTGCTGGTAATGTTGAAATTGGTAGAAATGGTGGTATGATTCTAGGCGTAGCAACACATGAAGGTACATCAAGTGATAAAAAAATCATAGCAGATTGTGCTATGGGCAATATAGAAATTTTATTTCAAGAATAAAAGATAAGACCAATTTTATCGTAAGAAACCAACAAATCCGTGACAAGTTCACGGATTTGTTGTATAATAAAAATCTGAAATAAACAATTCATTAACATTCGTTAAGCGTTCCCAACTTTGGTAATAAAAAATCGTTTATAGGATTTCGTATAATAAAATAATATAATTGGAGGATTTATGAGAGAAAAGTATGAGTCAATTGCGGTTGCAGATCTTCGTGAACTGGCAAAATTGCGTAAAATTAAAGGCGTGTCATCTATGAAAAAGGCAGATTTAGTGAATGCAATGTTGCTGAAAGATGAAGAAGAAAAAGCATCGCAAGAAGATCAACCAGAAAAAAAGATAGCAGAAGAAAAAAAAACTGAAGTAAAACCGAAAGCAGAAAAGAAGAAGAAACCCAGTTCTAAGCTTGACAGTGGGGAAAGTGCACATGGGATTTTAGAAGTGATGCAGGACGGTTATGGTTTTATTCGATGTGAAAACTTTTTGCCTGGAGAAAATGATGTCTATGTAGCTCCAAGTCAAATCCGAAGATTTAATCTTAAAACAGGGGATGTGGTTTCTGGAAACACGAGAATTAAAACACAGACGGAAAAATTTTCAGCACTACTTTTTGTAAGCACCATTAATGGATTCTCTTTAGACGAAGCAGAAAAAAGAGGAAATTTTGAAGATTTAACACCGATTTTTCCAAATCAAAGAATTCGTTTGGAAACAAATAATTCTTCTATTGCTATGCGAGTGATGGATTTGCTTAGTCCAGTTGGAAAAGGACAAAGGGGAATGATTGTATCTCCACCGAAAGCAGGAAAAACTACATTATTGAAAGAAGTTGCAAAATCCATAAAGGAAAATGAACCGGATATGCATTTGATTATTCTTTTAATTGATGAAAGACCAGAAGAAGTTACGGATATCAAAGAAGCAATAGAAGGAGAAAATGTTGAAGTTATTTATTCTACATTTGATGAATTACCAGAGCATCATAAAAGAGTATCAGAAATGGTAATTGAAAGAGCCAAGCGATTAGTGGAACATAAAAAAGATGTCACTATTTTATTAGATAGTATTACAAGATTAACAAGAGCTTACAACTTAACCGTTCAATCGAGTGGACGTACGTTATCGGGTGGATTGGATCCAGCAGCGTTATATATGCCAAAGCGTTTTTTCGGTGCAGCCAGAAATATGCGAGAAGGTGGAAGTTTGACGATTTTAGCAACGGCACTGGTAGATACAGGAAGTAAAATGGATGATGTAGTTTATGAGGAATTTAAAGGAACCGGTAATATGGAAATGGTACTGGATCGTAAAATATCAGAAAGAAGAATATTTCCTGCAATTGACATATCAAAATCTGGTACAAGACGGGATGATTTGCTTTTAACAAAAGAAGAAAGAGATGGAATAAATATAGTACGTAAAGCTTTGCTCTCCTTACGAAAAGAAGATGCGGTTGATCGGATTCTGGATTTGTTTTCAAAAACAAAAAATAATAGGGAATTTGTTGATTATATTAATCGCACAAAGCAGATTTAATAGAGATTAGGTAGTATAAAAATAAGAAAATCTCATGGATAGCTCTTGCAAGGGCAATAAATCTATGATACAATAAGTAAGCTGTTTATTAATAAGTAAACAATAGTATTTAATATAGAGAGGTGAAAAATATGAAACAAGGAATACATCCTGAATATCAAGAAGCAACAGTAACATGCAACTGTGGAAATACATTTGTAACAGGTTCTACAAAAGAAGAAATTCACGTTGAGGTATGCTCAAAATGCCATTCGTTTTATACGGGACAACAAAAATCTGCGAGAGCAGATGGCCGTATTGATAAATTCAATAAGAAATATGGTGTTGAAAGCAAATAGTAAAACAAGGTTGAGGTGAAGATCTCAACCTTCTTTTTTAAGAACAAATAATTATAATGAGCCCTTTGGAGGTTAACATGACGAAAAAAAGAAAAAGATGTTTTTCAGGAATAGGCGGCCAAGCAGTAATGGAAGGCGTAATGATGAAAAATAAAGAAGAATACGCAGTGGCTGTTCGCAAGTCAGATGGTGAAATTGAAACTGAGGTTGCTGAGTATGATGGAATCGCACATGACATGGTTCTCCGTAAAATTCCTTTTATTCGAGGGATTTTTTCGTTTATAGATTCCTTAGTTCTCGGAATGCGTGTATTAAATTATTCGGCAAAGTTTTACGAGGATGAAGACGCAAAAGAGACCGTAGGAGATCGCGTTATTAAGAAAGTATTTCAAGATAAAGCAGAAAAAGTTCTAATGGCATTTACTACATTAGTTGCCATTGCACTTGCACTAGGAATTTTTTTAGTACTTCCATTATATCTAGCATCCTTTTTTAAGATCTATGTTAGAAATGATTCATTAATGGCAATTATTGAAGGTGTAATTCGCTTATTGATTTTCTTGATTTATGTAGCGTCGATTTCTTTGATGAAAGATATTCGACGAGTATATCAATATCATGGAGCGGAACATAAATGTATAAATTGTATTGAACATGGACATAAGTTAAATGTACATAATGTGAAAAGAAGTTCAAGATTACATCCTAGATGCGGGACAAGCTTTTTATTATTTGTAATGGTTATTAGTATTGTTTTGTTTTTCTTTATTCGAACAGATAGTATTGGGTTACGATTTTTGTATCGTATACTACTAATTCCTATTATTGCAGGAATTTCTTATGAATTATTGCGTATTGCAGGAAAATTTGATAATAAATTTATGACATTTTTATCAGCACCTGGATTATTATTACAAAGAATAACAACGAAAGAACCTGAAGATAAGATGATAGAAGTTGGAATTGCTTCAGTAGAAGCTGTTTTTGACTGGAAACAATTTTTAGTGGATAATTATGATTATGACAGAGATGACTTATAAAGCATGTTATGAAAAAGGATGTCAGGAGTTAATGAGTGCAAAAATAATTGATGCAAAAAACGATGCAAGGATTCTTTTGGAAATGGTTTGTAATACAAAACGTCATGATTTATTTGCATATCCGGATCGTATCGTAACATCGGAATGTGTCGCACAATATTTTTCCTATATTTCTATAAGAAAAACACATAAACCATTACAATATATCATAGGAAAACAAGAATTTATGGGTCTTGAATTTATGGTAAATGAACATGTATTAATTCCTAGGCAGGATACGGAAACTTTAGTTGAAGAAGCATTGAAACATATTCATGATGGAATGAAAATACTAGATGTTGCAACAGGGTCTGGATGCGTGTTGATTAGTTTATTAAATTATACCAACTCTTGTGAAGGGATTGGCGTAGATATTGATCAATTGGCACTTGAAGTGGCAAAGGAAAATGCTACTCGGTTAAAGAGTTCAGCTGTTTTTTTGGAGAGTGATTTATTTGACCAAGTGGAAGGTGTTTTTGATGTAATTGTATCAAATCCACCATATATAAAAACAAAAGTTTTGCCATCACTTATGTCTGAGGTCATAGATTATGAACCATTGCTTGCATTGGATGGAAAAGAAGATGGTTTGTTTTTTTATCGTAAAATAATAAAAGAATCCAAAAAATATATGCACAAAGAATCTTATCTCCTTTTCGAAATTGGATTTGACCAAGCAAAAGAGGTTTCTGCATTGTTAAAAGAAGAAGGATTTATTGAAATTAAAGTCATAAAAGACTATGGTGGACTTGACCGCGTAGTAAGTGCCATGGTCCCATGGGAAATAAATAGTATGTGGAATTGGGAATAAAGAAAACAATGGATGGAAAACGCATTTAGTAGAAAGATGAAAAGCTATTATGGGAGAAAGCAATGTTTGATAAATTAGAAAATTTGGTGATTCGATATGAAGAAATCATGGGTGAGTTAGGTGAGCCAATGGTTGCAAATAATAATGAGCGGTATCGAAGTTTAATGAAAGAGCAAAGTGAGCTAACACCAATCATAGAGGCCTTTCATGAATATAAAGAAATGAAGCAATCGATAAGCGATAGTCTCGAAATGCTTGAAGATGAAAAAGATGAAGAAATGAAAGACCTTTTGAAGGAAGAATTAACAAATGCAAGAAATCGTATTGAGGAATTAGAAGTAGAGTTGAAAATCCTTTTACTTCCCAAGGACCCGAATGACGATAAGAATGTTATTGTTGAAATACGTGCCGGAGCAGGGGGAGATGAAGCGGCATTATTTGCTGCAGAAATTTATCGCATGTATCTTCATTATGCGGAAAGCAGACATTGGAAAGTGGAGACTATGAATATAGAAGAAATAGGTATCGGTGGGATGAAAGAAGTCAATTTTATGATTTCTGGAAATGGTGCTTATTCAAGATTGAAATTTGAGTCAGGAGTACATCGAGTACAAAGGGTACCAGAGACAGAATCGGGTGGAAGAATTCACACATCTACCATCACAGTTGCGGTAATGCCAGAAGCGGAAGATGTTGATGTTGTGATCAATGATAATGATATTCGAATTGATGTAATGCGTGCTTCGGGTAGTGGAGGTCAATGCGTAAACACAACCGATTCGGCAGTTCGTTTGACACATATGCCAACGGGAATTGTAATTTACTCACAAACAGAAAAATCACAATTACAGAATAAAACAAAGGCCTTCGCGCTTCTTCGTACAAAATTATTTGATTTAGAGACACAAAAAAAACATGACGCGGAAGCAGAGTTTCGTAAAAATCAAGTAGGAACTGGAGATCGTTCTGAAAAAATACGTACATACAATTTTCCACAAGGACGAGTAACGGACCATCGCATTAAATTAACGTTACATCAATTAGGGAAGATTATGAATGGTGATTTAGATGAGATTATTGATCATCTAATTGCAGCAGATCAAACTTTGAAACTTTCAAATTTAAATGATGAGAATTAAGAAATAAAAAAGAAGAAGCAATTTGCTTCTTCTTTTTTATTTTCTTTGTTTATTCTACATTTGCACAAAGGGTTAAGATTACTTGAATGGCGGCCTCCATACTTTCTACTGCAATATGTTCAAATGGACCGTGGTAACCATGCCCTCCAGTTCCAAGATTAGGACAAGGAAGTCCCATATAACTTAGCCTAGCACCATCTGTTCCACCACGAACAGGCGTAGATACTAAAGCCAACCCCACTTTGGTAATTGCATCTTTTGCTAGGGCGATGATTTCTTCATGTTGTGCGATGATTTCTAACATGTTTCGATAGGAATCTTTGATTTCTACAGTAACAGTATTTGCACCATATTTTTGATTTAAAAAAGAAGCAATATGTTCGCATAGTTCCTTCTTTTTTTGAAATTTATTGGCGTCGTGATCTCTTATTATGTAGGAAAGTGATGCGGAAGAAATGTTACCATGAAAATCTTCCAGCATAAAGAATCCTTCGTAATTCTCGGTGTGTTCTGGAGTTTCAAATGCGGGTAACATGGTTTGTAATTCGCAACCAATCGCAGCAGCATTTATCATAATATCTTTTGCAGAACCAGGATGTACACTTTTTCCTTGTATGGAGAAATGAGCACTGGCAGCATTGAAATTTTCATAGGCGATTTCACCTTCATAATCACCATCTAATGTATAGGCGTAGTCTGCTTTGAAATAGGTCAGGTCAAATAAATCGGCACCACGGCCAACTTCTTCATCGGGAGTAAAACCAACCCAAATCTCACCATGGGGAGCTTGTGAATGTATAAGTGTTTCCATTGCTGTTATAATTTCAGCAAGTCCAGCTTTATCATCAGCGCCCAAAAGAGTAGTTCCGTCGGTTGTAATAAGTGTTTTCCCTTTTAATGATTCTAAATCTGGAAAATCTTTTACCGATAGAATTTCTCCTGATTTTTTTAGTGTAATATCACATCCGTTATAGTTATTATAAATTTGAGGTTGTATATCTTTTCCAGAAAAAGCTGGGGCGGTATCCATATGGGCAATAAAACCAATAGATTTTTTCTTTTCCATACCTTTGGTTGCGGGAAGCATTGCATATACATATCCATGTGTGTCAAGACGCACCTTTGAAAATCCTAAGGAAGTCAATTCTTCTTTTATATATTCAGCAAGTACAAATTGTTCTTTTGTGCTAGGAATGGTATCAACACCTTCTTTTGAGGTGGTAGGAAATGAAACATAAGTTAAAAATCTTTCTTCTACTTTCATAGCTGTCTCCTTTTCTTATATTATATAATATCATCATACCATATTTCCATAATTCGAGTAAAATTAATGTGGAAATTTTTGAAAATCTATCCCATTTGTTTCAAATTGTTGTATACTTTTATAGTATACTTTTTGTGAATTTGAATTGACAAATATATATATAAAGCATATAGTAACAATAGTTAGCATATAACAACAAATGCTATTTAATAAAAATAAGAAATTGAGGAAAATTTATGACCGTTAATGATTTAAAGATTGGAATGTGTGGAATAATAGAGGACATAAAAGGTGAAAAAGTATTACGACATCATTTTCTTGATATGGGGCTGGTTCCGGGAACGAATGTAAGACTTATAAAAAAAGCACCAATGGGAGACCCAATTGAAATCCGAATTCGAGGATATGAATTAACACTTCGTGGTGATGATGCAAAACATATCTATTTAAAGACAGGGCAAGAAAATATGGTGTGTGATGCTGAAATCGAACTTGGAAGACTTTGTAGTACGAGACATCCTAGAGTTGGAGAAGAAGAGTATTATGAAACAAAAAGAAAGGGTAGACAAATTCCAGATAATGAAATCTTGACGTTTGCGCTTATTGGGAATCAAAATAGTGGGAAAACTACGTTATTTAATCAAATTACTGGTTCAAAACAGCATGTTGGAAATTTCCCGGGAGTTACAGTTGATCGAAAGGATGGAATAATTCGCGGATATCCAAAAACAAGAGTGACAGATTTGCCGGGTATTTATTCATTACATCCTTATTCAAATGAAGAAATTGTTACAAGAAATTTTTTGATCCAAAATAGACCTCATGGAATTATTAATATTTTGGATGCTACCAATATTGAACGCAATCTTTATTTGACGTTACAACTAGCAGAACTAAATATTCCAATGGTTATTGCTTTAAACATGATGGATGAAGTTCGTGAAAATGGAGTGACGATTTGTGTGAATGCATTAGAAGCTGCGTTAGGAATTCCGGTTGTGCCAATTAGTGCAATAAAAAATGAAGGAATTGACGAACTAGTAGAACATGCAATTTCTATGGCAAGACATCGAGAGCGGCCAGGAAGAAAAGATTTTTGTAATAAAAATGGTGGTCTGAGTGAACAGGCGGTTCATCGTTCCATTCACGCGCTAATTCATTTGGTTGATGACCATGCTAGAGAACATAAGCTTCCGAGACATTTTGTGGCAACTAGACTTGCAGAAGAAGATGAAATAATTAAAGAAATGCTACATTTGGATAAAAATGAAGAAGAAACGTTAGAGCATATTTTATTGCAAATGGAAGAAGAAAGTGGAATGGATCGCGTGGCTGCAGTTGTTAATTCGAGATTTTGTTTTATTGACCAATTATGTGCAAAAACAGTACGAAGACCAAAGGAAAGTAAAGAACATAGAAGAAGTTTAAAAATGGATCGGATTCTTACGGGTCGCTTTACGGGGATTCCAGCATTTTTAGGAATTATGGCTATTGTTTTTTGGTTGACTTTTGGTGTTTTTGGACCTTTACTTGGAGATGTTATGAATGTAGGGATAGAATGGCTAATTCAAGTAGTTGATCAGGGGCTTACCACATACGGGATGAATGAAGTCGTACATTCTTTGGTAATAGATGGGATCTTTGCCGGAGTTGGAAGTGTGCTTAGCTTCTTGCCGATTATATTAGTTTTATTCTTTTTCCTTTCCTTGCTAGAGGATAGTGGTTATATGGCAAGAATTGCATTTGTAATGGATAAACCACTTCGAAAAATAGGGCTTTCGGGACGAAGCTTTGTACCAATGCTGGTTGGGTTTGGCTGTTCGGTGCCAGCCATTATGGCGACTAGAACGCTTTCCTCAGAACGGGATCGAAAAATGACGATTCTACTGACTCCTTTTATGAGCTGTTCTGCAAAATTACCAATATATGCATTGTTTACGGCGGCTTTTTTCCCATCACATCAGGTTTTAGTTATTATGGCTTTATATCTTATGGGTATTCTTGCAGCAATTGGCTTTGCATTACTTGTAAGGGTATCGAAATTTAAAGGACAGCCCATTCCTTTTGTTATGGAATTACCAAATTATCGCTTTCCTAGTTTAAAAAGTGTATTTCAATTGATTTGGGATAAAGCAAAAGATTTTTTGACCAAAGCATTTACGATTATATTCTTTGCATCCATTATTGTTTGGTTTTTACAAACATTTGATATTCGTATGAATGTAGTAGCGGATTCTTCAAATAGTATTTTGGCGTTACTGGGAGGATGGATTGCCCCTATCTTTGTTCCCTTGGGCTTTGGTGATTGGAGAGCTTCCACTGCATTAATTACAGGATTGGTGGCAAAGGAAAGTGTAGTAAGTACATTAACAGTTTTACTACAAGGATCGACGGGTGCGTTAAAAACAATGTTTACACCGCTTACGGCATTTGTTTTCTTGGTATTTACGCTGTATTATACACCTTGTATTGCTGCAATTGCAGCCGTAAAAAGAGAGATGAATTCGGTAAAAAGTGCAGTAATTGTTGTGATTTTACAATGTGGAATTGCTTGGATATTGGCATATATTGTGGCTCTTATTGGGAAATTTATTCTAATGTTTTAATCATTGAGAAATAAAAAATTAATAATGTAAAAAGTGGAGATTGATTTGAAAAATAAATATAAAAAAAAGAGTGTCACACAAATGTGTGACACCTTTTTTAATGGGAAAGTATAGATGAAAATTAATCTTGAGATCTTTCCACTAATTTTTGATATTTGAGTTTTGCATCTTTTTCAGCTTTTGCAAATAATAAATTTGCTCTGTCTGGATTTGAACGATATAGTTGGTTGTAACGAACTTCGTTCATAATGAAATCTCTATATTCGGTAGAAGGTTCTTTTGAATCAAGCATAAATGGATTTTTGCCTTCTAAGGTTAAATCTGGATTGAAGCGGAATAAATGCCAATATCCGGATTGTACTGCTTTCTTTTCTTCTAATTGTGAACCAGTTAATCCACCTTTGATACCATGATTAATACATGGTGCATAAGCGATTACTAAAGATGGTCCTTTATATGCTTCTGCTTCTCTTAATGCTTTGATTGTTTGATTCATATCTGCACCCATAGCAATTTGCGCTACATAAATGTAACCATAACTCATAGAGATTGCAGCTAAATCTTTCTTCTTCACATCTTTACCAGCAGCTGCAAATTTTGCGATTGCTCCAGTTGGTGTGGATTTTGAAGCTTGTCCACCGGTGTTGGAATATACTTCAGTATCAAATACTAAGATGTTTACATCTTCGCCAGATGCAAGAACATGATCTACACCGCCGTATCCAATATCGTAAGCCCATCCATCACCACCAAAGATCCATTGTGATTTTTTAGATAAGAAATCTTTTTCTTTTAAGATATATGCTTTTTCTTCGCTAGCATCAGAAGAAGCTTCTAAAGCGTTTACTAATTCTTTTGTAGCAATGCCATTTGCTTGTCCATCTTCATTGGTAGCAAAATATTCAGCAATAGCAGATTTTACAGCATCATCAGATACTTTTTCATTTAATGCATTAATTTTGTTTTTCAAACGCATACGTAAAGCTCTTTGTGCAATTTCCATACCAAAACCATATTCTGCATTGTCTTCAAATAAGGAGTTAGCCCAAGCTGGTCCTTTTCCTTCTTTGTTTGTACAGTATGGAGTAGTTGGTGCTGAGAATCCCCAGATAGAAGAGCATCCAGTAGCATTTGCAATATACATACGATCTCCAAATAATTGTGTGACAAGTTTTGCATATGGAGTTTCACCACATCCTGCACATGCACCAGAGAATTGAAGTAATGGTTGTTTGAATTGACTACCTTTTAATGTGGATTCTTTAAATTTATCGGTAACTGCTTTGTCCATATCTAATTTTACAGCATAGTCAAATAATTTTTGACCTTCTAATTGCGTGTCAATAGGTTGCATGGTAAGCGCTTTTTCACCTTTCATACCAGGACAAACTTGTGCACAAGATCCACAACCCATACAATCGAGAGTGGAAACAGTAATGGAGAATTTATATCCAGGAAGACCATTCATATTTTTGAATTTGTCTGCATCTGGAACACCTTCCATTTTATCTTCAGCAATTGCAACTGGGCGAATAACTGCATGAGGACAAACGAGGGAACAGAAATTACATTGGATACAGTTGTCTGGATTCCATGAAGGAACATCAACAGCGACACCACGTTTTTCGTAAGCGGAAGATCCAAGAGGTGTATGTCCATCTGCGTAGTCTTTGAATGCAGAAACAGGTAAAGAATCACCATCTTGCGCATTTACTGTATTTTGAATGTTGTTGATATAATCAATTAATTTTTTATCGGATCCAGTTACTTTGGTGGTTAAATCATCATCTTTGCAATCGGCCCATGAAGCAGGTACTTCAAATGGAATCGCATCTTTAAATCCACGATCAATTGCAGCGTGATTCATTTTTACAATATCTTCTCCCTTTTTCATATAAGAAGCAGTTGCAGCGTCTTTCATATATTTAATGGCTTCATCTTCAGGAATGATTTCAGCAAGTTTAAAGAAAGCAGCTTGAAGAACAGTATTAATACGTGTTCCAAGTCCTACATCCTTACCGATTTGTGTACCATTAATGGTATAGAATTTAATATGATGTTGTGCCATGTAACGTTTTGCTTGTCCTGGCAAGTGTTTTTCAAGTTCTTCGGCATCCCAAGTACAGTTAAGTAGGAAAGTACCACCATCTTTTACATCTTGAACAATGTTGTATTTGGTAATGTAAGATGGAGTATGGCATGCTACAAAGTTTGCTTTACGGATAAGATAAGTAGAATTAATTTTTTCTTTACCAAAACGTAAATGAGATACGGTAACACCACCTGATTTTTTGGAATCATAGGAGAAGTATGCTTGTGCATACATGTCGGTATGATCACCAATGATTTTAATGGAGTTTTTATTTGCACCAACAGTACCGTCAGCACCTAGTCCCCAGAATTTACAACTAATGGTAGATTTTGGAGTGTAATCAACGATTTCATCTAAATCAAGAGATAGATTTGTTAAGTCATCTTTGATACCGATTGTAAATTGTTGTTTTTCTTTATTTTTGAATACAGCAAGAATTTGTGTAGGTTCGGTATCTTTTGAACCTAATCCATAACGTCCAGTATAGACAGGAATTTGATCAAATTTAGAACCTTTTAAAGCAGCAACTACGTCTAAGTATAGTGGCTCTCCAACCGATCCTGGTTCTTTGGTTCTATCTAATACACTGATTTGTTTTACAGAATCAGGAATTGCGTCAATTAAGTGTTTTGGACTAAATGGTCTGTATAAACGAACTTTTACAAGTCCTACTTTTTCACCATTTGCAACCATATGATTTACGGTTTCTTCTGCAGCTTCACAAGCGGAACCCATAGCAACGATTACGTGTTCTGCATCAGGAGCACCTACATAATTAAATAATTGATAGTTTGTACCGATTTTTTTATTTACTTTTCCCATGTAATCTTCTACAATTGCAGGAACTGCATCGTAATAAGAATTACAAGCTTCTCTTGCTTGGAAATAGATATCTGGATTTTGAGCAGAACCTCTTTGAATAGGATGCTCTGGATTTAATGCGCCTCTACGGAATGCATCAACGGCATCCATGTCAAGCATATCTTTTAAGTCTTCATAATCCCACATTTCGATTTTTTGAATTTCGTGAGAAGTTCTGAAACCATCGAAGAAATGCATAAAAGGAACGCTGCTTTTGATTGCTGCGAGATGAGCAATTGCTCCTAAATCCATGACTTCTTGAACGCTGTTTGAACATAACATTGCAAAACCTGTTTGACGTGCGGAATAAATATCGGAATGGTCACCAAAAATTGATAATGCATGACCTGCGATTGCACGAGCAGAAACATGGAAAACGCCAGGTAATAATTCACCGGAAATTTTGAACATGTTTGGAATCATTAACAATAATCCTTGTGATGCAGTGTATGTAGTAGTTAGTGCACCAGCAGCTAAGGCACCATGTACAGTACCAGAAGCTCCTGCTTCCGATTGCATTTCTGCTAATACAACTTCTTGACCGAAGATGTTTTTTCTTCCTTGTGTTGCCCAAGTATCTGTATACTCAGCCATTGGGGAAGAAGGGGTAATAGGATAGATCGCTGCAACGTCTGTAAATGCATAGGATACATGAGCAGCAGCCGTATTTCCATCCATAGTTTTCATTTTTCTTGCCATTTGAAATTCCTCCTTATTTGTTACGTGCTTCAATAAAATATATGTTATTTGATATTAATAGTTAGTAAGCACACTTACTGTTATTTTAGCACCTAGGTGCTTTAAAGTAAAGAATTCTGCTTATAATAATCAATTTGTTTTTAAGGAAATACAATCTTACGAAGAATTAAAGGAAAATATAAAATTATTCTAAATTATTGAAGGAATGAGAGCTGATTATTCGATTTTGATAGTCTTTAATAATATAGTTTGTGAGAAAGGGAATGGGAATGAAGGACAGTGTAATTATATTATGGAATAAAATAAAACTTTCTGGGAAAAAATTGACCGAAGGTGGAAAAGAAAAAGTAATAAGCAAAATAGCAATTTTACTACTATCTTTTTTAGTTATTTTTTCAGGAGCCATGCTTATAAAATCTCAAATAGATAAAAAGGAAGCACAGAAACAAAATGAAATACTTCAAGAAATGGCAACATTTGTGGAGGAAAACGAACCGGAAATCGAAGAGGAAACGCTTACTGAAGTTGAAGAGGAACAAGTTGAAGAAAATTTATATGAATTAGTTTCCGATTATCCAAAGCTAGATATTGATTATCAAGGATTGAAAGAGATGAATTCGGATTTGGTTGGATGGATGTATATCCCAGCATTGGAATTAAGTTACCCGGTGGTGCATTATAAAGACAATGATTTTTATTTGGAATATTCTTTTGAAAAGAAACCAAGTATTTTAGGCACGATATTTATTGATTATGAATCACCAACAGATTGGACAGATTTCAACACCCTTATATTTGGACATAATATGAAAGATCAAAGTATGTTTGGGTCATTAAAGCGGTTTGTACGAGAAGATGGATTGTTAGAGAGTAATCCTAATATATATATTTACACAGAAGAAGAAGTTCTAATCTATCAAATATTTTCTATCTATATTGCAGAGGATGGAAGCCAACGATATCGAATTGTTCAAGATGATCCTGATTTAGAAGCTTATGTAAGAGAAGCAAAGGAACTTTCCATTTATGATTTGGAAGATGATTTTTTGAATATGGATCATATTATTTCATTATCCACTTGCTATGGAATACCTGGCACATCCAATCGATTATTATTACATGCAGTTTTACTTGAAAGAGGAGCACGGGATGACATAAACGTGGAAGAATAATAAAAATAGATGAGCTTTTTGAGAAATAAGAAGCGTCTTTATATGTATCAATAAAAATCGTCTTTCTATGGCTATTGAATGCCTAGGTGAAAAATGATAAAATATAACTATAAAAAAAGAAATGAATTAATTTGGAGGATCTTAATTATGAAAAAAATTCTAGCAATGCTATTAATTGGAGTAATGGCAGTTGGACTTGTGGCATGTGGAGCAACTGGAAATGTAGATGAAGCAGCAGCACTACGTGATATTGAGACGGCAGATTCAAGTATTATATATATTGACGATGAAGCAATTGCTTTAGTAGGATCGGTTGCAGATGCAACAATGACAGAGGAAGAACGAGCAGAAGCAGAGGAACTACATGGTATGGCTGTTAGTGTATTCAATCAATGTAATGCATTAAGACAAGAACAAGGAATGAAAACTTTAGATTGGGATGATTCCTTAGAACTTGCAGCTGCAGTTAGAGCATCTGAAATTGTAAGTACATTTTCTCATACGAGACCTAATGGGAATCCATGGTGGACTGTAAATAGTGATTTAATGTGGGGAGAAAACTTAGCAAAAGGATTTTCCACAACGGAAGGTGCAGTAAATGGTTGGATGAATTCCCCATCTCATAAGGCTAATGTAATGGATGCAGGATTTAATACCATGTCAATTGCAGTCTATCGAATAGATGGAGTTTTATATTTTGCACAGGAATTTGGATATTAAAATATAATTGAATATAAATAGAAGGAAAATGCGTTCACTATTTGTGAGCGCATTTTTTATGTAAAAAGTTTATTTTTATAGTTAGGAGAAAAATGCTTATAAAAACAGGTAAGAGAAGTATGAAATATATGGTAAAATCGCAAAAATTAAAAAAAGGAAAAGAAAATATAAAAATAATATGAAATTATGAACCTTTTTAAAAAGTGGAAAAGTCTTTACTAGTATCAAAACAATAACAATAACGAGTAACAGACAAGTTATTTATGATAGGGAAAAGGGAGAGAATATGAAAAAGAGATTATTTAAAGGAATTGCAATTTTAGCAACGGCAATCATGATGATTGGTATGCTAGCAGTAAACCCATTTGCAGGGCTAGAAGCAAATGCAGAAACAATGAATGGATATAAATATACAGATGGGAAAAGTGGAGCAGCTGTATATGATTTTAAAGAAAGAAATACGGAATTATTTAATTTAACAAAAAAGAACAGTACAACCTTAAAAGCATTATGTATTGACCCAGAAACTAGTATAAAAAACAATAAAACATATACCATTACTACGGCAGGAGATATTGATAGCAGAATTATTAATGCATTATATGATGTGACTGTAAATAATAGAAATAGGGAACACATTGCAGCTGCACAAGCAGTAGTATGGAAATTATACAATGGCCTAAATATTAATACAACCTATGAAAAATGGGTGGGATTTATTTTTGGTCATTATGTAACAAAAGATTATAATTACAAAAATGAATACGATACCTATATGGCAGGTGCTATGACAAGAGCAGATTTAAATGCTGCAGGATGGGATGTTGCAATCGCTACGGCAAACCAATCGCAAACATTACTTACTTTGATTCCTTATGTTGCACCAACACCAACACCAGAACCAACGGCAACACCAACACCAGAACCAACGGCAGTACCAACACCAGAACCAACAGCAGTACCAACTCCAGAACCAACACCAGAACCAACACCAGAACCAACACCAGAACCAACAGCAGTGCCAACAGCAGTACCTACAGCAGTACCTACAGCAGTACCAACAGCAGTACCAACAGCAGTACCAACAGCAGTACCTACAGCAGTACCTACAGCAGTGCCTACAGCAGTACCTACAGCAGTACCTACAGCAGTACCTACAGCAGTACCTACAGATGAACCAGAGGAACCAGATGATCCAGAACCAACAGCAGCGCCTACCTCAGCACCAGTAGTAGTTGTACCAACACTAACAACAATAACAGATGATGCAGTAGCTCTAGCTGACGCAGGAGAAGTATTGGGTGCAACAAGAAGTGTTCGTACAGATGATTATTCAAGCCTATGGATAGCATTATTTGCACTGTCAACAGCAGGATTATTAGGAATCACTTTGAAATTTAAGAAAAAAGAAGATACAATAGAAGATGCATCAAAATAAATACAGAAAGCTTATTGTATGAAAATATAGAATGAATTAAGCAAAAGATGCTTTCACAATTATGTGAAGGCATCTTTTTTAGGGGGAATTATGTTAGGTTTATTATATGTGTTTACATGTATTCTTACAGGATATGTATTTTGTAGTCTTTCAATCAAAGATTTACCGTTGCTAGGGAGGGAGTCTTATTCCAAAAAGAAAATTGGTTTTTCGAATTTCTTTTTTGTTGCACCTGCAAGTTTTTTGGTGGGGACTTGTTTTGTGACTTGGTTTGTATACTTGATTGCATACTTAGTGTGTGTAAGTGGAATAAATACAGAAGAACCTTTGTTGTTAGCAAATGCACTTTCTTTTGTTCTGTTTTTATGTTTGGATGGATGGATAATAGCAAGGCGTAAGATGGGAATTACATTGCAAATATCTGCGATAACTCTATCTGAGATCATAGGTGGATGCTTTTTGCTACTTGGGACAACTTGGCTTATGTTTGACGTATTTTATTTACTTGAAGACACCGCATATGTAGGAGTAACTGTTTTTGGAGATTTTGCACCACATATTGGAATGATACGGTCTTTTTCAGAAGGAAATAATTTTCCTACGATGTATCCACATTTCACAGGTGAAGATGTTCGATATCACTTTATGTTTCAATTCCTGGCGGGTAATCTGGAATATTTGGGAATGCGTCTTGATTATGCATTTAATCTACCAAGCATTTTATCTTTTCTCAGTATGATGTCCTTACTATATGTTTTGGTATTAAAGATATTTGCAAAACGAAAAACGGCAGCATTAACATTACTCTTTGTATTATTTCGTCCAAGTATGGCTGTGTATACTTTTTTTTCTCAAATACCAAAAGAAGAGAGTTTTTTAAAAACAGTTTGGAACTATGATGTGTTTTTGGGGGATACCGTGCATGAAGATTGGGGGTTTTATAATCTGAATGTATATTGTAACCAAAGACATTTTGCGTTTGCTTTAGGAATTATGTTTCTAACACTTATTCTTACATTGCCCTATCTATATGAAATGGAAACGATATTATCAAATGCAAAAAAGGAAGGGAAACAAAAATTTAAATCTTGTTTTTTGGAAAAAGGATGTTTTGGATGGAAAGATCTTAAATGTTCCGTTTTTCTTGGATTGCTTGTTGGAGGGATTGCCTTTTGGAATGGATCCATTATGGTTGCAACACTTGCGACATTATTCTGTGTTGCGATATTTGCAAATCATAGATTGGACTTTATAGTAATTGCGGGAATTACAGTAGTTTTATCTTTTCTGCAAACAAATTTATTTATAGAAGGGGCAGCAGTAAGTCCGTCCTTTTATTTTGGTTATCTTGCCGATCCAAAAACTGTTTTTTCTGTGATCGTATTTATATTTACACTTTGTTCTCCGCTAATTATTTTTTTAATAATATATTTGCTGTTTGAAAGAAAAATAATTCGAAAATATCTTGTTTTTGTCATGATGAGTCCATTTATAATGGCATTTTTGCTTTCGCTTACACCGGATATATCTGTGAACCATAAATGGATTTTAATTTCAATGATATTGGCATCTATGTTTCTTGCCGCTTGTCTTGAAAAGATTTTTTCATTTCGCAGAATTGGATTTAAAATTATCACAGGAATACTTATTCTTTCTATATGTATGACAGGATTAATCGATTTGCGGATTCTGATTCATAAAAATGAATGGAAGTTAGAATATATTATCTCTTCGGAAAAAGAGGAATGGATTGCGAAACATAGTGATTCGAAAGATATTTTTTTAACAGATACGTATTCCCTAAATGATGTAGTTTTTGCAGGAGCTATGCTTTATTATGGATGGTCTTACTATGCGTGGAGTGCAGGCTATAATACTTCGGAAAGAGCGGAGAAAGTAAATGAAATGTATGGGGCTAAGGATATCAGTAGACTAAAAGAACTGGTGCAAGAAGAAGGAATCACCTATATTATCGTTGAAAAGGCAAATCGTGAAAATACAAATTATGTTTTGCAAGAGGATGTAATTGCAAAGGCTTATAAAGAGGTGTATTCCGAAGGGGATGGAGAATGGAAGTTTACAATTTATGATACTAGACAAGCATTTGAATTCATGGAATAATAAATGGTAATAAGTGAAATGGGATACAAAATAAGGAGGGGAAAATGAGTATAAAAAGAAAAGTAAGCGAGATAATCCAACTGTTGTTTCCAATGATTCTTCTTGGTCTTTTGATGGTTGCATTAGCGCATCTTTTTTTAGGAGTAGAAGCAATTTATTTTTTGAAATGGTATTTCATGTTGTTCTTATTAGGAATTTCTTTTTTTCCAATTAGTACCATGCTTTTTCCTACCTTTGAAAACAAAGGCTATCTTTTTTCTAAAGTGATAGGAATTTTAGTTGTAGGATTTTCATTGTGGGTATTGTCTTCTTTACATTTGTTGAAATTCACAAGAAGTAATGCAATTTACGTCACTTTATTTCTACTTGGATTAGAAATTGTGATCCTTATTGTTTTGCGAAAAAGAAGGAAAAGGTTTCAATTTTTAATCAAAAATAAAGAAAGTTATAGCAAACGTTTTTTGTTTATTGAGATGATGTTTTTTGTTATTTTTTTAGCTTTTTTATATCTCAAAGGATTTAAACCAGAGGCTTTTGGAACAGAAAAATTTATGGACTATGGATTTATGACGAGTTTCATGCGAACAGAATATTTTCCGCCTAATGATTTTTGGTTTTCTGGTCAATCGTTAAATTATTATTATGTGGGACAGTATTTCATGACCTTTTTAACGAAACTTTCAGGGAATACGGTAGTATATGGATATAATTTAGCACTAATGATGATCGCGGCATTCTGCTTTTGCCTTTCCTATGAAATTGGAAAAGAAATTTTTCGTATGTTTCAGATTAAAAAAGAGGGTATACAAAGGAAACAAAGTAGAATCGCAATGTTTGCAGGTGTTTTAACTGCATTTGCAGTCACAATTGCAGGAAATATGCATTATGTTTTATTTTATAAAATAGTTCCAGCAATCCAAGATATATTGGAAATTGAAGGAACTGCATATTGGTTTCCGAATTCCACTAGGTATATTGGATATCGACCAGATGTGCCGGATAAAACAATTCATGAGTTTCCAGCATATTCATTTGTATTAGGAGATTTACATGCACATGTGATAGATATTATGTTTGTACTGACTTTTTTGGCTGTTTTGGTTGCGTTTGTTTCATTAAAAAAATCACGTATGCAACAAGCTAGATGTGGAAATCCACAGATATTAGAAGCAAAAAATGAAATGTTTTCCATTTCAATTATTTTCTTGGGATTTTTATTAGGGATTTTTCAGATGACAAATTTTTGGGATTATCCTATTTATTTTACAGTAGCAATTCTAACGATTTTATTTTGTAATCTTGTACAGACCGGATTTCGAAAAACTTGGATGGGAAGTACGATTGGACAAATAGTTGTATTATTTATGATATCGCAAATAACATCCTATTTATTTCAAATGCAATTTGTAGCAATGGTAAATGGAATTGGTATTTGCCAAATGCATACACCATTCTATCAACTTTTGATTTTATGGGGATTACCAATTACGATTGTTTTAGGATATTTTATATATCAGGTAAAAAAACAAAGGAAAAAGAGCAATCCACTGTATAAAAACAAACTGTTTTCCTTGTTAGGAGAAATGGAGACATCGGATTTGTTTGTATTAATCCTTGGGTTTAGTGCAATAGGTTTGGTTTTGATTCCCGAAGTGATTTATGTAAAAGATATTTATGAAGGCGATTATGATCGATCGAATACTATGTTTAAATTGGTATATCAAGCATTTCTTTTATTTGGAATCAGTATGAGCTTTATTATAACGAAATTGATTTTTCATCCAGAGGGGGAAAAACATAGAAAAAGAGGACTTGTGGCATTGGTTTTATTGATTTCCACTTGTGGATATTTTGTAACAGCATCGGGAATGTGGTTTGGAGAAATAGATAGTAATCGTAGGGTTGGATTGGATGCAACTTTATTTGCGGAAAAAGAATTGCCAGATGATATCGAAGGAATTAATTGGTTAAATGATCATGTGATAGAGCCAGTGGTTGTATTAGAAGCAAATGGGGAAAGTTATACTTTATATGAAAGGGTATCCACATTAACTGGATTACCAACTTTATTGGGTTGGTATACGCATGAATGGCTATGGCAAAACACAACGGAAAATATAAATATAAGACAAGAAGATATTCTCTCCATTTATACATCTACAGACTTGGAGTTGGTTAGAGAAAAGATAAGGAAATATGAGGTGGCATATATTTTTATTGGTCAGATGGAGTATATAAGGTATGAAAATATAAACGTAGATGGCTTATCTTCTATGGGCGAGATTGTATATATTAAAAATGACACCGTTTCTGAAAAACCTACCATGATTATAAAAATAGCCCCATAAAAATGAGGCTATTTTTATATGCTTTTTTTTAGCACTCGAAAATCTTTCCACGCTTGTTTTCCGATTTTGAAAATTCGCTTCATATTTATGGAATTCACACCACCTTGTCTAGGACGAAAGGTAATAGGAATAAACTTTACTTCGCGTTTATGCTTTGCATAGATGACGGAAAGCAAAACATTGGAAAGGTTGAAGTCGGTGGGAATTTCAGGAAGATATGTTTGCAGAGTTTTTGCTTTTAATAAACGATAAGGTGTATTAGCATCGATAATAGAAACACCAAAACTCATACGAATTACAAGTTTTAAAGTTTTTGTAACAAAAACGCGAGAAAACCCATCTTCTCTTTTATTACGATGTCCTATGAGCATGTCGAAAAGTTCTCGCTCGTTCCAAAAAGGTGGAAACTCGGAAGGCAGTGTTTGCCCGTCGGAGTCCGTTTGAAAAACATAATCTGCACCATGTTCTAAAGCATAGCGATATCCAAAAAGAACCGTGGCACCATGTCCACTATTAGCTTTTGTAAGAGGCAAGAATTGCGGATGATTTTTGGCATATTCTTGCATCATTGAGAATGTTTGATCTTTACTTCCGTCATCAATAATTATAAGGCGACTATCTTTTCCTGTTTGTTCTACGATGGGGTACCAATCATGAATTACATTTGTGATATTTTCTTCTTCGTTGTAAGCAGGAATAACAATAAATAATGTGTCCGTTGAACTATTCATAAGTTTCTCCGTTCTGTGAGCTACAGTGAGTTTTTACTAAATCAAGGGCTGCACGAATTACTTTATCCATATCGTAGTATTTATAATTCCCAAGTCTTCCACCAAATAGGGTAGAAGGCTCTTTTTTTGCTAAAGCTTTATATTTTAAGAAAAGAGCATTATTTTTTTCATCATTAATTGGATAATAGGGTTCATCACCAGGCTTGAATGCACGTGAGAATTCTTTGGTGAGGATAGTGCCTTTACAATCATTAAATGTAAAATGTTTGTGTTCGAGAATACGTGTATATGGAATTTCTTTTTCTGTATAATTAACAACTGCATTTCCTTGGTAATTATCAATATCTGGATGGTATTCCGTTTGAAATTCCAAAGAACGATATTCCAGAGCACCATAGATATAGTTAAAATAAGCATCAATCATACCAGTAAACAATACGGTTCCATAGGTTATTTCTTTTGTTTTTTTCCATACGTTCTTTGCTTCAAAAAAATCAGTGTTTTGTTTTACGGGTATATCCTTAAGCATATTTTCTACAATACGGGTATATCCATGGATGGGAATCCCTTGATAAGGGTCTCTAAAATAATTGTTATTATAAGTGAATCGAACAGGTAGACGATTAATAATAAAGGCTGGCAGTTCGGTACAGTCTTTCCCCCATTGCTTTTCCGTGTATCCTTTGATTAACTTCGTATAGATATCATGTCCAACCAAATGTAAGGCTTGTTGTTCGAGATTGTTTATTGGTTGTCCTTCAAGCTCTTTGATTTGCTCATGAATTATTTTCTTAGCTTCAGCAGGGGTTCTAATTCCCCACATTTTGCTAAAGGTATTCATATTAAAGGGCAGATTATAGAGTTCCTCTTTATAAATGGCAATAGGTTCATTTCGATAGTGATTAAATTCAGTAAATTGGTTGATATATTCCCAGACTTCCTGATCAGAAGTATGAAAGATGTGTGCTCCATATTTATGGACGTCAATGGAATGTTGCGATTCGGTATAGATATTTCCTGCGATATGTGGACGCTTATCGATGACGAGGCATGTTTTTCCTTTTTGTTTCATTTCATGAGCAAATGTAGAACCAAAAAGTCCCGCGCCTACAATTAAATAATCATAATACATAGTAATTCCCCCCTTACTTATATACTGTTTACAGTATAATACATGCAAAGAATTTATTCAAACAATTTACGTAAACAGAGCTTATTAGAAAATATGAGTAAACATATAAAGTAAGGAATGAGAATAATAAGAAAAGTGGAAAGAATGTGCAATTGTTAAAAAAGTAAGAAGATATTGTCTTTTGTAAATAAAATCTGTTATAATAGAAATAGAACCAAAACATAGAAATAGTAGATATACGAAAGGTAGGTAGGGTAGAATGAAGAAATTTTATGTATGTAAGGTCTGTGGAAATTTAGTAGGATTGATTAAAGATGGTGGCGGCGAATTAGTTTGCTGTGGAGAACCAATGGTAGAATTGAAAGCAAATTCTGTAGATGCAGCAACCGAAAAACATGTTCCAGTGGTAGAAAAAGTGGGAACGAAAATTGTGGTTACCGTAGGTGACGTATTACATCCAATGGAAGAAAAGCATTTTATTGAATGGATTTACTTAGAGACAGCACATGGCGGAAAACGTGTAGAATTAAAACCAGGTGATGAACCAAAAGCAGAGTTTTGTATGAGTGATGAACCAGTCGCAGCATATGCATATTGTAATTTACATGGACTATGGAAAGCTGAAGTTTAGGATAAAAGCAAAGAATTATATAGAACGGATGGGGAAACCTATCCGTTTTATAAAATGAAAAACATTGAGGAAATTATGACAATAAACGAGACATTTAAAAAGAAAAAACCTGTGATTTCATTTGAAATATTTCCACCGAAAAGGGATACCACCCTTGCAAATATTGATGAAACACTTAACATTCTAAGTACACTACATCCGGATTTTATTAGTGTTACTTTTGGTGCGGGTGGAAGTAGTACAAATAATAAAACCATTGCAATTGCGAGAAAAATCAAAGATACCTATGGGATTACTCCAATCGTTCATATGACATGTATGAATTATACAAAAAAAGAAATGCTATCTTTTTTACACGAATTAAAACAGGACGACATTCATAATATTTTAGCACTTAGAGGAGATTATAATCCGAAATTTGAACCAAAGAAAGAATTCAATTATGCTTCGGATTTGGTTGCATTTATTCGTAAAAATGGAGATTTTGAAGTAAGTGGAGCTTGCTATCCAGAATGCCATCCGGATTCAGAAAATATTGTGGATGACTTAAAACATTTACGTAAAAAAGTTGATGCGGGCGCAACTCATTTAATATCGCAATTATTTTTTGACAATGAATTATTCTATGAATTTGAAGAAAAAGCAAGAATTGCAGGAATTGAGGTTCCAATAGAAGCAGGAATTATGCCAGTGATTAATAAAGCACAAATCGAGAGGATGGTTAGCATGTGCGGTGCCTCTTTGCCAGAAAAATTTCGGTGTATTTTGGACAAGTATGAAGATAATAAGGATGCATTGTTTGATGTTGGAATTATTTATGCAGTTAATCAGATTGCTGATTTAATTGCACATGGCGTAGATGGAATTCATATTTATACCATGAATAATCCACTTGTGGCAAAACGTATCTGTGAAGAAATTAAAAATTTAATTTAAGGAAATAAGTATGCAAAAAGATTATCTTTTTGCATATTTTTTTGCGTAACTGTAGATTTTTCATTCATTTATTTGTATGATTAAATATGTGTAAATTTAAAGATAAGGTGATAAGGAGACTGGTATGAAAAAAATAGAATTGGATTGGAAAGAATATATAGAAACTTCAAATCAAGCAGTAGAAGAAGGTTGTGTATTAGTTCGCAATGAAAAGGAAACGCTACCGCTAGCAAGTAAGAGCAAAGTGGCATTATTTGGACGAATGCAAAAGAATTATTATAAAAGTGGTACGGGTTCAGGGGGCATGGTAAACGTAAATCACGTGATAAATATTTCAGAAGGAATTCATCATCATACAGATTTTGAAGTTGACTCAATTCTTGAAAATACATATGAAGAATGGGAAGAAAAAAATCCATTTGATTTTGGAGAAGGTTGGGGAAGTGAGCCTTGGGCACAAGAAGAGATGGAAGTTTCCGAGAGCTTTGTAGCGGATGCAGCAAAAAGAAATGATTGTGCAATTGTATTCATTGGTCGTACGGCTGGCGAAGATCAAGATAATAAGCTAGTAGAAGGTTCTTTTTTACTTACAAAAAAAGAAAAAGACTTGATGAAAAAAGTTACTATATATTTTGAAAAAACAATCGTGCTGTTAAATGTTGGAAATATCATGGATATGTCTTTTGTGGAAAGTTACCAGCCATCTGCGGTTTTATATGTGTGGCAGGGTGGAATGATTGGTGGAAGTCGAGTTGCGGATATTTTATCAGGAAAAGTAAATCCTTCGGGAAAGCTACCAGATACCATTGCATATTCCAACTCGGATTATATTGCAGGAGATAATTTTGGTGAAGAAATTCGTAATTTTTATCAGGAAGATATTTTTGTTGGATATCGTTATTTTGAGACGTTTGCAAAAGATAACGTGCGATACCCATTTGGATATGGATTATCCTATACGCAATTTCAAATTGATTTTTTGAGTTCGAAAGAAGAAGCAGAAGAATTTGTAATACAAGTTAAAGTTAAAAATATTGGTCATAGGAAAGGGAAAGAAGTCGTACAAATCTATGCAGAAGCACCAGCAGGTAACTTAGGAAAAGCAGCAAGAAATTTAGTGGCATTTCAAAAAACTTCACTTCTTGCCGTAGAGGAAGAGCAAGTGTTAACTATGAAAATTCCATATGCTTATTTTGCTTCGTTCGATGATTCGGGTGTAACTGGATATGCCAATTCCTTTGTTTTAGAACCAGGAGAATATCAAATTTACGTTGGAAATGATGTGAGAAAAGCAGAAAAAATGACTTCTTTTGTTATAGCAGAAATTGTCATAATAGAAACAACAACAAACGCACTGCATCCAGAGAAACCGTTTAAACGTATGGTTTCAAAAAAAGTAAATCAAGCGTATCAAATAGAATGGGAAGAAGTTCCTATTTGCGAAAAAACGCAAGGAATGATGCAAAAGGAAGAAGTGCTACAAGAACTAAATATTTCAGAAGATAGAAGACGCCAATGCATAGATGCAACGATGTTAGATGTTTTGGATGAAAAACTGACGATGGAAGAATTTGTTGCATTGTTTACGGATGTTGAATTAATGACAATTGCTTGTGGGGAAGGCATGGGAAGCCCAAAAGTAACGGCAGGAACAGCAGCAGCATTTGGTGGAGTTTGTACTTCTCTAAAAGAAAAGAAAGTGCCTTGTGGATGCTGTTCGGATGGACCTTCTGGATTACGACTTGAAACGGGAGCACGTGCCATGTCTTTACCAAATGGGACTTTGTTAGCCTCCACGTTTAATACCGAATTAATTGAAGAATTGTATGCATTTGTTGCAAAAGAAATGATAAAAAACGAAGTGGATATTTTGTTAGGACCAGGAATGAATATTCATCGATATCCGCTAAATGGAAGAAATTTTGAGTATTTCTCGGAAGATCCGATATTGACTGGAAAAATGGCAAAAGCGCAAATCAAAGCTTTACAGAAAAATGGAGTGACAGGATCATTAAAGCATTTTTGCTGTAATAATCAGGAAACCTATCGCCATCAAAGTGATTCCGTTGTTTCTGCAAGAGCTTTGCGAGAGATCTATTTAAAAGGATTTGAAATTGCTGTTAAAGAAGCAAAAGCTACGGCAATTATGACTACATATGGTTCTTTAAATGGAGCTTGGACGGCAGGAAATTATGACCTTAATACAAGAGTTTTGCGTGAGGATTGGAAATTTAAAGGATTTACGATGACGGATTGGTGGGCTAATGTGAATGAAGAAGGGAAAGGCCCGGATAAATTTAATTTTGCCACCATGGTAAAGGCACAAAATGATGTATATATGGTGGTTCCAGATGCCGATAATATAGAAAATTTAGGAAATTTACCAGAAAAATTGGCAAAGAATGAAATCACAAGAGCACAATTGCAACGGTGTGCTTTGAATATTTGTGAATTTTTAAAAGATACACAAGCGATGCAGAGAATGAAAGGAGAAAAGACGGATTTCATTGAACTACATGAAGAGGAAACAGAAGGAAATGAGGAAGATGGAATCAATTTAGGGGTATTTCAATTAAAAGATACATTAAGCATTCCTTTTGCGGATAAAGATACTTCAAAAGGGAAAACTTATATATTTAATATTGAACTTGCACAAATTGGAGATTATGAAATCGCGCTAACGGGGGCTTCAAACCAATCGGAACTTGCACAAATGGCAGTAACTTTATTCCAAGCAAATGTACCAGTGGGTGTGTATTCTTATCATGGGACTGGAGGAAAAGATTGTACCTTGGTAAAAGAAAAACATGTGGTTGCTATGAATGCACAATATAAAATTTTTATAAGACAAGGTGGACTACAATTGAAAGAATTAAAAATTTCCTACTTAAAAAAAGAGAAATAAAAATCAAAAAAACCTTTACATTTTCAATAGCATATGTTATAAAATTAACAATAACGTTATATTATTAACAATATAACGTTATTGATTTGATAAAATCTTATGTGTGTTTGTGAAGGAGAGAAAAATGAGAGATTTAAGCAACAAAGTTACGATTATTGGAGCAGGAAGTGTTGGGGCGACAATCGCCTATACATTAGTAGTTGGTGGAATTGCATCGGACATTGTTATGATTGATATTAAAGGTGCAAAATCTTTAGGAGAGGCACTGGATATTCGCCAAGGAATTCCTTTTTGTTCCCCTAGTAAAGTACGAGCAGGAAGTTATCAAGATGCCAAAGATTCAGACATTGTTATTTTGACTTCAGGAGTTGCAAGAATGCCAGGACAAAGTCGTTTGGATTTGGCACAAACAAATGTTAATATCACAAAGAGCATTATCCCTGAAATTATGAAATATGCGCCAGACGCAATTTATATTATAGTTAGTAATCCAGTTGATATTCTAACCTATCAATTTTCTAAAACGACAGGTTTTATGGATGGCAGAGTTTTTGGATCAGGAACAATTCTTGATACAGCAAGATTACGTTCACGGTTGTCGGAATATTACAACATTAGTCAATCCAATGTACATGCTTATGTGTTTGGAGAACATGGAGATTCTTCATTTGTACCTTGGTCCTTAGCAAATATTGCAAACATTGATATTGATTCTTATGCATCATCGATGTCAAGGTGTGAGAGCAAAGTACCAGATTTAGTACATGAAGAAGTGGAACAATATATTCGTCAATCTGGAGGAAAAATCATCGAAAGAAAAGGTGCTACTTTTTATGCGGTTGCAGCTTCTGTATGTCATATTTGTCGATCGATTTTTGGAGGAGCAGATACACCAATGACAGTTTCCACACTCATGCATGGAGAATATGGAATTGAAGATGTGGCATTAAGTATGCTTACCGTTGTAGGACGGACAGGAATAAAAGGGAAATTGATTGCACCTTTAACACCGGAAGAGGAAGCAAAATTACATCACAGCGCAAAAAGCTTAAAAGATGCAATATCACAAATTCAATTTTAATACATAAAAACGGAGGAAAATCAATGAATTACAGAATAGAACATGATTCCATGGGAGAAGTTAAGGTACCAGAAGATCGATATTGGGGAGCACAAACAGAAAGAAGTAAAGAGAATTTTAATATTGGGGTAGGTATTGAAACTATGCCAAAGGAAATTATACATGCATTTGGTATTTTAAAGAAAGCATCAGCAATCGCAAATAGTGGTTTGAAACCGGAAAAAATGACGAAAGAAAAAGTTGACGCAATTGGAAAAGCATGTGATGAAGTAATGGAGGGAAAATTAAATACGCATTTCCCGTTAGTCGTTTGGCAAACAGGAAGTGGTACCCAGTCCAACATGAACGCGAATGAAGTGATAGCGAATCGTGGAAATGAAATTATAGGGAAAAAATTATTACATCCAAATGATGATATTAATATGAGTCAATCATCCAACGATACGTTTCCAACAGCAATGCATATTTCAGCAGTATTAATGATAGAGGATCATTTACTTCCAGCAATTGATGAATTGGTTGCAACATTTTTAAGATTAGAAAAAGAAAATGATGGAATCGTAAAGAGCGGACGTACACATTTGCAAGATGCAACACCAATTACTTTTTCTCAAGAAATTAGTGGATGGCGTGCTTCCTTAGAAAAAGATAAAGAAATGTTACAGTATGCACTTTCTCCACTGAGAGAATTAGCACTAGGTGGAACTGCAGTAGGAACTGGATTGAATGCACCGATTGGATTTGATCATAAAGTTGCAGCTGAAATTTCCAAAATTACAGGGAAAGAATTTGTCACTGCAAAAAATAAATTTCATGCATTAACTAGCAAAGATGAATTAGTTTTTGCACATGGTGCAATTAAAGCATTAGCAGCAGATATGATGAAAATCGCAAATGATGTGCGTTGGCTTGCAAGTGGACCAAGGGATGGATTAGGTGAAATCACGATTCCAGCGAATGAACCAGGGTCTTCAATTATGCCAGGAAAAGTAAATCCAACACAATGTGAGCAAGTAACTATGGTAGCAGTACAAGTGATGGGAAATGATACGGCAATTGGATTTGCAGCGAGTCAAGGTAATTTTGAATTAAATGTGTTTATGCCAGTGTGTATGTACAATTTCTTACAATCTGCTCGTTTGCTTTCGGAATCCATCGTATCCTTTCATAAGAATTGTGCGATAGGAATGCAAGCAAATAAAGAAAAAATGTATCATAATCTACATAATTCTTTAATGTTGGTAACGGCTCTGAATCCATACATTGGATATGAAAATGCAGCAAAAACTGCACATGTGGCTTATGAGAAAAATATATCATTAAAAGAAGCATGCGTTGAACTTGGCTTTTTAACCGAAGAACGATTTGACGAGGTGTTTCATCCAGAACAAATGGTATAAGGAAAGGAAGAGTAAAGATGGTTTACAGTTATTATCCAGGATGTACCTTAAAGACAAAAGCGAAAGAATTGGACTGTTATGGAAGAAATAGTGCTAAGGCACTTGGATTTACGTTAGAGGAAGTTCCGGAATGGCAATGCTGCGGAGGAGTATATCCTATTGCAAAAGATGAAATTGCAACCAAACTCCCTTCCATAAGAGCACTTGCTTCTGCAAAACAAAAAGAACAAACATTAGTAACGTTATGTTCTGCTTGTCATAATGTATTAAAACAAGTAAATAATGATATGCGTACCGATGAAAATCTTATTTTAAAAGCAAATAATTATTTGCAGTTAGAAGAAGCTTATCAAGGAGAAACAAAAATTTTACATTTTTTAGAAGTGCTCCGAGATGAAATTGGGTTTGATGAGTTGGCAAAAAAAGTAGTACATCCTTTGAAAGGAAAACGAATTGGAGCGTATTACGGATGTCTTTTACTAAGACCGGGTAAAGTGTTACAAATGGATGATCCGGAAAACCCTAAAATTATGGAGGATTTCATACGTGCACTTGGAGCAGAACCAGTAATTTATAGTATGAGAAACGAATGTTGTGGAGCTTATACCTGTATTGAAGACAAAAAAATAGCGAACGATCGTTCTGGAGTCATTCTAAAAGATGCTTCAGAGCATGAGGTGGATTGTATGATTACGGCTTGTCCATTGTGTCTCTATAATCTAAATAAAAATACAGATGCGTATAATGTGCCAATTTATTATTTCACAGAATTGCTTGCTGAAAGCTTGGGCGTGAAGGAACAAGGAGAGGAATGCATTGAATAACGAAGAAAGAAAACAACAAATATTAAATATCAGTGGTGTAAATGTTAAAAAATGCATGCGTTGTGGAAAATGCACTGCAACTTGTCCTGCATATGATGAAATGGAGTATCATCCACACGAATTTGTAAATATGGTAGAAAAGGGTAAGATAGAACCACTTTTACAATCCAAATCCTTATATCGATGTTTAACTTGCTTTGCTTGTGTAGAACGTTGTCCTAGGGGAGTAGAACCTGCAAAAATCATTGAAGCAGTTCGATTAACCGTATTGCGTGAGCAGGGAAGCGAGGATATGAAACCAGAAAAAGTAACAGAAGTTTTGGAAGAATCAATGCCACAACAAGCAATTGTTAGTGCATTTCGTAAGTATAGAAAGTAAAGAAGCAAAGGAAGGTTAAAAGATGCAAAGAATAGGCGTATTTGTATGTCACTGCGGAACGAATATATCAGCAACGGTAGATGTTTCCAGTGTTGCAAAAACTTTAAAAGCAGAACCAGGCGTTGTATATGCAAAAGATTATCAATATATGTGTTCGGAAGCGGGACAGAATATTGTACGAGAAGCAATCAGAGAGCATCAGTTAACAGGAGTTGTCATTTGCTCTTGTTCTCCTCGTATGCATGAAGCTACATTTCGTAGAGCGGCAGTTGCAGAAGGTATGAATCCATATATGATAGAGATGGCAAATATAAGGGAACAATGTGCTTGGGTTCATAAAGATAAAGAGGAAGGAACAAAAAAAGCAATTATTCTAGGGCGTGCGGCCATTGCAAAAGTAGCGTTAAATACGCCATTGCAAGCAGGAGAAAGTCCAGTAACGAAACGAGCTTTAGTAATAGGCGGTGGGATTGCGGGAATGCAATCTGCACTTGATATTGCTGATGCAGGATTTGAAGTGGATCTTGTTGAGAAAGAATCGACCATTGGTGGTAAGATGGCGAAAATTGATAAAACATTTCCAACGTTAGATTGTGCAGCTTGTATTCTTTCTCCTAAGATGGTGGAGTGTGCACAACATGAAAATATAAATATTTATGCATATAGTGAAATTGAAGATGTTTCAGGATTTGTAGGGAATTTCACGGCGAAAATTCGAAAAAAAGCAAGATATGTTGATACGGATAAATGTACCGGTTGTGGGTTATGTACGGAGAAGTGCCCACAAAATAAAATTCCTAATGATTTTAACCTTGGTTTAAATACACAAGCAGCAATTTATATTCCATACGCACAAGCAGTTCCAAAAGTAGCAACCATTAAAGCGGACGCTTGTATGATGCTAAAATCAGGAAAATGCGGAGTTTGTGCAAAGGTATGTGAAGCGAATGCTATTGATTATACACAAAAAGATGAAATTGTGGAAAGACAATATGGAGCAATTGTTGTTGCAACAGGTTTTAATCCAATTTCTTTAGAAAAATTTGATGAGTTTGCTTACGCGCAAAGCAAGGATGTGATTACATCTTTAGAATATGAAAGATTGATGAATGCAGCTGGTCCTACTGGAGGAACGGTATTAAGACCTTCGGATGGAACACACCCTAAAACGATTGTTTTCGTACAATGTGTGGGAAGCCGAGATACTTGCGAACGTGGGAAAGAGTATTGTTCGAAAATTTGTTGTATGTATACAGCAAAACATGCCATGCTTACGAGAGAAAAATATCCAGATACCGAAGTGTATGTATTTTACATCGATGTAAGGACTCCAGGAAAAGGATTTGATGAATTTTATCGTAGAGCGGTAGAAGAATATAATGTACATTATATTAAAGGAATGGTTGGAAAAGTTTCGCCAAGAGCGGATGGAACATTACTTGTACAGGGATCTGATTTACTAGAAGGCGAGCAATTAAAAATCAATGCAGACTTAGTGGTTTTGGCAGCAGCTATGGAACCAGATAAATCTGCGCGTCCTCTTGCGACTATGCTTACAGCGAGTATTGATACCAATGATTTCTTTACGGAAGCACATCCAAAACTTCGTCCAGTGGAAAGCCCTACAGCAGGTGTTTATTTATCCGGAGCATGTTCTGGGTCAAAAGATATACCAGAAACAGTTGCACAGGCAGGGGCAGCAGCTGCGAAAGTAATTGGTCTTCTTGTTAAAAATAAAATCACTTGTAATCCTTGTGTGGCACAAGCAGATGAACTTATGTGTAACGGATGTCAATCTTGTGAAAAAGTATGTCCTTATGGTGCAATTTCCTATTTTGATAAAGAATTTCGTATGCCAGATCGCACGATAAAAATTCGTCACGTAGCGCAAGTAAACGAAGCGGTATGCCAAGGATGTGGTGCTTGCACCGTAGCATGTAATTCTGGGGCGATGGATCTAAAAGGATTTTCAAATAGACAAATCATGGCGGAGGTAGATGCGATATGCAGATAGATCACAAAGAAGAGAATAATAAAAATATTGAAAAAAAAGAATTTAAGCCAAATATTGTTGCATTTTGTTGCAATTGGTGTTCATATGCTGGAGCAGATCTTGCTGGTACCAACCGTTTGAACTATCCAGCAGATGTAAAAATTATTCGTGTTCCTTGTACATGTCGTGTCAATCCTATGTTTGTATTACGTGCATTCGAAAAAGGAGCAGATGGTGTAATTATTTGTGGTTGTCATCCAGGAGATTGTCATTATACATCAGGAAATTATTATACAAGAAGAAGAATGACTTTATTATTTTCCATGTTGGATTATCTTGGAATAGAAAAAGATAGAACAAGAGTTGAATGGATTTCGGCAGCAGAAGGAGAGAAATTTGCTTCAACTATGAATGAATTTATAGGTACGGTTACCCAGTTAGGTGAAAATAAGAGATTGGGGGATATACGATGCAAGAAATAATGAAAAAACGCGCAAAAGAATTATTAAAAGACAAAACAGTATCAAGAGTTCTTGGATGGAAAAAGGGTGAATTTGCATATGATTGTACGCCAGGTGTCTTTTATACGGAGCAAGAAATAGAGGAGCAATTTATTTATAATGAATTATGCCAATCGAATCTTTCTAAATATTTAATTCAGGAATCTAGAAAAGAAGGGAAGGTTCTTGTATTTTTAAAACCTTGTGACACGTATAGTTTTAACCAATTGATGAAAGAACATCGATTGATCCGTGAAAACATTTATATCCTCGCAGTGTCGTGCGAAGATAAAATTGATATTGATACCATAAAAGCAAAGGGAATCGAGGGAATTTTAGATATCACATGTGAAAAGGATGAAGTGAAGATTCATACATTATATGGAGAAGAAATCTTAGCAAAAAAAGAGGCTATGAATGATCGGTGCTTAACTTGCAAAAGTAAAAAACATGTAATATTTGACGAATTACTTGGGGAGGAAGGCGAAGCGCTAGATTCTAATCGATTTGATATGGTGGAGAAAATAGAACAGATGACTTCTGAAGAGCGGTTTGCCTTTTGGCAGGGTGAGTTATCAAGGTGTATCCGTTGTAATGCATGCAGAAATGTCTGCCCTGCGTGTAGTTGTGAAACATGTGTCTTTGATAATCCGGCATCCGGTGTGGAAAACAAAGCAGCAGCAAATTCCTTTGAAGAAAATATGTTTCATATTATTCGAGCTTTTCATGTGGCAGGACGTTGTACGGACTGTGGAGAGTGCTCTAGAGTATGTCCACAAAATATCCCATTACATTTGATTAATCGTAAAATTATAAAAGATATAAATGAATTTTATGGAGAATACCAAGCGGGTGAAGATGAAACATTGCCACCATTAAATACTTTTACGAAAGGTGATGTAGAGCCAGGTGCGGTATATATGAAGGGGGGCGAATCGAAATGAAAAAACTTCAAATAGAAAAAATCGATACGTTCTTTCAAAAATTGGCAGCAGAATTTCCAGTGTATTTACCTGTGGATAATGATTTGAATGTAGCAGAATTTACAAAATATGAAGATGGAAAAGTATGGAGTGAGCAGTTAAATACAGTAAAGAGTCCAAAAGATTTCTTTTTTCCACAAGTAGAAAATATGATGCGTTTTGAAACCAAAGGTAAAAAAATCGATGTATTTGATATGTATGAAGAAAAAGAAGATTTTATCATTTTTGGGGTAAGAGCTTGTGATGTGCGAAGCTTTTCTATATTGGATGCGGTATATTTAGCAGAACCAGTGGATTCATTTTATAAAAACAGAAGGGATCATGGAATTATTATTGCAATGGCATGTGCAAAACCAAATACAACATGTTTTTGTGAGAATTTTGATATTGACCCAACAATGCCAGAAGGAGATATTACAGCTTGGAGAACTAAAGAAGGAGTATATTTTCAAGCAAATAATGAAAAAGGGGAACAGGTACTTTCGAAAGTTTCCGAATTGCTAGTAGAAGATGCGGGAGAAAAAGTAGAGGAACAAAAGAAACATACAAAAGAAATTTTAGAACGTCTTCCTTTTCATGAATTGGATTTATCTTATTTTAAAGAAGAAAATACAAAAAAAATTTTTGAATCAGAGAAATGGAAAACAATGTCTGAGAGTTGCCTGGGTTGTGGAACTTGTACGTTTGTATGTCCGACTTGTCAGTGCTATGATATACGGGAATATAATACGGGAAATGGAATCGAAAGATTTCGTTGCTGGGATAGTTGCATGTACTCAGATTTCACTAAAATGGCACATGGGAATCCTAGAAAATCTCAAGTAGAAAGATTTCGACAACGATTCATGCATAAATTGGTATATTCACCTACGAATAATGAGGGTGTTTATGGTTGTGTTGGATGTGGGCGATGTGTTGAAAAATGTCCTGTATCCATGAATATTGTAAAAGTAATAAAAACTTTGGAGGAAAAATAAATGAATCATGATACGTTAATCCCAATTATTGGTGTCATTATAAACATCAAACAAGAAACACCGGATGTAAAAACATTTCAAGTGGTTAATCGAGAGGGGAAAAAACCATTTGAACATATGCCAGGCCAATGTGGCATGGTTTCTCTACCAGGAGTAGGGGAAGCAATGTTTTCAATTACTTCTTCACCAACGGTAAAAGAATATCTTGAATTTAGTATCAAGGATTGTGGAAAACTTACGGATGCTTTATTTGAACGAGAAGTTGGAGATGAAATTACAGTTCGTGGACCATATGGTAATTGTTTTCCTGTGGAAGATGCATTAAAAGGGAAAGATTTATTGTTTATAGCGGGTGGAATTGGACTTGCTCCATTACATTCTGTGATTAATTATGTACGAGATAATAAGGACGCATATGGAAATGTCCAAGTGATTTATGGTTCCAGATCCGTTGAAGATTTGGTGCGTTATGATGAAATTACGGAAGAATGGATGAAAGATAAAAATATGGAAGTGCATTTAACCATAGATAGAGAACAAGAGGGTTGGGATGGACATGTTGGATTTATTCCTGATTTTGTAAAGGAATTGAAACCAGATTTGAGTAAAACCGTATTAATCTGTGGTCCCCCAATTATGATTAAATACACGCTTGCTGGATTAAAAGAATTAGGGTTTAAAGATACACAAGTATATACAACGATGGAACTTCGCATGAAATGTGGAGTAGGAAAATGTGGTAGATGCAATATAGGTAGCAAATATGTTTGCAAAGATGGACCAGTGTTCCGTTTTGACGAACTAGACGTGTTACCAGATGAATACTAAAAAAACCAAACAATATATGGAGGCAATACGATGGAAAAAATGGTTCGCGTTTATTTAATGGGAAAACCATATGAAGTACCTGCGGTGCTTACAATTATGGGAGCAATGGAATATGCTGGGTATCAACTTGTTAGAGGAGTTGGCTGCAGAAATGGATTTTGTGGAGCATGTGCAACAATTTATCGCATCAAAGGTGATAATGAATTAAAAGTATGTTTGGCATGTCAAACGAAGGTAGAGGAAAACATGTTTGTCGCAACATTACCTTTTTTCCCACTGGATAAAAAAACTTATAATATAGAAGAAATCAAACCAAGCGAAGAAATTATGATGCAATTATATCCTGAAATATATAGTTGTATAGGTTGTAATGCTTGTACAAAAAGTTGTACCCAAGGATTAAATGTTATGCAATATATTGCCTATGCACAACGTGGAGAATATAAGAAATGTGCGGAAGAATCTTTTGCATGTGTTATGTGTGGCGTTTGTTCTTCAAGATGTCCTGCTGGAATTTCTCATGCGCAAGTATCGTTACTTGCAAGAAGACTGAATGGAAAATATTTAGCTCCAGAGTCAAAACATTTAATAAAGCGAGTAGACGAAATTAAATCCGGGGAAATGGATGCTGCCATGAAAGAAATCATGAGCAAATCGATGGAAGAAATGAAAAATCTATACAATACAAGAGAAATTGAAAAGTAAGGAGGATATCCCATGTTATATACTGAAGAAATCATAGAATCTATGAAAAAAGTGGAAGAAGCAAGAAGTAAAAATGCAGTATTTGAACCAGAAAGAATGTCTGCAGAAGAAAAGCAGAAGGTTCTTGCAAATTTTCATCCAGATTATAAAGTAGAAGAATTTGAAACGTTAGAAATTGGTCCAAATAAAGGACAAAATGTACCAAAAGAGTTGGCTGAATTATTGCAAGGAAACCCGATGATTGAGCCTAAAAATGTCGATTTACAGAATGTTGAGTACAATGTGGATGTATTGGTAATTGGCGGTGGAGGTGCTGGAGCAGCAGCTGCAATCGAAGCGGAAAAAGCAGGAGCAAAGGTGTTAATCGCCACGAAACTTCGAATGGGCGATGCAAATACAATGATGGCAGAAGGTGGAATTCAAGCCGCAGATAAAGAAAATGATTCGCCAAAACAACATTACTTAGATGCGTTTGGAGGTGGACATTTTGCTGCAAAACCTGAACTTTTGGAACGCTTGGTTAAGGAAGCACCAGAAGCAATTCAGTGGCTAAATGAATTAGGTGTGGAATTTGATAAAGCAGAAGATGGCACGATGGTAACGACACATGGAGGAGGAACTTCAAGAAAAAGAATGCATGCGGCAAAAGATTATTCAGGTGCAGAAATCATGAGAACTCTTCGCGATGAGGTACAAAACAGAGAAATTGAAATTATTGATTTTACGGCAGCTATTGAAATCATACTTGATGAAGAAGGTAAGGCAGCAGGAGCTGTGCTATATAATATGGAAACCAAAGAATTGCGTGTTGCAAAAGCCAAAACCGTTATTATTGCAACTGGTGGCGCGGGAAGACTTCATTATCAAGGATTTCCAACATCCAATCATTATGGTGCAACTGCAGATGGATTGGTACTTTCTTATCGTGCAGGTGCAAAACTTAAATATCCAGAAACTTTGCAATATCATCCAACGGGGGCAGCTTTTCCAGAGCAAATATTTGGTGCACTTGTAACCGAAAAAGTACGATCTTTGGGGGCGAAATTAGTAAATACGGATGGAGTTGTCTTTATGCATCCATTAGAAACACGCGATGTGGCAGCAGCTTCTATCATTCGTGAATGTAAACAAAATAAAAAAGGAATATCTACTGGTACGGGCTTGGGTGTATGGCTTGATACACCAATGATTGAATATAAGCATGGAGCTGGTACCATTGAAAAAAGAATACCGGCAATGAAGCATATGTTTGGGAAATATGGAATTGATATTTCAAAAGAACCTATTTTGGTATACCCAACACTCCATTATCAAAATGGAGGAATTGATATTTCTGCCGATGGAATGAGTGATATCAAAAATCTATTTGTTGCAGGAGAAGCAGTTGGAGGGATTCATGGAAAAAATCGCTTGATGGGGAACTCCTTATTAGATATAATTGTGTTTGGAAGAAATGCTGGTAAAAATGCAGCAGCAGCCTCAAAGAAAACAAAAATTGGAAATCTTTCGCTCGAACATGTAAATAAGTTTACGAAGGAAATGATGAACGTAGGTAGAAAAACGGAGGTTGTATCACCCAAATTACTTCCGAAGTATACCCATGGAAATCCAAAATTCGAATAAGGAAAGAGAAAATTATGAGTGCATATTTAGGAAGTGTTAGTGGTTCAATCTTTACAATTATATTTTTTGTGTTTTTAATTGGGACATTTGGATATTTGATTGGATCTATTAAGTTTTTGGGAATCAAACTTGGAACAGCAGGTGTTTTGTTAGCAGCACTTATTTTTGGTATTATAGCTAGTTATTTTCCATCAATAACCATTGGAGGAAATGAAATAGCATTATTTGATGAGGCATTAAAAGCAAATTTTAGTCTTGTAACAAAACTAGGCACTGCTTTATTTGTTACTTCAATTGGATTAATTGCAGGGCCCAAATTCTTTCGTACCTTTAATCGTAAATCTTTATCCTATATTTTAACAGGAATTTTTGTTATTTGTATTGGAGGAGTACTAGCGGTATCGTTTGCAAAAGTAGATGCAAATCTTTCTATGGATATGGTAATTGGATTGCTGACAGGTGGGTTGACAAGTACTCCTGGATTATCCGCTGCAAAAGAAGTTGCTCTAAATACCAATGAAGTAGTTGCAGGATATGGAATCGCCTATTTATTTGGAGTACTAGGAGTTGTTTTATTTGTTCAAATCATACCTAAAATACTTAGGGTTGATTTGGATACGGAACGCGAAAATTTTATTGCCGCAAATACGATTCCTATAAAAACAGATATAAAAATAAGAAAAAAAATAGATGCTTATGGATTTTTTCCATTTTTGCTTACCATAATGCTAGGATGTATTTTAGGAGCAATTGAAATTCCTGGAATTAATTTTTCCCTAGGAACTTCAGGCGGAACTTTAATTATGGGATTGATAATTGGACATTTCGGACATATTGGAAAGATTGATTGCCATATGAATAAAGATACTTTAAATTTCTTTCGAGAATTAGGACTTGTGTTCTTTTTGATTGGATGTGGGGTACCTGGTGGAGTGAATTTTATAAGTAATGTTCGGATTTCATATTTTGTATACGGTGCGCTTATGACCTTGGTTCCTATGATTATTGGATTTTTAATTGCTCGAAAGTTCTTTAAAATGAATTTATTTAATTCGTTAGGTTCAATTACCGGTGGAATGACATCCACGCCAGCATTAGGAGCTTTGATAACAACGGCAGGCACGGATGAAGTGGTTTCTGCATATGCAGCAACGTATCCAATTGCGTTGGTTTGTGTAGTGCTTCTCGTGAAAATATTGCTTTTGTTTTTCGCATAATAATGGAAAGAGAAGTCGTGTATTTTCGAAAGAAAATACGCACTTCTCTTTTTTTTTATGGTATAATAAATTTGTTTTAAAATATGAATGGAGGAAAACATGAAGGTATTTTCTGAAAAAATAAAAGTGATTGGAGCTTTATTACTGTGTGTCTTTATTATGACGGGTTGTGAGAATAAGGAATTAACAGAAAAAGTAAATACGGGAATGAAACTTGTGGAGTCATACAATTATGAAGAAGCAAGGAATCTTTTTGATGAAATTATAGCGCAAAAGCAGCGTAAAGATGCTTATCGTGGACAAGGACTATCAAACATTGGACTTGGTGAATATGAAGAAGCAATTCTGTCTTTTCAAAATGCACTTGCTAGTAGCACGGGTGAAATTGAGAATATGGACTATGATATAAATTATTATTTAGCAACAGCATATTATAAAAATAAGGATTACGATAAGGCAAGAGATGTTTATACTGCTATCTTAGAATTGAAAACAAAAGAAGCAGAAGCTCTTTTTTTAAGAGGAAAATGTTACTTGGCGTTATCAGATATAGAAAGTGCTTTAGATGATTTTGATCGTTATATTGCAATTGATAGTAAAAATATTGCGCATTATATTTCGATTTATGAAAGTATGGAAGCTTTTGATTATGGAGAGGAAGGAACAATATATTTAAATAAGGCATTATCCGAGATTTCTAATTTAACAACAGAAGAAATTGGTACTATTTATTACTATTTGGGAGAATATGAAAAAGCGAAAGAATATATTGAAGATGGGGATAACAAGCGAACGAAAGAAACAGCGTTGATCTTAGGGAAAACTTATGAAGCATTGGGTGCACAGTCATATGCAGCAAGTGTTTACTTGAATTATTTGGAAACGGATGAAGGTTGCGCTGAAATTTATAATCAATTAGCAATTTGTAAGTTTAATGAGGAAAATTATGAGGAAGCATTGATGTATTTGCAAGAGGGATTTGCATATGCTGATGTGGAACTTTTACAAATGATGAAATTTAATGAAGTGGTGATTTATGAGTTTTCTGGTGAGTTTACAAAGGCAAAAACGGCAATGAACGAATATTTGTCAAATTATCCTGCGGATAGTGAGGCAATAAATGAATATGAATTTTTAAAAAGTCGATAATCGTCTAAATACTATATATAGTGGTGCAAAGGAAAAAACATGTGGATATGTAGTGCTTTTTTATTGACAAGCATTTCTTTAAATGTTACTATAATTTTATGGTCTTTTGCAAAAAACAGGCAAAGGATAAGTGATAAATATAGTAAAATAGGGGGAAGAAAAATGTTTTTAGTCATTAAAAGAGATGGTAAAGAAGTAGATTTTGATTTAGTAAAAATTAGTGATGCAATAATGAAAGCTTTTAATGCGACAGAAATACAATATAGTAATGATATCGTAGATTTGTTGGCATTGCGTGTAACATCAGATGTACAGATAAAAATAGAGAATGGGAAAGTTCATGTAGAAGATATTCAGGATAGTGTGGAACGCATACTAGAACAAGCTGGGTATACAGAAACAGCAAAAGCATTTATTTTGTATCGTAAGCAAAGAGAAAAAATGCGCGATATGGAATCTACCATTTTAAATTATAAAGATGTAGTAAATAGTTATGTAAAAGTGGAAGATTGGAGAGTTAAAGAGAATTCGACAGTTACGTATTCTGTAGGTGGATTGATTTTAAGTAATTCAGGTGCGATAACAGCAAATTATTGGTTGTCAGAGATTTATGATGAGGAGATTGCAAACTCACATCGAAGTGGAGATCTTCATATACATGATTTATCTATGCTTACGGGGTATTGTGCAGGGTGGTCTTTGAAACAATTAATACAAGAAGGATTAGGAGGCATAAGAGGAAAGATAACTTCTTCACCAGCATCTCATTTATCAGTTCTTTGTAACCAAATGGTTAATTTTTTGGGAATCATGCAAAATGAATGGGCAGGAGCACAAGCATTTTCTTCTTTTGATACTTATCTAGCACCATTTGTTAAAGTGGACAATCTTTCCTATAGAGATGTTAAAAAATCAATTGAATCTTTTGTTTATGGAGTCAATACACCATCAAGATGGGGGACACAAGCTCCTTTTTCAAATATAACATTAGACTGGACCGTTCCAGATGATTTGGCTGATTTACCAGCAATTATTGGTGGAAAAGAAATGGATTTTAAATATAAAGATTGTAAAAAAGAAATGGATATGGTTAATAAGGCGTTTATTGAAACTATGATTGAAGGAGATGCAAATGGTCGTGGATTTCAATATCCCATTCCTACTTATTCGATTACCAATGAATTTGATTGGTCAGATACAGAAAACAATCGATTGTTATTTGAAATGACAGCAAAATATGGAACCCCATATTTTTCAAATTTTATTAATTCGGATATGGCACCAAGTGATGTGCGAAGCATGTGTTGTAGATTGCGCTTAGATCTACGTGAACTTCGAAAAAAAACAGGTGGATTTTTTGGGGCTGGTGAAAGTACAGGAAGCATTGGAGTGGTAACTATTAATCTTCCAAGAATTGCTTATCTTTCTTCGAATAAAGATGAATTTTATAAACGATTAAATCGGATGTTGGATATATCCGCTCGTTCATTAAAAATTAAAAGAGGAGTTATTTCGAAATTATTAGAGGAGGGATTATATCCATATACAAAACGGTATTTGGGAGATTTTAGTAATCATTTCTCAACGATTGGATTAATTGGAATGAATGAAGTCGGATTAAATGCGAATTGGCTTCGTGCAGATATGACGAATAAAAAGACACAAGAATTTTCAAAAGAAGTATTAAATCATATGAGAAATCGACTTTCTGATTATCAGGAATTATATGGAGATTTATATAATTTGGAGGCAACGCCTGCAGAAAGTACCACGTATCGATTGGCAAAACATGATCGTGAAAAATGGCCAGCAATTAAAACGGCAGGAAATTATGGGGATACGCCATATTACACAAATTCCTCCCATCTTCCAGTGGATTATTCGGAAGATGTGTTTGATGCATTAGATATTCAAGATGAATTACAAACGCTATATACATCCGGAACTGTTTTTCATGCATTTCTTGGAGAAAAGTTGCCAGATTGGAAAGCAGCAGCAGATTTTGTTAAGACCATTGCCACAAATTATAAATTGCCGTATTATACGATGTCGCCAATTTATTCGGTTTGTAAAGACCATGGATATTTAGCGGGAGAAGTGAAAATTTGTCCACATTGTGGAGCCCAAACGGAAGTATATAGTCGTATTACTGGCTATTATCGTCCGGTACAAAATTGGAATGATGGAAAGTTACAAGAATATGCAAATCGTAAATTATATAATCCGGTCACGTCTGAAATAAAAAGACCAACGACAAGAATTGTAAAGGTTTCAAGTTCAGAAAATGGGAAAGCAAACATTAATATGACGCAACCAGAAGAAGTCCGATATTTGTTTACAACAAAGACTTGTCCTAATTGTAAAGTTGCAAAAGACATACTGGGAAATATGGAGTATATTTTAGTTGATGCAGAAGAAAATCATGAATTGACAATGCGATATGCTGTTATGCAAGCACCTACCTTAGTAGTGATAAAGGGAGATTCCTATGAAAAATTAGTGAATACTTCAAATATTAAAAAATATATTGACGAGCAGAAAGTGTTCGGATAATAATATAAACAAAAGGCGTTGCACATAATGGTTCAACGCCTTTTTCACGGGTGAAGAAGGAGAGTTGTATGATACAAAAATTAATGGAAAAAATTAAAAAGACAAATGCACCAATTGTAGTAGGTTTGGATCCAAAGATGCAGTTTATTCCCCAACATATTCAAGCTAAAGCGTTTGCAGAATATGGAGAAACCTTAGAAGGAGCAAGCGAGGCAATTTGGCAATTTAATAAGGAAATAATTGATGAAATATATGATTTAATTCCTGCTGTAAAACCACAAGTGGCAATGTATGAGCAATTTGGAATTCCAGGAATGATAGCTTTTAAAAAAACAATTGATTATTGCAAAGAAAAAGAATTAATTGTAATAGGAGATATCAAACGTGGAGATATTGGCTCTACTTCTGAAGCATATGCAGTTGGACATATTGGAAAAGTTAAAGTTGGTAATACAGAGATAAAACCTTTTGATGAGGACTTTATTACTGTTAATCCGTATTTAGGAAGTGATGGGATTCTACCTTTTATAAAAGTAGCCAAGGAAGAGAAAAAAGGTCTTTTTATTTTGGTTAAAACATCGAATCCAAGTAGTGGAGAATTGCAAGATCAAGAAATTGATGGAAAGCCTTTGTATGAAATTGTTGGAGAATATGTAGCAAAATGGGGCGAAATGCATATGGGAGATGAATATAGCTATGTCGGAGCAGTTGTTGGAGCTACTTATCCTGAAATGGGGGAAAAGCTTAGAAAAATAATGCCCAAAGCGTTTATTTTAGTTCCGGGTTATGGTGCCCAAGGAGGAAAAGGAAAAGACTTGGTGCATTTCTTTAGGGAAGATGGGTTTGGAGCAATTGTTAATTCTTCTAGAGGAATTATTGCAGCATATCAAAATAAGGAATATGCAGCGTTTGGCGAGAAGAACTTTGCGAAAGCATCAAGAAAAGCAGTTATTGATATGAGAGAAGATATTGCACTTGCATTAAAAAACAGATAGAATAAGAAGATAATATAAAATGGTAGGGAGGATCTATGGAACAATATAAAGAAGAGTTTATTGAATTCATGGTAGATTGCAATGTGTTAAAATTTGGGGATTTTGTAACGAAAAGCGGAAGAAAGACACCTTTTTTTGTAAATACTGGGTTTTATCGAACTGGAGATCAATTAAAAAAATTAGGGAAATATTATGCAAAAGCAATAAAAGATCAGTTTGGTCTTTCTTTTGATGTGCTATTTGGGCCAGCTTATAAAGGAATTCCTCTTGCTGTTGCAACTACAATAGCGATTAGTGATGAATATGATACAGATATTCGATATTGTGCTAATCGTAAAGAGGTCAAAGATCATGGTGATAAAGGTATTTTATTGGGTAGTCCGTTAAATGATGGTGATCGGGTGCTATTAATAGAAGATGTAACAACGGCTGGGACATCAATTGGTGAGACCGTACCTATCCTTCATGCGCAAGGGAATGTTTCCATTTGTGGGCTGGTGGTAAGTGTGGATCGCTGTGAACGAGGTGCAGGTCAAAAAGGAGCATTACAAGAAATACAAGAAGATTATGGATTTGATACAACAGCAATTGTTACTATGCATGAGGTGGTAGAACATTTATATAATAAACCTTATAAAGGAATGATATATATTGATGAGCATATGAAAGAGTCAATTGATGCTTACTATAAAATATATGGGATAAAATAAATTATGGGAAAAAAGAATTTTATTTTTACAAATCGTAAACACTCAAAAAAAGGAATAATGTCAATTGTATTAGGAGTGATCTCCTCAACTGCAGTCTTTTTTGCAGTTTATTTGACTTATCAAAGTGGACAGAATGCACCAACAAATTATGGAATTTCTTTGTTGCTTGCACTTTTGTTTTCTTTGGTTGGATTTACTATTGCAGTGATTTCTAGATTTGAAAAAGATTTATTTTATTTCTATTCCTATATTGGAATAGTTATTAATTTTATAGTGATTGTTGCAATAAGTGTTTTACTGTATGCGGGAGCGAAAGGTATATAAAATGAAAAGAGTAAAAGAAAAAATAAAAAAAATAAATGAAATAACAAAAGAATGTGTGATTGAAGAACCTTATCTTTCCTATTTTCAAGCAATGACGGATTTTATCATGCAAATGGAAAGATTACAACATACCGTCAAAGTACGTGATTGGAATAGTATAAATATTGAGGAGTTAGAGAAAGAGAATCTAAGAAATTTTGAAGATATATTACCCCAAAATTATCATACTTCCTATGCCAATCCAACTTATGCACAAAATCGACTTGATCGAAAATATGGACCGCTTCTTTCTTACGTCTATATGGAATTAAGAAAGTTGATTCCTCTTTCGTATGAGCAAAATACAGAGATGTGGATTATGCAATTAGATTTATTTACGGAAATATATCAGGAATTTAATGAAGCATATAAAACTTCTGGAAAACGCCCGATTTTTAAAGTGGTGGAAGATATACTATATTGGAACCGCAGTGATTTTGTTGAAGTTATCATTCCAAAATCCATTGATTATATGGTGGACCCTTTTAATCAATGGGTAGTAAATAAAATTATGACTTTAGATTTAGTTGATGAAAAATATTTATATTCTTTCGGGGAATATGTTACAGAAAATGAAGTAAAACTCGCAAAATATATTGCAAAATTGCCGAACGATACTATTCAAAAAATGGCAGATACCTTTACTGAAGGTTATCGGATGGGATTTCTTGCAAATAATAAAGATTTAAGTATTAAAAAAACAGTAGAGATACGATATTGTTTAGGGTTTGAAAGAGTGGTACGACAGGCTATTACGAATTTTTCTAAAATGGGATTAGAGACAGTGATTCGTCATGCATCTATTTTTGGAACACGTGTTGGTTTTGTAGGACCGATACCAAATAAACAGTGCATATATGACCATAAAGAAGATAATGGATTATATATGGATAAAGTATATGTTAATCGCAAATTGGAAGTATATAAAGCAGCATATGAGAAACGAAAGACATTAGCTTCTTTTTATGCAGGGCCTGCGGTAATGGAAGTTTTTGGTGAAGAACCATTTACACCTGAAAATAAGAAAGAAAATGTAAAATATGCAGATGTACAAAAAGAAATGAATGTGTATTCTATGACAAGCTTGGGAGAAATTGTAAATCAATATATTAAAGGAGAAGAACGTTCGTTTACGATTATTTCTTTTCCAACACCTGCAATTGGGGCGGATTTTGAGAAAATATTTGATGAAACGATTACGATTAATACACTTGATTATATGTTGTATCAATCAATTCAACAGTGCATAATTGATGTATTAGATAGGGCAGAGGGAGCACATATTTTAGGAACGAATGGAAATCATACAGATTTATATGTTAGATTTGCAAAGATAGAAAATCCAGAAAAGGAAACAAAATTTGAAAATTGTGTTGCGGATGTGAATATTCCAGTAGGAGAAGTGTTTACTTCGCCTGTTTTAGAAGGGACCAATGGAGTGCTTCATGTAAAAAAGGTTTTTTTATATGAACTCGAATATCAAAATTTAGAACTTACTTTCAAAGATGGTATGATTGTTGCTTATTCTTGTACAAATTTTGATAAAGAGGAAGATAACAAAAGATTTATTGAAGAAAACATTCTTCATCATCATAAAACATTACCAATAGGAGAATTTGCAATTGGGACCAATACAACAGCTTATGTTATGACTGAAAAGTATAAGATAGCAGATAAAATGCCTATTTTAATTGCAGAAAAAATGGGGCCACATTTTGCGGTGGGAGATACGTGCTATTCTCATAGTGAAGATTTAGCAGTATTTAATCCAGACAAAAAGGAAATTATTGCAAGGGATAATAAGGTGTCATTGCTTCGAAAGACGGAGAATGCAGATCAAGCATATTTAAATTGTCATACAGATATTACAATTCCTTATGAAGAATTGGCAGGGATTTGGGCAATTCATCAAGACCATACGAAAACAGAAATTATTGAAAATGGACGATTTGTACTTTCTGGCACGGAAGAATTAAATAAACCTTTTCGTCAAAATGACTAGAAAAGCCCTTATATGATAGGGTTTTTCTAGTTGCGTATGTTGCATTAGTTTAGTAAAATACAAAGTATGAATAAATAGATAGAATTAAAAGAATAAATGGATACAAAAAGGAGATTAGTAAGTATGGCGAAAGTAGGAATTGTAATGGGCAGTGATTCAGATATGCCAGTTATGTCAAAAGTTGCAGATGTATTAGAGGAATTGGGAATTTCCTATGAGATGAAAATTATTTCTGCACACCGAGAACCAGATGTATTTTTTGATTATGCAAATACTGCAGAAAAAAAAGGATTTAAAGTAATTGTTGCAGGAGCTGGCATGGCAGCACATTTACCGGGAATGTGTGCAGCAATTTTCCCAATGCCGGTAATTGGAATTCCTATGCATACAACTTCTTTAGGAGGGGTAGATTCTTTATATTCTATCGTTCAAATGCCCTCAGGAATACCAGTAGCAACCGTTGCTATTAATGGCGGAACAAATGCAGGGATTCTTGCTGCAAAAATACTTGCTACTTCGGATAAGGAGTTGCTTATACGTTTAAAGAGTTATTCCAAAGATATGAGAGCGGTTGTTGTTAAAAAAGATGAAACATTGCAGCAAGTAGGATATAAAAATTATAAGAAATAAAATGCTTATGAGCAGAAGGGGCTTAAAAATGGATTATAAAAAAGCAGGAGTAGACATAGAAGCAGGATATCGTTCTGTAGAATTGATGAAAGAACATGTAAAAGGAACCATGCGAAAAGAAGTTTTGGGTGGCTTGGGAGGATTTTCAGGGGCATTTTCATTGACGGATTTTAAAGATATGGAAAAACCAACTCTAGTTTCTGGTACGGATGGGGTAGGAACTAAATTGAAACTCGCTTTTCTTATGGATAAACATAATACGATCGGAATTGATTGTGTTGCAATGTGTGTAAATGATATAGCTTGCGCGGGAGGAGAACCTTTGTTTTTCTTAGATTATATCGCTTGTGGGAAAAATGTTCCAGAGAAAATTGCACAAATTGTGGAAGGCGTGGCAGAAGGTTGTAAGCAAGCAGGCGCGGCATTAATTGGAGGAGAAACGGCTGAAATGCCTGGATTTTATCCGGAGGATGAATATGACCTTGCGGGATTTAGTGTTGGAATTGAAGATGAAGAAAAATTAATCACAGGAAGAGATGCAAAAGCTGGAGATGTTTTGATTGGAATGAAGTCATCTGGGGTACATTCAAATGGATTTTCACTAGTTCGACAAATTTTTGAAATGACTTCGGAAAGTTTAAATACATATTATGAAGAATTAGGAACAACACTTGGAGAGGCATTACTTGTTCCAACTAAAATTTATGTAAAAGCATTAAAAGCAATAAAAGAAGAAAAAGTTAAAATCAACGCATGTAGTCACATTACTGGTGGTGGATTTTATGAAAATATACCACGTATGCTTCCAGATGGAATGCATGCTGTTATTGAAAAAAATAGTTACGAAATTCCAGCCATTTTTAAATTAATGCAAAAAACTGGCGGAATCGAAGAAGCAATGATGTATAATACTTATAATATGGGAATTGGAATGGTCGTTGTAGTGGACAAACACGATCAAGAAAAAACAATGCAAGCAATTTTGCGAGCAGGGGAAGAACCTTATGTAATTGGATATTTAAAAGATGGAGAAAAGGGAGTAACGTTATGCTAAAAATCGTAATCTGCGTTTCTGGTGGAGGTACGAATTTACAAGCTGTGATGGATGCGATGGAGAATGGAAGCATTCAAAATGTCAAGATTGTTGGAGTGATTAGCAATAATGCCAATGCATATGCTTTGGAACGTGCAAAGAAAAAAGGAATGAAAGCAATTTGTATTTCACCCAAAGAATATAAGAGCAGAGAAGAATTTAATGTTGCTTTATTTGAAGGTATCAAAAAACTTCAACCCGATTTGATTGTCCTTGCAGGATTTTTAGTGACCATTCCAGAGCAAATGAGTCAGTATTATAAAAAAAGGATGATTAATATTCATCCTTCATTAATTCCTTCCTTTTGCGGCAAAGGATATTATGGATTAAAAGTTCATGAAGCAGCATTAAAACGAGGAGTGAAGATTACAGGTGCTACGGTTCATTTCGTGGATGCTGGTATGGATACCGGACCAATTATTCTACAAAAAGCAGTGCCGGTGATGATTGATGACACACCGAAATCACTTCAAAAAAGAGTATTAGAAGAAGCGGAATGGGAAATACTACCCTTAGCAATTCATAAAATTGCAATTGGAGAGATCTCTATAGGTTAGGAAAATATAAGTAAGTAAGAGAGGGAATCAAATGAATATTTTAGTTGTTGGTGGCGGTGGTAGAGAACATGCCATAATAGAACGTGTTGTGAAGAGCCCAAAAACTACAAAAGTATATTGTGCTCCTGGAAATGCAGGTATTGCACTTCTTGCAGAATGTGTTGCCATACAGGCAATGGAATTTGATAAAATATGTTCTTTTTCAAAAGAAAAAGAAATTGATTTAGTCATAGTGGGCATGGATGACCCATTGGTTGGGGGATTAGTAGATATTTTAGAAAAAGAGGGAATAAAAACTTTTGGCCCTAAAAAAAATGCAGCAATTTTAGAAGGAAGTAAAGCTTTTTCAAAAGAGTTAATGAAAAAGTATAAGATTCCTACTGCAGATTATGTTACTTATACGGACGCAGAAGATGCACTTGCATATTTAGAAAATGCAAAATACCCAATCGTACTAAAAGCAGATGGAGTTGCCTTAGGAAAAGGCGTTTTGATTTGCAATACCAAAGAGGAAGCCAAAGAAGGCGTGAAAGCAATTATGCTGGATAAACAATTTGGAGACGCAGGAAACACATTAGTTATTGAAGAATTTATGACAGGAAGGGAAGTTTCTGTATTATCGTTTTGCGACGGAAAAACTGTGAAAACGATGACTTCTGCTCAAGACCATAAAAGAGCCTATGATGGAGATCAAGGTCCAAATACAGGAGGGATGGGAACCTTTTCACCAAGTCCATTTTATACAGAAGAAGTGGACATGTTTTGTAAAAAAAATATATATCAAAAAACCGTAAATGCAATGGCTAGCGAGGGACGTGAATTTAAAGGAATTATTTTCTTTGGATTGATGCTAACCGAAGATGGACCAAAAGTATTAGAATATAATGCTCGTTTTGGAGATCCAGAAGCACAAGTGGTATTGCCAAGAATGAAAAATGATATTGTTTCTATATTTATGGCATGTATTGATGGAACGTTAGAAAAGGAATCGTTACAATTTGAAGACGATGCTGCTGTATGTGTAGTTTTGGCATCGGAGGGATATCCGATATCCTATGAGAAAGGAAAGAAAATTTCAGGTCTTGAGAAATTTGAAAATAAAAAAGATTATTTTGCTTTTCATGCAGGAACAAAAAAAGTAAATGGAGATATTGTAACAAATGGAGGTAGAGTTCTAGGTATTACAGCTATTGGAAAAACGTTAGAGGAAGCTAGAGAAAAAGCATATCAAGCAACTGAGTGGATTAATTATGAAAATAAATACAAAAGAAATGATATTGGAAAAGCGATAGGCGAAGTATCTGGTTAATATAAAATAGGAAGGAGCATATGTCTATGGATTTAGAAAAAGATGGATTAAATAAACCCATGATATGTAAAGAATGTGGAGGACATATGAAATTTCAAGGGTTAGGAGAATATCGTTGTGAGGAGTGTGGCACATTAGCATATGACGATTATGGAAAGGTAAGAAATTATTTAGAAGAGCATCGAGGAGCAACGGCATATGAGATTTCTCAAGAAATTGGAATCCCGCAAAGAAATATTCGAAAACTGATTCGAGAAGAACGAATAGAAGTAAGTGAAAATTCAAGAGTATTTGTAAAATGTAAAATGTGTGGACAAGATATTCGACTAGGTGATTTATGTGATAGTTGTAAGAAGAAAAAAACGGATCTTGAAATAAAGAGTAAAAATACAAAAAGAAGTGCAACCATGAGTGGATATGGTAAAACAAAGGGCGAAGTAGGAAGCAAGAGATTTCGCAGAGAACGATAATTAGGGGAGAAAACATGTCAAATACAAAAATAGTAATGAATAAAATAATGCAAATTATTCTTTTTGTTGGAATTTCTATTATTTTATCAAGTAGTATGATAATGAATGTACATGCACAAACAACAGGTGTTGTATCTGCTTCCAGTGCATATATTCGAGAAGAGGCAAGTACTTCTTCAGGAATTTTAGCAAGTGTTGTAAAAAATGATGAAGTATCAATTGCAGGGGAAGTAACAGATGCAAGTGGTGTGCTTTGGTATCAAATACATGTTGATGCAAATACCAAAGGATATATTGCAGCAAGTTTGGTAACAAAAGATGGTGATACTGCACCGGTTACTAGTACATCTCCAAGTGAAAATACGACAACTACAAACACTACTATCACATCTCCAATTGCAACAGAAGACGAATGGAAATCTGCAACGATTACAAATGAAAGTGTAAGAGTAAGAGAAGATGCTTCGACAAGTTCAGCAGTAATTGCTACGGTCACAAAAGGTGTTGTTGTAACGGTCACGGGTTCAAAAACGGGAACGGATTCGATGGAGTGGTATCAGGTTTCATTTTCTGTGGATAGTGTTGATTACTTAGGATTTATTCGATCGGATTTATTAACATTCGATACAATTTCCACAACCGATATGACACAAATAGAAGGAACACTTGATCCGAACAATTCTGAGGAGGAAGAAATAGAAGAAACAACACCAGAGCCAACAGAAACACCAGTTGTGGAAAACGAAAATGAAATTACTTATACGGCGATAAATACAGAGGAAATGGTATCTGTTCCAAGTGGGTACATTGAAGTGAGTATATCAACGGAAGATGGTGAAGTTAAGGGGTGGAAAAATGGAGATTTCTATATCCTTTATGCAACAACAAGTACGGGAGAAGAAGGCTGGTATCGTTTTGATAATATCACAAAAGTTTATCAAAGATATTTGGAAAGCGAAAGCATGAGTTTATCAGAAAACAGTGATTTTGCATCAAGTAAGATATTGATTTATATTCTTTCAGGTGCAGTTGCATTATTATTTATAATTACTATCTTTTTGATTTTACGTCTTTCTGATATGAAAGCAGATATTGAATATGCAGATGAAGAAGAATATGAAGAACGGTATCGCGAAACGTATGAAGAAGATAGCGATATTTATGAAGAGCCACGAGAAATTCGAAGAAATCAGAAAGCAGATATTCGCTTAGCAAAAGAGTTAGATGAAGTATTGGAAATGCAAAGTCAAAGAGAGCCAAATGCGACAATTCAGAGAGATTTATTTGCTCAGAATAAACCGTTATATGAAGATCCAGAAGAATACTTAAAACCCGATGAGGATGATGATTGGGATGATGAATTTGATTATATTGACTTAGACAAATAAGTAGAGCGGATTATTATGCAAATTGTATAATGGTCCGTTTTTACAAATGAAAAAAAATGGAGGAGACATATGGCAAACGTATTTACAAAAAAAGCGCAAGAAGCATTAAGATTAGCAGAAGAATCTGCAAAGAATATGGGTCAAAATGACATTGGTACGGGAAATTTGTTGTTAGGATTGGTAAAAGAGGATTCAGGAACAGCTGCATATATTTTAAAAAAACATGGAATACAAGTTGAAAAGGTTGAGAAAGTATTACAAGGGTATCGATTTGAAGATGCAGTGAAAAGTAGAAAAAAGAAATTATCATATTCTATAAAAGCAAACGTAATATTAGAAGATAGTCATAACATAGCGCGTGATTTTAAAGGAGAAGGAACCGGAACCGAACATATTTTGATTGCATTATTAAAGGGAGGAGAATCGACAGCTATAAATATCCTGTTGTCGGAACATATATCCTTACAAAAACTATTTGCAAGCTTGATACAAGCATTAGGGGAAGATGGGAAAAATTATAAAGAAAAATTTGCCAATAATGAGCGTGCGAAAGCCAGTGGAAGTGTTACGGTTGAAAAATTTAGTAGAGACCTTACGAAACTTGCTGAAGAAGGTAAAATTGACCCAATTATTGGAAGAGATGATGAAATCTTACGTTTAATACAAATTTTAAGTAGAAGAAATAAAAACAATCCTTGCTTAATAGGAGAACCAGGTGTTGGTAAAACAGCAATTGTGGAAGGGTTAGCATTAAGAATTGCAAATGGAAATGTACCAGATACAGTAAAAGGGAAAAGAGTTTTAATTTTGGATTTAGCAAGTATGGTCGCTGGAACAAAATATAGAGGGGAATTTGAAGAACGGATTAAAAAAGTAGTAAATGAAGTAATTAATATGGGAAATATTATTATCTTTATTGATGAATTACATTCAATTGTAGGGGCAGGTGATTCAGAAGGTTCCATGGATGCTTCTAATATTTTAAAACCATCGCTTGCAAGAGGAGAACTTCAGATTATTGGAGCTACAACACGAGAAGAATATCGAAAATATATTGAAAAAGATGCGGCGCTAGAAAGAAGGTTTCAACCAATCTCTGTAGAAGAACCTACAGAAGAAGAAGCTTTGATTATTTTAAAGGGCATTGTTCATATGTATGAAAAATTCCATGGAGTAGAGATAACAGAGGAAGCAATCCAGGCAGCAGTTTCCATGTCCGCTAGATATATTAATGACCGAAATCTACCAGATAAGGCAATCGATTTATTAGATGAAGCATCCTCTGCTGTGCGCATGAAAAATTTAGGGGTTGGAAAGAAAATTGAAGAGTTTAATAAAAAAATAAAACAATTAGAAAAGAACATGCAAGAAGCGTTAAAAACTACTGATTTTAAGCTCGCAGCGGCATTGGAAAAAGAAATTGATCTTCTAAAAGCAAAAAGAGAAAGAAACAAAGAAGCAAAAGGCTATCAGAAGATAGTGATAGTGGATGAAGAGGATATTGCAAGCGTAGTCTCACAATGGACAAAAATTCCGGTAAATAAACTAACTGAAAAGGAAAGTTTAAAACTTTTACAATTAGAAAAAACTCTTCATCGAAAAATAGTTGGACAAAAAGAAGCGGTGGAAGCAATTGCTAAAGCTATAAGGCGTGGAAGGGTAGGATTAAAAGATCCGAATAGACCTACAGGTTCCTTCTTGTTTTTAGGACCCACAGGTGTTGGAAAAACAGAGTTAAGTAAAGTGCTGGCGGAAGTGTTATTTGGAAAAAAGGAAGCGATGATTCGCTTAGACATGTCAGAATTTATGGAACCACATTCGGTTTCGAAAATAATAGGATCACCACCAGGTTACGTTGGATTTGATGATGGTGGACAGTTATGTGAAAAAATTCGAATGAATCCATATTGTGTTGTTTTATTTGATGAGGTGGAAAAAGCACATCCAGATGTTTTTAATATTCTTTTACAGGTTTTAGATGATGGACATATTACAGACTCAAAAGGAAGAAAAATTAGTTTTAAAAATACTATAATAATTATGACATCGAATATGGGAGCAAAACAAATTGTAGAACCTAAAAATCTTGGATTTACAACAAGTACGAGTGAAAAAGAAGATTATGAAAAAATGAAAAATCAAGTGATGGAAGAAGTAAAACGAAATTTACGTCCAGAATTTATTAACCGTATTGATGAGATTATGGTATTTCATTCATTAACAAAAGAAGACATGAAAAACATTATCACAATTTTGGCAAAAGATTTATCAACACGTTGTAAAGAACAAATGAATATTCAGCTTACTATTTCAATAACAATGAAGAAGTTTTTAGTCGAAAAATATTTTGACAAAAAAATGGGAGCAAGACCATTAAAAAGAGCAATTCAAACGCAAATTGAAGATTTATTAGCGGAAGAAATGCTAGAAGGAAATATAAAAGAGGGTGATATTGTAGAAGTTACAAGGAAGAAAGAACAGACATTATTTAAGAAAAAAGAATAAACAATTCTTAAAAAAATATACTAGTATAAAATAAAAAGATAGGTTACATATGTTCTTGTTATCAAGAGCAAATTGTGTAATAATCAAGTTATAACAATTGAAAAATGGGAGGAAAGAAAAATGGCATCAAGCGATTTAATTCGTAAAGAAAAAAAGGGAGGAATTTCTTTTGGTAATTACAATCTTTCAGAGAAAACAAAAGTAGAGGATTTTCCAATCGATGGAGATCTTTATAAAGTAAAAACATATTCAAAAATCACAAAACTTGAAAAAAATGGATTATTTTTATATGAATCTGTTCCAGGAACGAATGTGCTAAATTTTATAGAATTACCAGAAGGGGTAGAGTTTTCGGTTTCTGGTGAAGAAGAAATACAGATTACTGTAGGATTAATGGAAGAAACATTATATGAAGTGTTTGTGAATGAAACAGATGCAGGAAATATGAGTACAAATTTAGGTGGAAAGTTAAGTTTAAGTGTTGATCTTACAAATGGAAAGACCGCACATGTTAAAATTAAGAAATAGAGGGTAAGATGGCAAAAAGTAAAGGGAATGGGTTTTTTTGTCAAAACTGTGGATATGAATCATCGAAATGGATGGGACAATGCCCTGCTTGTAAAGAGTGGAATACGTTTGTGGACGCACCTTTAAAAAGCATGGGATCTGGAAGTAAGATAAAAAATTCGGCTCGAATCCAGGAGCGAAGCAAACCAAAGTCTATTGAAGAGATTTCTATGACAAAGGAAGAACGTATAGAAACAAAAATAAAAGAATTAGATAGAGTGCTTGGTGGAGGTTTTGTTCCAGGATCCTTACTGCTAATTGGTGGAGACCCTGGAATAGGAAAATCCACATTGCTTTTACAAGTGTGCAAGGGTTTGGCAGACCAAGGAAAGACAATTCTATATATTTCAGGAGAAGAATCACTAAAACAGATTAAACTTCGTGCTGAAAGAATTGGTTCGTTTACGAATGATGTACACTTACTTTGTGAAACAAATATAGAAGTGATAGAAGATACCATTCGTGAATATAAACCGAAAATGGTAGTGATTGATTCGATACAAACAATTTTTTCGGAGGAAATTCCAGCAGCTCCAGGGAGCGTGTCTCAAGTACGTCATGTAACAGCGCAGTTGCTTCAAATTAGCAAAGGATTAGAAATAACAATATTCATTATTGGGCATGTGACAAAAGATGGTACGGTGGCTGGCCCCAAAGTTCTTGAGCATATGGTAGATACGGTTCTATATTTTGAAGGTGACCGACACGCTTCGTATCGTATTTTACGAGGTGTTAAGAATCGATTTGGATCCACAAATGAAATCGGTGTATTTGAAATGCAAAGTAAAGGGTTAATAGAAGTTGAAAATGCATCCGAGTTTCTATTGAGTGGAAAACCTGAAAATGCAAGTGGAAGTATTGTCACCTGTTCAATTGAAGGGACAAGGCCTATTTTACTTGAAATTCAGGCTTTAGTATGTAATAGTAATTTTGGAATTCCAAGAAGGCAAGCAACGGGTGCAGATTTTAATCGGGTTAATTTATTAATGGCAGTATTAGAAAAAAGAGTGGGACTTTCTTTGTCTTCCTCAGATGCTTATGTAAATATTGCAGGAGGAATAAAAATTTCGGAACCCGCACTAGATTTAGGAATGGCATTAGCTATTGTATCTAGTTTTAAGAATAAAAAAGTACCGGAACAGGTTCTTGTGTTTGGTGAAGTTGGGTTAAGCGGAGAAGTACGAGCAGTGAATATGCCAGAACAGCGTGTTAAAGAGGCAATCAAATTGGGATTTACAATTTGTGTCCTTCCAAAAGCATGTGAGAGAGCGGTTAAACATTGTAAAGGAATGGAATTTCGTTTTGTGAATTCAGTTGCGGAAGCAGTTTCTTTTTTATTTTAATTTATACTTGCAATCTTAACAATGGGTGTGATATAATGTTTTTCGGCAGATAAAATGCCAAAGCACAGGGGATTGGTCAAGTGGTATGACAGAAGTCTCCAAAACTTTTAGTGGGAGTTCGATTCTCTCATCCCCTGCTTTTACCCTAGGTAACTTACTTAGGGTTTTTTTATTTTTGGTTATATAAAATTTTGTAAACTAAGAATTCATTTTCACAGAGGGGGGCAATTATGGAATATTTGAAAGAATTAAATTCTTATTCAGTGCTTATACGGTTGGTTATTGCAATTATTTGTGGAGGAGTTGTTGGACTAGAACGAGGGCAAAAAAATAGACCTGCTGGATTTCGAACATATATGTTGGTAAGTATGGGTTCTGCATTGGTTATGATTGTTAGCCAATATATTGCTGTTATGTATGGAAATACAGATATAACTAGGATGGGTGCACAAGTTATCAGTGGAATTGGTTTTCTTGGAGCAGGAACAATTATTGTTACAAGTAAAATGAAAGTGAAAGGATTGACTACCGCTGCTGGTTTATGGGCAGTAGCATGTATGGGAATTGCAATAGGAATTGGATTTTATTCGGCAGCAATTATTTCATGTATTTTGATTTTCATTTTGCTATCAGTATTTCGAGTGGTTGAAACAAAAATGGGACAAAAATCAAAGCAAATGAATGTATATTTGGAACTATCTAATGTAAATTGCTTAGGCGATATCTTGAGAGAAATTAAAGCAAATAATTCAAAGGTGTTAAATATTGAAATTACAAGAGAAGCAGAGGAAATTGGTAAAGTAATTATTCTGTTGGAAATTTTAAATCAAAAGAATAAATACCATAATGAAATGATAGAATTAATTGGCACGAGAGAAGGTGTACTTCATCTCGAAGAATATTAAAATAGGAGGAAATAAAATGAGTGAAGAATGTAATAACAGCTGTTCAACATGTGGTGAAAATAATTGTTCGGAAAGAACAACACCAGAAAGTATGTTGGAAAAGCTAAATGCACAAAGTAAGGTAAAAAAAGTAATTGGAGTTGTTAGTGGAAAAGGCGGAGTAGGTAAATCTTTAGTAACCTCTATGCTTGCAGTAGCTATGCAAAAAGCAGGGTATCAAGCTGCCGTTTTAGATGCAGATATAACGGGACCATCTATACCAAAAGCATTTGGTTTAAAAGAAAAAGCACGTGCTCTTGAGGAAGCAATCCTACCTGTGAAATCAAAAACAGGAATTGAGGTTATGTCTATTAATTTAATGGTTGAAAATGAAACAGACCCTGTTATTTGGAGAGGACCAATGATTGCGGGTGTAGTAAAACAATTTTGGACAGATGTCATTTGGGAAAATGTGGATTATATGTTTGTGGATATGCCACCAGGAACTGGTGATGTTCCTCTTACTGTATTTCAATCGTTACCAATCGATGGGATTATAGTAGTAACTTCTCCCCAGGATCTTGTTTCTATGATTGTAGCTAAAGCAGTAAAAATGGCACAAAAAATGAATGTTCCAGTATTAGGAATTGTTGAAAATATGAGTTATTTGTTGTGTCCAGATTGTGGGACAAAAATAGAAGTGTTTGGAAAGAGTAAAATAAACGAGGTAGCTAAAGATTTTGGAATTGATGTGATTGACCGCTTACCCATTGATCCTAAAATTGCAGAAAAATGTGATGCAGGTCTTGTAGAAGAAACAGAAGTGGAAATTCTTAAAAATAGTTTTGAAAAAATCAAAGCTTTATAAAAACTGCCATTTAGGAGGATGTTTCCAAAAATGGCAGCGAAGTATGTATTATTTAGTTAAAAAATGTATTTGTTGAATTACTTCTTTTGGAATTTTATGTCCAAGGGAAGTGATTTTTTTTGTTATCAAATCAAACCGATGTAATTCTCGTTTGGTACGAAGCGTATATATTGAAATGGCTTTTGTATAAAGAGGATTGCGTTCTAATTTAGTTCGGATTTCCGTTGGGAAAGGGCAATATGTAAAAAATATTTCACGATTTATCTTATTTAATTTTGGAATTCCATTTTTTTCAAATAGAATATAATCCATATAATCTTGCACAAAAGCTTCTTTAAAGCTGTTATTATTACGTTGTAAGGAACGCTTTATTTTTTCTTTTGTATCAGAGGATAGCGCAGAATTTTTTTTGTAAAACTGAATATAATCAAAATAAGAGGAAGTTAATGATTGATCAGACACATCATTCCATCTAGCACCTTGGATTCGTTTACACATCTCCCAACGGAATTCGCCGGTTAATCGCAATAGAATTGATTCAACATCGTTGATGGAAAGAATTGGAATCATCATTCGAGCTGGAGTGTTTCGATGTTTTCCTTCAATTTCTTGCCAAGTAATGCCACGGTTTCCAGCATTAGGCATGAGAATAATATCAGGGAAAATACTTTCCGCAATGAATTCTCTAGTAATTCCAACTTCTGTATTGGAATAAACAACATCACGAGAATAAGCAGAAAAATCAATAGATGTAATTTTGTGAAGTGCATTTTTAATTTCTTTAGCAGAAACATAGGTATCTTGAAGTTGTCTAAGAATATTATGTTCTGAAAGTAAAGGCGTAAAATTAGATATCTTCCCATAGGTAATTTTATTGACAATGGGAAAACAATTCTCTAATTCATACATAACTTTTTGTGCAGTATCTGCATTCATTTTTTGTTCCATTTCTTTGTCAATTTTTCCAGTCACTTGAAGTTCATGTACATAATCGTGATAATCCATGTCAAATTCATTTCTAGAGGGTTCTTTTTTTCCATCGTAAATTGCACGAAGCCAATCATAAAAAGTATAAATGCCATGTTCTGGATCACTTTTTAAATTCTCAGCAATGGAATATAAGTATGTTGCATTTTCAATTCCACATAAATTTTCATCCATATATCCAAATAAAAAAAACATTTTTACAACGACTGGAATTGTTTCATTTGATAAACTCATTTGAAAAGCGGAAGAATAGACAGAATAAAAGTGCGAGCATAATTCTTTATATAAGTAGCGAGAATCATCAGAGGTGTCGCTACGATCAGATAAAGATAAGTATTCTTGAAGTGTATTTTCAAAGGCAATAGTTGTTTCTTGCTTGCATCCAGAAAATGATAATATTTGATGAAAAGAATCTAAGAGTTTTTCTTGAATGGAATCATTTACATTTGATTTTTCGGAAGGCGTAGAAATTTTTGCTAAGGAGAGTTCGAATTTTTGATAACGTGATTGCCAGTAAACAGAATTAATATTTAAAGAAGTATCTAAATAGTTAACCAATTGATGAAAAGAGGTTACAAAAGCTGCATTTGGTTCTTTTATTTTGGAAACTCGGAGATATAAATCAGAATATAAATCAAAAAAATCCAACTCATTTTCATTTAGTAATAAAGAAGAAAGTGTTACTTGGTATTCCTTCATAAGAGAGCCAATATGGATACTTTCAATGGAATCTTTTGAAAAATTTAAAAGGAGACCTGTTGTTAAATCAATATTATTTTCAAACATACCCTGTTCTTTAGAACTTAAATTATCTAAAGCAGCATAATATTGAATTACCCATGGATGAATATGCTCCTCTTTTACAGGGGATACAATGGAATCAAACGCAGGGAGTGGTTTTAAGGAAATATTATTTGCTTTGCTATGAAGTTTGTAATTAATATAGGAACTATTTAAAAAAGTAAATAAGTTTTCGGCTTCATATTGTACATATTGAATTAGTTCAAGAAAATTCTTTGCTTGTCTTATCATAGAGCTAGGACATAAAGATAAAAGGGTTTTTTGTTCATGGAATAGCGAAGAAAGGGTATCTGCACCTAAATAATTATAATTGGAAATGGTTGTTTCCTCGATTGTACGATAGGTAAATGAATGATTTGTTGAATTTAAATCAAGTAAACCAGCGACATCACCTTTTTCTAAATAGAAATTGCCAAAAGGGGTATCGATTTGAATTTTACCTTCTAATATTACTGCTAGATTTCTAATTCGTTGTCCTTCTTCGAAAAGAATCGTATTTGGTTTGATTATAGTTGGCATTTTTCACTCCTTCTCATATGCTTATATTATATGACAAAAAGTATATTTAATACAATAGTACATTCAGGCTAATTTTTTTGGTGAATAAACCATATACAAAAAAGGAAAATTTTGATAAAATAAAACAAATGTGTCATAAAATAAATTTGGAGGATTGCCATGAAAAATGAGGAAATGGATAAACTTAGTAAAGATGAAACCATTCATATGTATAATGATGATGTACAGAAACTGTTGAAATATGTTCCGTGGTTAGAATCTAAAAAAGGAATGAACTTGACAACGTATTATACTGGTAATGTGGAAGAATCTTCTTTAGCAATACCAACATATGACCCAACTCTTCTTAGTTTTGTTAAGGAAGCGAAACAAACGAAGTTAATGGATAAAAATTATCAATATATCTATTCAAAATATTATTTGCGAACAACAAAGGATGAATGGAGAGCAATTGAACATGCAAAATTGTCAGATCTTGTTATTCTAAAAGGTATTTTGTCAAAATATATTTTGACTGGAATGATTAAAGCAACAATCTGGAATGAAGGTGTTGAAAATCAAGTGTATTTGCGTGTGTTAAATAAGCTGAAATCATTAATGGAAACGTGGGATCAACCGTTAGCTTAGGATTGTTATAGAATGGAGAGGGGTATATGGGAGATAAATCAGTACAAAAGAGACAATTTATCATTCAAAAGGCTAGAGAAGTATTTATTGATAAGGGATTTAAGGATGTAACTATGAAAGACATTGTGGAAGCATGTGAGATTAGTCGTGGTGGATTATATTTATATTTTGCAAGTACAAAGGAAATCTTTGAAGCTGTGTTACAATTGGATGCGGAGGAGTCTGAAAATATTTTCAGAGGGAATATCCCAGAAGATGCGACGCCAGCAGATGTTTTTGCAATTTTTCTAAAAGAGCAGAAAAAAGAAATCATATCTAAAAAATCAATGTTAACGATTGCAATATATGAGTTCTTTTTCACATATAAAGTACCAAAAGGGAAAAATAGACTACGATCACAATTTGATATTGCATGTAAGGTAATAGAATCCTTAATCTGTTCAGGAATAGATAGTGGAGAATTCTATTGTGAAAATCCTGCAACAATGGCAAAGAATATTATGTATATTTTGGAAGGAATGAAGATTTCTGCACAAACGATGTTCATTTCTGAGAAAATGGTAAATGAACAAATGTTATTTATCATGAAAAATCTATTACTCGAAGAATAAAAATTTAAAACAGGTGGAGGATACAAGAAATGAATGCAGTGAGACGAATTTATGTAGAAAAAAAAGAACCATATGCAGTGAAGGCAAAAGAGTTAAAAGAGGATTTAAAGAGTTTTTTAGGAATAAAGGAGTTAGATAATATTCGAATTTTTATTCGCTATGATGTGGAGAATGTTTCAGATAAAGTATTTAAAAAAGCATGTGAGATCGTTTTTTCAGAACCACCCGTTGATATCTTGTATCACGAAAAAATAGAAATGAAAGAACAGGAAAGAGCATTTAGTGTAGAGTTTTTACCAGGACAATTTGACCAGCGCGCAGATTCTGCTGTACAATGTATTCGTTTTTTAAATGAACAAGAAAATCCGACGATTCGAACGGCAGTTACATATTTGTTAGATGGAAGAATTACGGAGGAAGAATTTGAGAAAATAAAGAATTATTGTATTAATCCTGTTGATTCGCGTTTAACTGGAGCAACAAAACCTGATACATTAGAGTTGGATTATAAAGAACCGAAGGATGTAATTATATTTGATGGGTTTATTCAACTAAATGAGAAAGAACTTGAATTACTATACCAGTCCTTAAATTTGGCAATGACGAGTAAAGATTTTGAGCATATTCAAAAATATTTTAAGACAGAAAATAGAAATCCTTCAATGACTGAAATTCGTGTATTAGATACTTATTGGTCAGATCATTGTCGCCATACTACCTTTTCAACGGAATTAAAAAATATTTTCTTCGAAGATGGATATTATCATGTTCCTATGAAACAATCTTATCAAAATTATTTGGAAACACGGGAAGAAATCTTTGACGGGAGAAAGGATAAATTTATATGCTTAATGGATTTGGCCTTACTTGCAATGAGAAAATTAAAAAAGGATGGTAAATTAGAGGACATGGAAGAATCCGATGAGATAAATGCATGTTCTATTGTAGTACCTGTTGAAATGGAGAGAAACGGGAAAAAAGAGATAGAAGAATGGTTGATTAGTTTCAAAAATGAAACGCATAATCATCCGACAGAAATTGAACCTTTTGGTGGCGCTGCAACATGTTTAGGTGGAGCAATCAGAGATCCGTTGTCTGGCCGTGCATATGTATATCAAGCAATGCGCATAACTGGTGCTGCAGATCCAACTAAATCGGTTTCAGAAACATTAAAAGGCAAATTACCGCAAAAGAAATTAGTACGTGGTGCAGCAACAGGCTATTCTTCTTATGGCAATCAAATAGGTTTAGCGACTGGATTGGTTAAGGAAATTTATCATCCGAATTATGTTGCAAAACGTATGGAGATTGGTGCAGTTATGGGTGCAGCACCAAGAAAAAATGTAATTCGAGAAAATTCGGATCCGGGAGACCGAATTATTTTATTAGGAGGACAAACAGGCCGTGACGGATGTGGAGGTGCGACGGGATCTTCAAAAGTTCATACGGAGGAATCTATTGAAACTTGCGGAGCCGAGGTTCAAAAAGGGAATGCTCCAACGGAAAGAAAAATTCAACGTTTATTTCGAAGAGAAGAAGTAAGTAGACTGATAAAAAAATGTAATGATTTTGGTGCCGGTGGTGTTAGCGTTGCAATTGGTGAATTGGCGGATGGATTAATCGTAGATATGGATAAAGTTCCTAAAAAATATGCGGGACTTGATGGAACAGAATTAGCTATTAGTGAATCCCAAGAGCGTATGGCTGTTGTTGTTGATAGTAAAGATGTAAAGCAGTTTCTTTGCTATGCGGCAGAAGAAAATCTGGAGGCAATTGAAGTTGCAATTGTAACGGAAGAAAAACGTCTTATATTAAAATGGAGAGAAAAAGAGATTGTTAATATAAAAAGAGAATTTTTAGATACAAATGGTGCTCATCAAGAAGCTGATGTTCAGATTGAAATGCCTCTAAAAGCGGATGACTATTTTGCAAAATATGCAAATAACATTGTTGAAAAATCTTTAAAGGAAGGTAGAATTAGGGATGCCTGGCTTTCTAGCGTATCTGATTTAAACACTTGTTCTCAAAAAGGATTGGTGGAAATGTTTGATTCTTCTATTGGAGCGGGAAGCGTTGTGATGCCTTATGGTGGTAAGTATCAAAAGACAGAGACACAAGCAATGATTGCTAAAATTCCAGTATTGGATGGGAATACAGATGTGATTACACTTATGAGTCATGGTTTTGATCCATTCTTATCTTCTTGGAGTCCATATCATGGAGCAATTTATGCAATTACAGAATCTATGTCTAAAATTGTTGCGGCGGGTGGAGAGTATAAAAAAATTCGATTTACATTTCAAGAGTATTTTCGAAGAATGTCGAAGGATCCAAGTAGATGGAGTCAACCTTTTGCAGCATTATTAGGTGCTTTTGACGCACAGATGGGATATGGTTTGCCTTCAATTGGTGGGAAAGATAGTATGTCAGGAACGTTTAATGAAATTGATGTACCACCGACACTTGTTTCTTTTGCGGTAAATGTGTCGAAATTATCCAAAGTAGTAACTACAGAGTTAAAGAAACCTGGAAATGTATTGATTAAATTCGATATTCCTAAAAATGAATATCAGCTGCCAGATTATAAAAAGACAATGCAAATGTTTGAAACAATACAAACTTTAAATGATACAGGAGATATTTTGTCGGCATTTGTGTTGGATGCAAACGGAATAGTACCAGCAATAAGTAAAATGGCATTTGGAAATGCACTTGGAGTAATTGTTTCAGAACAATTAGATAGCCATCAGTTATTCAAAAATGAAACCGCCAATATAATAGTAGAAATTTCTGAGGATGTGATGAAGCAGATTTCAATTCCTTATGAATATGTGGGAATGGTAACCGAGAAAGATGTATTTATTTATAAAGAAAATGAAATATCGATAGAAGAAGTAGAAAATGCATGGAAACATCCATTAGAAAAGGTATTTCCTACAAAATCTACTATGGATAAAAGAAAGATAGAAAGCCAATTATATGAACCAAAAGAAATATATATTTGCCAACAAAAAATAGCAAAGCCAAACGTTTTTATTCCAGTATTTCCAGGAACAAATTGTGAATATGATAGTATGAAAGCATTTGAAGAAGCGGGAGCAAATGTTACAACAAGAATTTTCAAAAATTTAACAGCAACAGATATTAGAGAGTCGGTACGTATATTTGAACAGGATATTAAAAATACGCAGATCATCATGTTTCCGGGTGGATTTAGTGCTGGAGATGAACCGGATGGAAGTGCAAAATTTTTTGCCACAGCTTTTCAAAATGAAATGTTAAAAGAAGCAGTTATGGATATGTTGCAAAAAAGAGATGGACTTGCACTTGGTATTTGCAATGGATTTCAGGCTTTGATTAAATTGGGATTGGTACCAAATGGAAAAATTTCGTCACAAAAGGAAACAGATCCAACGTTAACTTTTAATACGATAAATCGTCATATTTCAAAAATGGTATATACTAAAGTGGTGTCAAAAAAATCGCCATGGCTTCAAGAGACTGAATTAGGAGCGACTTACGTTAATCCAGCATCTCATGGTGAAGGAAGATTTGTAGCAACGAAAGAATGGCTGGATAAATTATTTGTAAATGGTCAAGTTGCAACACAGTATTGTGATATAGAGGGTAATATTTCTATGAATGAAGAGTGGAATGTGAATGGGTCATATCAAGCAATTGAAGGTATCACTTCTCCAGATGGACGATGCTTTGGGAAAATGGCACATGTTGAGCGTTTTGGAAATGGTGTTGCAAGAAATATATATGGAGAACAAGATTTAAAAATCTTTAAAGCTGGAGTTTCTTATTTTAAGTAATAGATTGTTGCTATATAAATGACAATAGGATTTCAAAGGAGAAGTCGTGAATCAAAAATACTCGAATTATAAACTATCATCAAAAATGATTGTATGGGGGCTGATAACAATGCTTCTTAGTTTGGTTGCATGTGTTATCCATATTTTTGACATTCAAAATACCTATTTACAACAACAAAAAGATGCTTACACCAATCAAATTATTATTGCAAAGTCAAGTCTGGAACATCAAATTTTAGAAGAATATGAAATCGTTAATAAATTTGTTGAAAAAATTGAATTTTTATATGCAGAAACATCAAAGGATGATTTATTACTTTTATTAAATGAACCCATTCGTTCTGAAAAATATGTGCGGGTAAGTTTATTTGATATTAGGGGGATGGAATATATTTCAGCAGGGGAAGTACTTCATATTGTAAATACTTATGAATTGTTACAAATTAATGATGGACAACTTTTAGAAGGAGTTCTTGCGGAAAATGAGGATGGCTTGTATCAAACGTATTTTTTGCTTACGAACGATATTATAAAATATGGGAAAAAAGTTGGAAGTGTAAAAGCTTATATAGAATGCTCTAATGTATATGAAGCGTCATCCTTTGATTATTTTGATGATATAGGTTATTGCTATCTTACGGATATGGATTATATGACACTTTCTTTATCTACATCGACGGAAACTTACACGGAGAATGGACTATCGTTTTTATCTATGTTGGCAAATGTTTTTGGAGAATCGCTGGAGTCAAAAAATTATTACCAAAATTTATTTCATGAAATGGAAAATGAGCAAGAAGGTGCAAAATATATTGAAGCAGAAAATGGAGAAATCTATTTAGTTGCATATGAAACATTTTCGAATGATATTTATTTAGTTGCTTACTTTAATATTGCACAGATTATGGATGATATTAATTCCGTTGTATTTCGGACGGCATTAACTTGTATTTTTATTATCGTTTTAATGATTGCACTTTTAATGTTTGTTTGGCTTTCTTCAATGAAGACAACCTTTTTAGTAGAAAAAATGGCGTATGAAGATGAAGTTACTAAAGGAAAAAATCTCAATTATTTTAAAGTGAGATTTTATGAAATTATGAAAATGAATAAAAGTGCACCTTATTTAGTTGAAAGGTTTGATATTGCAAATTTTAGATATATTAATGAAGCTTATGGACACAATCGAGCAGATGAGTTATTAAAAGCGTGTTTGCAAATTGCAGAACAGATATTTTTGGAATATGAATTATGTGCACGTATGGATAGTGATCAGTTTGTTATCTTAATTATTAATGATAGTTCGAGTGAAGTTCGATGGGCGAAATATTTACAGGAAGTGAATGAGTATGCAAGAACGATTGGAATAAAATATCCTATTCGCTTTAAAGTAGGAATATATAAGATTCGAGAATTTGATAAAGAAATTGATATGATGATTGATCGAGCAAATGCGGCAAGAAAATTAATTTCTTCTGATTCTAAAATAATGGTTCGAGAGTATTCGGATTCTATTGTAGAAGAAATGCGAAGAGTTGATCGGATTGAATCGGATATGCATCGTGCGTTACAAGATGGAGAATTTCAAGTTTATTTACAGCAAAAGTGGAATATTAATACAAATAGATTGCATGGGGCAGAAGCTCTGATACGTTGGGTAAAACCTGGCGGAGAAGTTATTTTGCCATCAGAATTTATTCCATTGTTTGAAAAGAATGGTTTTATCGAGAAACTAGACTATTTTGTTTTAGAAACTGTTTGCGCAAAGCAAAAAGAAATGATAGATGCAGGGAAAAAATGCGTACCAATTTCGGTTAATCAATCAAAAGTATTATGGAATAACACGGATTATGTAAGAAATGTTGAACGAATCATTAATCGTTATAATATACCGAAAGAGATTATTGTACTTGAAGTTACGGAAACGGTATTTTTAAATGATGTGAAAACAATTGAAAAAATTGTGAAGGACTTAAAGAAACTAGGTGTACAAGTTTCAATGGATGATTTTGGTTCGGGTTATTCTTCTCTAAATTTACTTAAAGATATTTCTTTTGATGTTTTGAAAATTGATAAAGGATTTGTTTCAGATTCGTTGACTTCGGAGAAGAGTAGATGGATTTTGCGAAAAATAATAGAAATGGCAGATGGATTAGGAATGTCAGTAGTATGTGAAGGAATTGAAACCAAAGAGCAATTGGATAATGCTCGTAGAATCGGTTGTATAATCATTCAAGGATTTTTTTATGGGAAACCAATAGCAATGAATGATTTTTGTGAACGATATGTGGAGAATAAAAAATGATAAATTATCAAAAAGAATTAGAAAAAATCTTAGCGGAGGGTGATTTAGGTAAAAAAATATTGTTACACAGTTGCTGTGCACCGTGTAGTTCTTATGTATTAAAATATCTTTCTTCTTTTTTTGAGATTTGTGTTTTTTATTATAATCCAAATATCACCGATGAAAAGGAATATCAAAAAAGAGTAGAAGAGCAAAAGGAATTTATTTTTTCATTTTTAAAAAAGGAAAAGCCAAAATATCAGATTACATTTAAAGAGGGTTCATATCGAACAACAGATTTTTTTCAAATAGCAAAAGGATTTGAGGATTGTAAGGAGGGTGGCGAACGATGTTTTCGCTGTTATGAATTGCGATTAAGAGAGACCGCAATAATTGCAAAAAATGAAAACTTTGATTTTTTTGCTACGACACTTACAATTAGTCCATTGAAAAACACAATGAAATTAAATGAAATAGGATATCAATTAGAAAAAGAACTGGGTATTCATTATTTGCCATCTGATTTTAAGAAAAAAAACGGTTATAAAGAATCCATTGAACTATCGAAGGAATATGGTTTATATCGTCAAAATTATTGTGGATGTTGCTATTCTAAGCTAGAATAAGTAGCATAGTATTAATAAAAAAAGTGTGAATGAAAAGTACAGGAAATATAGTTTGATAAAAATAAGGAGAAATAATGAATAGTTTAATAGAAGTTATATCGAAACGAATGAAGAAGGCATTTTTAGAAGCAGGATTTGATGAATCACTAGGGAAAGTAACTTGGTCAAATCGGCCAGATTTATGTGAATTTCAATGTAATGGGGCAATGGCGGGAGCTAAAAAATTTGAAATTGCACCGATAGAGATTGCAAATAGAGTTAGTATCGTTTTGCAAGATGAAAAAATGTTTCAAGAAGTAGTTGCGGTTCCACCTGGATTTTTAAACATAAAGATTAATGATGCTTTTCTTATGGAAGTTATTTCTGAAATGAAACAAAGTAAAAAATTTGGACTAGAAGAGGAAGAAGAACCGAAAACGATTGTAATCGATTATGGTGGACCTAATGTTGCAAAACCTCTACACGTTGGACATTTGCGTTCTGCTGTAATAGGAGAAAGCATTAAGCGTATTGCGAGATATATTGGGCATCATGTAATTGGTGATATTCATTTGGGTGATTGGGGATTACAAATGGGTCTCATTATAACCGAATTAAAAGAAAGAAAACCAGATTTATTATATTTTGATTCTTCGTTTACCGGAACATATCCGAAAGAGGCACCATTTACAATTGGAGAATTAGAAGAAATTTATCCAACAGCAAGTAAAAAAAGTAAAGAAGATGAATTGTTTAAAAAAGAAGCAATGGAAGCAACTTATTTTTTGCAAACTGGGGTACGTGGATATCGAAAACTATGGGAGCATATATTATCCGTGTCTGTAGAAGATTTAAAAAAGAACTATGCAAATCTGAATGTGGATTTTGATTTATGGAATGGAGAGTCTGATGTTCAAGAATTGATTCCTCAAATGGTAAGTATGATGAAAGAAAATGGATATACTTATATGAGTGATGGTGCACTCGTAGTTGACGTAAAAGAAGAAACAGACACGAAAGAAATGCCACCTTGCATGATTTTAAAATCAGACGGGGCCTCTTTATATAATACAACGGACTTGGCTACAATTATGCAACGTATGGAAGAAATTAATCCGGATGAAATGATCTATGTAGTAGATAAACGTCAAGAATTATATTTTGAACAGGTATTTCGTTGTGCACGAAAAACAAAGTTAACAACACCTCAAACGAAGCTTAAATTTATTGGATTTGGAACGATGAATGGAAAAGATGGTAAGCCTTTTAAGACAAGAGAAGGTGGAGTTATGCGTCTGGAAAAATTAATCCATGACATCAATGAAGAGATGATTTCTAAAATTTCAGAAAATAAAGAACTGGGAAAAGAAGAGGCGCAAATTATTGCAAAAAAGGTTGCTTTATCAGCAATTAAATATGGAGATTTGTCAAATCAAGCATCTAAGGATTATGTATTTGATTTAGATCGTTTTACATCTTTTGAAGGTGACACAGGACCCTATATTTTATATACAATTGTAAGAATTAAATCTATTTTGAAAAAATATCATATGGGTGGAAATCAAGTAGAAACAACATCCCTTAAACTTCCAAGAAATGAAGCAGAAAAACTATTAATGCTTGAGATATCAAAGTTTAATGATGCGATTAAAAGTGCATACGAAGAAACAGCACCACATAAAATTTGTGCATATGTTTATGATTTAGCAAATGCATTTAATCATTTTTATCATGGGACGAAAATTCTTTCTGAGGAAAATCAGGATTATAAGGAAGGATGGATTGCACTACTTATATTAGTAAGGGACTTGTTGGAAGCATGTATTGATTTACTTGGTTTTGAAGCACCAGAACGAATGTAAAAAAAATCCAAGAAAAAGTATTGACAAATAGTGTGCTTTAATTGTATACTAGCAAAGCGGGTTATCAATAATAGCTCGCAAAAATGTGGGATCTTAGCTCAGCTGGGAGAGCATCTGCCTTACAAGCAGAGGGTCACAGGTTCGAGCCCTGTAGGTCCCACTAATTTAACTAAATATGGCGAGATAGCTCAGTTGGCTAGAGCATACGGTTCATACCCGTAGTGTCGAGGGTTCAAATCCCCCTCTCGCTACTTTTCTTAAGAGGGTCTTCGTAAACGAATGTTTGCGGGGATTTTTTTGTTGCAAAAAAAAAGTACTTGATGAAATCTAAAAATACAGTTACAATATTTATGGGGAAAGAGTGAGGGGAAATATTATTAGAATAAGATACGCATATGCTCTTTGATACATCCCTTGTCAAGTAGACAAGGGATGTATCATTTTGAGTGTGTGCGTTTTTTTATGCAAAGATATTTATCAACATCAGAAAGTATTCAACAGGAAGTTGCAGTGACTAAAATTCGCCTTTAAAGTGTCTACTATATTGACATAGGTCCAACTGACGAAGATTATGTTCTGTGGACAAAAGAAGAGGATTTAATAATTCCGGAAAATCAAAGAACTTCAGATTTTTCAGATTATAGTAAGGTATATGGACTATATGTTGATTATAGAATGTTTGATAATGTTGAAGAGG